>DATHKA010000202.1:0-5618 GCA_035489615.1 Chryseolinea sp.
GTCAAATGCCGCATCGTACGCATCCTTTCGCTGCACCTCAATGCCAAATCGCTTGATCATTGTCACGATGTCGCCTAACGCTGTGGCTGCACGCCCGCCAATGAATGACTGGGCATTTTCCACCACTTCCCAGATGGTGATAGCATGGTCGTTGGCCGCCACAATCACTTTGTCGATGGTAGAGTCGCCTATGCCGCGCTTGGGCAGGTTAACAATGCGGCGAAACGAAGCCTCATCCTGTTGATTGATCGCGTAGCGCATGTAGGCGAGCAGGTCTTTGATTTCTTTGCGTTGATAGAAAGAAAGGCCACCCACCACCTTGTATTTGATGTTCATCCGCCGCAACGCCTCTTCAATCGCGCGCGACTGGCTGTTCGTTCTGTACAAAATGGCGAAGTCGCTGAACTTGAGCTGATGCTGCATCTTCTCGTGAAAGATAGATGAGGCGACGAGGCGACCCTCCTCGTTATCAGATACGGCCTTGATCAGCTCGATCATATTGCCGTCTTCATTCGCAGTCCAGACGTTTTTGGGCAGCTGCGCGCGATTCTTCTTGATTACCGAGTTGGCCACGCTAACGATGTTCCGGGTGGAGCGGTAGTTCTGCTCGAGTTTGAAAACTTTCAGATCGGGATAGTCGCGTTCGAAATTCAGAATGTTGGTGATATCAGCGCCGCGGAAACCATAAATGCTTTGCGCATCGTCGCCCACTACGCAGATGTTTTGCCGTACCGCCGCAAGTTTGCGGATAATGAAGTACTGACACAGGTTGGTATCCTGAAACTCATCCACCAGCACGTAGTGGATGCGATGCTGATACTTGTTCAGCACTTCGAGGTGTTCTTTAAAAAGCTTGTCTGTGTTGAAGAGCAGATCGTCGAAGTCCATCGCGCCCGCCTTGAAGCAACGCTGCGCATAAGCGCGATAGATCTTGGCTATTTCCGGACGCATGTTCGCGGCATCATCGGCCATCAACTCAGGATTGTTCTGGTAGTCCTGCCAGCTGATAAGGCTGTTCTTCGCGGCCGAAATCCGGTTGTATACCGTGCTTTGCTTGTAGACGGCATCATCAAGGCCCATCTCTTTTACAATGTTCCTGATAAGTGTCTTCGAGTCGTCAGTATCGTAAATCGTGAAGTTATTCGTATAGCCGAGGTGATGCGCTTCAGCGCGAAGGATTCTGGCAAACACAGAGTGAAAGGTTCCCATCCACAGGTTGCGGGCATCGTTACCAACCACCTTCTCGATGCGTTCACGCATTTCGCGCGCAGCCTTGTTGGTAAAGGTGAGCGCCATGATGTTGAAGGGATCGACACCGTTTCGAATAAGCTGCGCAATGCGAAAGGTGAGCACACGGGTCTTCCCCGAGCCGGCACCTGCGATCAGCATGCATGGTCCTTCCGTATTCACTACCCCTTGGTATTGGGGCTCATTCAAGCTCTCCAGGTAATCATTCATATGGCGCACAAGTTAGCAAGCAGGCAACTATTCACAATCTATCTTTTGATCCTTTTGCAAAGGCGTACGCGTACGCCGTAGCAAAAATATCGTACGCGCCTTTAGGCATAAATCTATCTTTTGATCCTTTTTGCAAAGGCGTACAAAGGCATTCCTGCAAAAAAATCAGCAGTGTTTGTGAAAATGATTGGTAGAAACGCTTCGCACAAGCTAATTTTGAACAACAAGTTGAAAAAGCAGCGTTGAAGCAATGTGCTTCATGTCGCGCCTGCCAGCAGTTAAACGTATAACTTTTTGAACTCAAAATCGCGCGGAACAGTTCCCGGTTTTTCTGACGATGGATTAAGTGTCAGCGCCGCCGAGCCTTGGTTTAAAGTAAAGGTTCAAGTACTGCAAAGCTACTTGCAGGCATTCATAGTGAATGCCCTCCCTCGCGCCGACGAAGTGGTGTTGGTCGACCTCTTTGCTGGAAGTGGCTTATACTCGTCGGGACATCAAAAGGACATTTTTCCAGGCGCAGCTCTCGCCGCCATGAAGGATGCGCTTCCGTACACGCGTTGGATTTTTTGCGAGCGGGATGCAGACCAATTGAAGGCCCTCGATACTCGTATTCGTCGGTTGTTCCCTGCACTCGACACCGAAGTGATTCATACAAGCGCGCGGGATCCGGAACGGTTTCTGTCGATGATTCCCTCTTCGAAGCCCGGGAAACGCGTGGCCGTCATTTGTCTCGCAGATTCATTTTCATTGGAGCTGCCGCTCAGCACGGTGCACAAACTCGCAGCGATGAACTGCAGCTTTTTGATGCCGTTCACATTCGTGTTAAACAACCGGATGGACTGCCGCTACTATGCGAAAGAACAGTCGGATGTGCTACGACGGTACGTGGGAGATTCGTCGGTGGCGAAGTTGAACGATCTGGAGAGCAATCATCATTTCTACCGGCGATTGATACGTCTCTATCAAAACAATCTCCTGGTGGCAGGACTCAATGCCGCTATGTCGACCCACAAGCTGGATTCACGGATGATGGAATTGCCGGCTTACCATATTGGATTTTTCTCTAAGCAGTTTTCTACCCGTTCGATCCAACGCGAGGTAAACGGTGCGGAGCATCTTCAGTACGAGTTGTTTTAAAGGCAAACGACGAAATGCCGTTTCTCTAATTTTGCCGGTTTCTCTGAAACAACGTCTGAGCCAGCGAAACGCCACGACGCACCTGGATGGCCCGGATAAGTTGCTCGAACATTTCATAGTTCATTAATCCCGACTGGAAACGATAGATCCTGTAGTCACTCGTCATCAGCTTCAGGGCTGTCTGCTGTCGCGCCACTTCTTCCGTCTCCACAATCTGAATGTCGTCCAACCGGAATGCGCGTTCCCATCTCGGCAGGAACAGGCATCGCACCACGAGGTGATTATCAGTTATTAGGAAATAGTGATTCTGTTTGATCAATAGAGAATAGAACAACACCACTACAATTGCCGGAAAAACGAGTAGCAGGATCCGGCTGATGTCGAACGCTACAACGATCGCCAGCAGACACATACCCAAAAATAAAACGTTGTTAAACGACTTCCAGGGCATTAGCCTGAACGTTCGTGCGCGGTTGATGTCGATGGGATGACGAATGAGCTGATCATCGCCGTGGGAGGCTACCGGTTGAAAGTGTTTTACCTTGCCGAGAACGAAGTCGTTAAGGCGGCTCAGATTCATTCTGATCACGTTGCCATTATCGTAGTTTTCAACGGCGATCGCCACCTGGTTGCCATCGGCCAGCAACAGAGAACTTGATTCGAAAGTGTAGGGCACAAACAACACGGTATCGGAACTCTTACCGCGTACAGTCACCAGCACGATATCGGAAACGCTGATCACTTTGCCGCCAATCCAGATCTCATGGTCGTTGATGGATATTTTCGGCGACTTCCGATAATAGTGAATAAGCGTGGTGATGATGTAAAATATACCCAGAAACGGCATCACGAGGGTGATGCCCCATTCTTTCCAGGGGTGACCATCGTGGATGTTCTGCAGCAGTACGCCAATTCCCAATACTGCCAGCATGAAGGGCATAGTCAGGGTAAAAAGCCCGACGAAATAGCGCCTGTAGTTGAGCCTGCTCAGGAATGTCTGCATAGTGGTTCCTAAGAACTATATACGCCTCGGACCTAAAGTGTGACCGGCCATTTGAGCAGGCAATGGCTGTTTTGACAGTCTTTTTTAGTATTTGGAGGCAATTAACGGTTAACTTTGTGGTATGATCAGAGTCGGAGAGGTATTGGTTTCGGACGATATCCGGGACAAGGAATTCGTTTGCAACCTGGAGAAATGCAAGGGTGCCTGCTGTGTAGAGGGTGATTTTGGGGCGCCGCTGCTGGAGGAGGAACTTGCCATACTGGAGGAAATTTATCCAAAAGTGAAGGCCTACCTGAGTCCGCGCGGCATCGAGGAAATAGAGCGTCAGGGAACCCATACGATCGATGACGAAGGGGATCTAGTCACACCGGTCATCGACGGCCGCGAGTGCGTGTATGCCATCTACGATAAAAAGGGGATTCTCAAATGCGGCATTGAAGCGGCGTATAATGATGGCGCTATCGGATGGAAGAAACCGATATCCTGCCACTTGTATCCCATTCGCATAACGCAGAAAAAAAACTTTGAAGCGGTGAACTACCATAAATGGCACATCTGTTCGCCAGCTTGTGCCCTGGGCAAGGAGCTGCAGGTGCCGGTCTATAAGTTCCTGCGCGATCCGCTTATTCGGAAATATGGACAAACCTGGTATGATGAGTTGGTGAGGGTGATAGAGACGCAATGAATGACAATTGATAATTGTGTGGCCCCTTGGTGGGCCATTGGAGGCAGGGTTATCCGAATAATTTGTCAGGAGATGCGTGCGTCGTCGATAGCTTTCAGGATATTTTTTAGACCTAAGTCCAGATTCTCCCGCTTATCCCAACTGTAGCCGATGCGGATGAAGCGCGCATCTTCTTCAAACCAATGGCCCTTGCCAACGTAGGTTGAATATTTGTTAAGCAGGATGTCGTGGAACCGGCCAATGTCGACTTTGATGTCGGCGCGTATCCGGGGAAAGCAAACGCATCCGCCTTGCGGCTTTACCCACTCCAACACGCTTTGGCTGTTCATAAACTGTGTCACTCTGGCAAAATTCTCCTTGATGTTCGTCAGGTTGGTGCCAAAGAGTTTTTCCTTCTGAAGCAGGTACTGAAACGCGATCTCTTCATCGACCACAGAGTTTGTAATGCAAATCTGTTCTTTGGCGGCCAGGAAGGTTTCCATGAGTTGTTCATTCTGGCAGGAGATCCATCCGATGCGAATGCCAGGCAATCCATATGATTTCGACATGGATGTGATGCTGATCACCCGATCGGACAACGTAGCCGCTATTGGCAGCTTCGGACCGAAGCTCATTTCCCGATACGTCTCGTCGAGTATGAGATAGGTTCCTTTTTCCTCGACCAGTGCAATAACTGCGCGCAGCTTCGACTCGTCAATCGTCACACCGGTTGGATTGTGAGGATAGGTAAGGCTCACGAATTTTGTGGCTGGGGTGATCAACCGCTCGAGCTCCTGTAGGTCGAGATCGAATTTGTTTTCGAACGTAAGTCGAAGGTAGGATACTGCTGCTCCCAGCGCACGCGGCGTTTCGAGGTTGGTGGCGTAGTTTGGCTTGGCCACTACCACGTGATGGCCCTTGTCCAGGAGCGAGGTGGCGATGATAAACAAACCAGTTGCTGCGCCGGAGGTAATGAGCACGTTGTCGGCAGGCAATCCGATTTCTGCAGAAAGCAGTTCCCTCAGTTCCCGCTTGCCTTTGTGGTCACCATAATACAATAGCAGGTCTCCGATGTTGATGCCGAGATCGCTTAATCGTTGATCGGCATACGAACTCTCGGATAGATTGCACGCGATGTTCTCATAGCCGATTCCCTCGGGTGCTTCGATCTCAATGGGCATTCTTTTGAATTGCATAGGTTAAAGTTTAGGCGCAAGCCAGAGGAAGCCGATAGAAATCAGGAAGATGATCCAGAAAGCGACCAGGGGTATGGGAGTGACCACGAGGGTTGGGGCGGTGACAGCGGAAGGTCGGTTAGCCGCCATTTCCGTGGCTTGCTGCTGATGCGCGATGCGT
>DATHKA010000203.1:0-11198 GCA_035489615.1 Chryseolinea sp.
AGCCATCCGTCAGGCCCCCAGCGCAGGTTGTTCGCAACGGCATGAGTATCCTCAATTCCAAAGCCGCTCAACTCAACCTTCGGATCTCCGTCGGGAATGCCATCGTCGTCTGCGTCCGTGTAAGAAAGAAGATAAGGAGCATCCATGACCCAGATCTTACCTCGTCCGAAGGCGACGCTTGTGGCAATGTTCAATCCGGTGATGGCGTCAACGGATTTCTCAAATGTCCCGTCGCCGTCACTGTCTTCAAAAAAAGTAATCTTGTCTGCACCACGCACTCCCGCCGGCGGCGGCTGCGGAACCCGGTCATACTGCGCACGGATATGCTGATCCATACTGAGCACTTTCAAACCCTCGGGATAGGGGTATTGATTGTATTGCACGACCCATAAACGGCCACGATGATCGAATGTCATAAACACGGGTTGTGTCACTTCTGGTTCTGACAATACAAGATCTATTTCGATATCATCCGCGACACTAAATGCTGCCAATGCATCTTCCGGTGGTGTCGCAGCCGAGCTGTCCGAAAGAACACCCCTGCCTTCAAAAGTTTTCATGAAAGCCAACGCTTCATCGCTGCCCGCTATTTGTTCAAGCCTCGTGGGCCTTTCCGTTTGGCGACAGCAAGTCAGAAATATTGTAAACTGACCAAGGCAAATCAGGAAAAGCGCGGCTCTCATCTTAAGACTATCTACAGGTAGCCAGGAACGAAGCGACTTCGGCAAATACTTCTTGGGTGCCTGGATTGGTCGACACGCCAGTTGCCCGATCAAACCCGTGTTCGCCATTCCTGACCGGAATGAACTTATGCTTTACGTTCTTTGCCGTCAACTCGCGGTCCATCTCTACCGATTGCTGAAAAGGAACATCGCTGTCCTTATCGCCGTGTAGCAGTATCGTAGGCGGATATTTAGCAGATACATTTCTAGCCGGACAATACTGGTAAAACCATTTTTCATCCTTAACGGGATCCTTTCCACCTACCAACAACGGCCACTTACCATTTTGCCTGCAATACATATAGATGTCACCGCGATTGTCGCCGGAGACAGACATCGTTACCACTGTATCCGCGATGCGACTCATAGCCGTTTGCTCAGTCACGTGCGCACGGGTAGCGACGTAAAATGAGTCAGGCTTGGCATACCAATCGCCACGTATGTCCCCATATCCATAAAACGACACAATTCCTTTAGGAGGATCTTTCAGGATATAGCCGGTGGCGAGCGCCAGATAACCACCAGCAGAGTGACCGACGACATAAAGTTTCGATGGATCGATTCCAAGCATTGCCCCATTCTTACGAACCCAGGTGATCGCATCTTTTACATCCTCAAGGATTGCCGGAATCTTCGTCTCAGGAGCGAGTCGATAGTCGATCGAAACAACATTGTATCCTTCGTCCATGTAGAATTTCCGTTGATCTTCAGGTAAGCCGAGGCGGTTTCCGCCGATCAACGCTCCGCCGTGGATCCAGACGATTACAGGCCGGGCTTCCTTGGTTGCCGTATTCCTGTACAGGTCGGCACGGATCGCAGTTTTTTCAACCGTTTTGTACACATAAGTTTTCTTTTCAAATGGTGTTTGCCCATGGCAGAACAGGGACAACATAAGGGTAAGGATGGTCAACGATATATTCCTCATAGTTAGCAGTGGTTTGCAAAAATGCGCCCGCCCCTGGCCAGTGGCCATTACGTGGTAGCGGAACATGTGCTGATGAGGATACCGAAGTGTCAGCTGGCTGTCCGAGTTGTACTCACAACTCAATAATTTTACACAAACGACGGTCTTCTCTTTGAGAGTTTGTAATGTCTCTTAAAAAAACAAGCGGCTAACGGAAGAGATATTTAAGAGCTTGAACTAAATGTATCACTCCCGGGTGGAAATTACAACACAAAGATCGTGAGTGGGTGGTGTTTAATTCTGTGTGCGGTTGCAAACCATTGCAAGAAGCGGCTGGGAGTGGGCAGATGTTACAAAGAGAAGGGCGCCGGATTACAACCATTGCGTTTCGCCGCCAACTTCACCCATAAAAAAGATAACCCGTCAGATCGCTGACGGGTTCTTGATAACTAAACTAAACTGATACTATTCAGGATATTAATATCCCGGGTTTTGAGGAGTGAGTTCTGGATTGTTAACCATTTCTGCTTTTGTAAGCGGGAATAACAAATGTTTCTCCTGTAGAGCCTGATTTGAATTCTTGTTAACGTGCCCCACGAAGTCATCAAATCCTTTGGTGGTGTGGTTATATACTTTTCTGAGGCGTACCATATCAAACCAGGTGATACCCTCGAAGCAGAGCTCCAGCCAGCGCTCCCTCCAAACGGCCTGCTGAAACGTTGCTTTCGTATATGTACCAAAACCGGGTGTAACCAATTGCGCTCTGTCTCTAACCAACTTAAAGGCATCGAAAGCAGCTTGTGTAGGACCAGTCACCTCATTTTGTGCTTCAGCATAAATCAGGAGAACTTCCGCAAAACGAATCATCGGTACGTTGAGATTGTCTTTTGCAGAGCCTGGAACCCCAGGACTACCGTTGGCGGTGATATTGAAGTGTTTAAAGATATAAGGAGCACCGAGGGAAAACGGTGCACCGTTTCCATTGGTATAATACGAATCGTAAAAGTATCCTTCCTGATCTTTGGTCCGGAGATCACCTGCATCATAGGAGTCATAAAAATCCTGCGTCGGTATGGTACTACCTGTTCCGGAAGGTCCGCGATAACTCACTGGTTTAAAGTTAGGAAACATGTTCTGCATAGGATTTTCAGCTACATCCGCATTGTACTGCAGCATGAAAATATGTTCGACCGTGTTCTTTAACGCTTGATCGTGAACCTTTTTGTAAGTATCAAAAAGAGCAATACCTGCCGCGTTGTCAATGACTTCTTTCGCTTTGTTTGCTGCCAATGTAAAGTACTCTACACCTTTATTGAGTGGTTGACCCGCCATCGTCAGGTAAACTTTGGATAAAAGTGATTTAACAGCAGACTGAGAAACTCGTCCCGACTTATCAGTCCAGGGTAATCCTGCCTGTTCTGCAAGGACCAGGTCAGCCACAATTTGATTATAAACTTCCGCCTGAGGCGTGCGGACAGGGAAGAAATCTTCCGAAGTTGACGACTGGGGATGAATTATCAACGGAATGTCGCCCCAGAGTCTGACGGCATAGAAATAAGCCCAGGCACGGAAAAAGAGTGCTTCGCCAATTACCTTTGTCTTGACTGCTTCGTCCATTACTATTTTTGGAACATTGTCAATGACAAGATTCGCATTTGCAGTGACTAAATATATACCTCTCCACCAATTCTGGATATGACCTGTATTCGCGTCATAGGAAAGTGTATACAAGTTATTAAGGTCAGAATTTTGAGCTGTTTCTGTTGTAGTCGTTCCCGTGGGGGCTTCCAGCAGCTGCCAATTTGACGAGAAGATGCCGGCTCCGTCGCCATAAAATCGTGCAGAGGCGTAGACTGCAGCCACCGCAGCGTCTGCGTGATTAGGCTGTGTATAAAAGCTCTCCGGCGTAAGGTTTGAAGGATCGCTTTCATCCAGAAATTCTGAACATCCTGCAGCCCCCAACAACAATGTCACACACAGAAACACTTTGCTTATATATCCAATTCTATTATTCATATGAATTATCATTTAATTAATTATAAGCCTATGTTCAGACCAACCATCCAAACTGTTGACTTGGGATATTCATGCCACATCATACCTTGTGAGAAGGCGCTGTTATTTCCAGCCTGATTGGTTGGTGTTATCTCAGGATCTCCATACAGTTCATCATCAACAATTAAGAAGAAATTTTGGACAGAGGTAAAAATTCTCAATTTGCTCAATTTTATTCTTTCCAAAGTACCAGGTGTGAAATTGTAACCGAGCACGAGATTTCTTCCGCGAACGAATGATCCGTCCTTGATCCAATGAGAGTCAACGTTGGTTACATAGCCTGCACGGGTATCGCGGATTTGAGCAATCATCGTATTTTGATTGGTCGGGGTCCACGCATTTAACACGCTTCTGTAGCTGTTCGCCAGTGCCTGGCGATCCTCACTTGGATGGAGGTTCATATCCATGATGTCATTGCCATATGAATATTGAAGTTCGAGGGTAAGATCCAGATTCTTAAATTTCACTGAGTTGGTAAGCGCGCCCCATGCTTTAGGGCTTCCGTTACCAATGATCTTCCTATCCGCATCTGTTATGGCATAATCGCCATTTACATCCTCATATTTAATGTCACCAGGGAGAATGGTAAGTCCATTCCGATAGCTTACAAATTTTGCTGCTTCTTCAGCCTCGTCTTCACGCCATGTTCCCAATCTGGTAAGTCCCCAGAAAGAACCAACGGGTTCGCCGATACGTATTATATTGGTAGGGTTTGTAAAATTTGGCCCGCCAACATTGAAAATATCAGAAGGAGTTGCTAACGAAAGCACCTTATTCTTGTTGAAGGAGATGTTAAAGGAGGTGTTCCAGGTAAAATTATTCGACTGAACATTTACAGATGTAAGTGTAAACTCAATGCCTTTATTTTCCATGGATCCTACATTTTTCCGGATGATGGCATAACCGCTCGATTGAGGTACGGGCGCATCCAACAACATGTCTGTTGTTTTTCTATAATAAAGGTCGGTCTCGATCATCAGTCTGTTATTGAACAGCCCTAATTCAAGGCCAATATCTGTTTGTGCGGTTTTCTCCCATTTCAAATCAGGGTTCCCCAATCTGTTAATGCCCGTTCCACCTACGCCCGCATCATTCCAGATAGCGCGGTAATCAGATCTTAACAGCGATAATGATGAGTAAGGAGGTATTTCGGAGTTACCGGTAAGCCCATAGCTGGTCCGTAATTTCAGGTTAGAAATGAGGCGGTTGTCTGCCAGAAATGATTCATCCGAAATGCGCCACGCCAATGCCGCGGACGGGAAGAAAGCATACTTGTTGTTATCACCAAACTTCGACGAACCATCTGCACGGCCTGTCACAGTCACCATGTATTTACCCATTAAACTGTAGTTGATCCTACCAAAAAATGAGTTTAACGCCTGACTCGTTGAATTCGAGTATATGGTTCTGTTATCACTACCAGCCCCGACGTTATTAAACATAAAATAGTCGCTTGGAAAATTTCGTGATCCCTGATCGATAATAAAGTAGTTCGTTTGCTGCCATGAAAGCCCCAAAAGACCAGTAAAGGCGTGGATGTCGTTAAACGTTTTATTATAGGTCAAATAATTTTCAAAGGACCAGAAGGGTTCCCTCGAGTTACTGGTCGCAGCAGTGGCAATACCAGAAGGGCTTAATGTACTGGCGCTGGATTCATTGTTCTCCTGTGTAACAACGTTAATCCCCAACACGCTTCTGAACGATAACCCTTTTGCTAAGGTAATGTCAGTAAACACGCTTCCCATCACCGTTTGTGTGTTGAGAATATACTTACGGCCATATAATCTGGCCATTGAGCTATACGTACCTTCTGCATAAGGATAGTCCCTGTTACTGGCAAATGAGCCGTCTGGATAGGTTACTGGCAGGAAAGGAAAGTCTTCAACAATCTGCCGGGCCACGGCATCATTTATGTCAACCAAATTCTCCGTCTGGTAGTTGTAACTTAAGGTACCCCCAACTTTCAACCATTTTTTGACCTGATCGTCGATCGTAAATCTGCCAGAGTAACGGGTAAGGTAGGAAGTCTTGATGTAGCCGACATCATTCCTGTACCCGAGGGAGAGTGAGTACGTCGTGCGCTCGTTTCCGCCGCTAAAACCTAACTGATGATTTTGTGAAAAACGGCTTTGAGTTGTTTCTTTCAACCAGTCTGTATCGTGAAGCGGATTACCAGAGGCATCAAAAACGCGGGGATCTGTTCTCCGCAAAGCAGGATTCAGATAGGCCCATTTCCCGGCATCCCAACCGACGGGGTCAAATTTTGCCATGTTAGTCCAAGCTAAATCTTCAGTATCCATATATTCCTGAGCATTCAACACTTCCCGTGTGTTAGGGCCCTTTGTGGGAACACTGAAATCAACATCATACGTTACTTTTCCTTCACCGGATTTCCCGCGCCTGGTAGTAATAAGGATAACACCATTAGCTCCCCGCGCGCCGTAGATGGCAGTGGATGAAGCGTCTTTCAGCACCTCCATTGAAACCACGTCGTTTGGATTGATATAATCTATGGCACTGCTGAATTGATCCTTCGTACCCTGAGGCATTTGAACTCCATCAATTACATATAACGGGTTGTTAGAGGAGTTAATTGAACTGAAACCCCGGATGCGCACGTTGGCTCTTCCTCCCGGACGACCCGAGTTGGTGTTAACCTGCACACCGGCGACTTTGCCGGATAAGCCCTGATTCAGGGATGCGGCGGGACGTTCCTTGAGCTGGTCTTCATCCACGGAACCGACTGCACCGGTTAAGTCAGATCTCCTCTGAGTACCATAACCGATAACTACAATTTCATCTAACGCAGTAAGGTCGGACTCAAGTACAATGTCAAGTGTCGTCTGATCTCCTACTGGCTTTTCCGTCGTCTTGAAACCGACAAAGGAAAACAGAAGCGTGGAGCCAGCGGGTGCCGCAATCGAAAACTTTCCCTGCGCGTCCGTCACTGTACCTGTAGGTGTTCCCTTTACAAGGACGTTGACGCCAGGCATACCTGCGCCCTCGCCATCATTAACTGTACCTGTCACGACTCGTTCTTGAGCCAGGCCGACCGAGATTACCATTAGCAACAAAGCCAATGATAAACTCAATCTTTCGTAGAGTTTTTTCATAGAAAATAGATTTAGGATTAGTTGATTTTATTTTTACAACACGCGCGAATAGCCCACACGTATCATATTGAAAGGAAGTTAGTATTTAGAATACTATTTCAAACGTTTGCTATTCAAAAACTTACCGGCCAAAAAAGAGGGCAAAGGCTGAATTGAAATTTTCGTGGGGGAAACGCACATTTTATAAATGGCTAATTATTAATGCGTTACAAAAGCAGGTATTTAAAATACACTGCCGGTTACATACATTTATTACCGTTAATATAAACTTGTAAAAGAGCCTCCATTATTCTTCTGCCCCTGGTTTGCTCGAATTGAATTGATTGGAAATCAAGCAAAGTAGGCGCGTGGACTTTGTGTGTGATCAGGCGTTTGATGCTGCTGAATTCTTACTGGAGTCATAAGTATCGGGCCATTCAGGCAGGACAATCATTAGTGAATTCACTCGTGTTTCAAACACGCTGTCGGGCTTACGCAGGATGCGCTCACTGTTCGACGCGCCACGGTTAGCAACGCCATCACCATTGATACTATTGGTACTTGAAGGCCTTTGCCATGACATTCCTCTCAGACTTAGGTATCCCCACTTTTTCTGCAATTGACTCCCATTTAGAAACTTCAGACTGAACACTACTAATTATATCTATTGACTTTTCATCAGAAACTCTAAAGTATGGAGCTACCTCAAGTGCAAGGTCTATTGACAACGCATTGTCTGTCGTTGATACGTTTAAACTAAGTCCTGTACCTGTTGGAACTGGATTAATATCATATGCCGGTGAAAGTATCCATCCTTTGTCAGTCAAAAGAAATCCATGATTTCTTAAATGATCATCAGTATTACTAATCGAGATATAAAAGACAATCCGTTTCCACAACTCTTCAAGATCTGTATCGGGACTAGCTCCATTTTGCATTATGAATTCAGCCAAATCCAAATAGCTTACACCTGAGGAATAATGGGTTCCATCAGTACGTCCAAGCAATGTCATTGCCGAGGCAAAGTGAATACGCTCTCCTTCCGGTGTTCGATCAAATCGTTTTGTTAAGAACGTGTGTCTCTTACTATAAAATTTACCAGTAATTGATTCCGGTACGTTAATGCCTGCGTTTCTTGCCAGATCACAGGCTACTTTTTCCCAACCTCCGATGTTGCGATCATCTTGCAGGCTGGGGAATTTCGCAATCCATAATTCGCCTTCTTCGTCTAACACGCTTGCTTTCGGACGGGCTCCGCCAAGAGAAGATCCTGGAGTGAGTAGCAAATTTATCCACTTTAAGTTTTCTGCATCATCTGTGGTATCTTCCTCTAGCTTCAGACTGGCATGCTCCAATTCTCGAATTGAAGTCCATGGTGGAGTCGCCATACCAGTGCTAATGTTTAAGAACGACCCTTCGAGAGAATCCTTAAATCTAATGGCACCCATTCTATGACCATCATAAACTCCAAGGAGATAATCGGTTTCAAAGAGATTGTTCGGTTGTCGTCCCTGGCTTCTCGCTATCACAGCTTCGCGTCTATCCATTAGTGTTCTTCCCCAGCGGTCAGGTGATGAATCAAGGAAAATTCCGAAGTTTGGTTTCTCATCATTGAGATACTGTATCCCACTAAAGAAGCCCAAGTCAGGATCTAAAGTTTGTGCGCTCCGTGACTTAAGCCAAGCCTCATCATATTCAAATGAAAATATTTCCTTTCCCCGAAGAAGCGTAGAATGAAGTAAACCCATCAAGGTAGGCCGTCCAAGACGAACCCAGTCGGCATAAACATAGATTGTTCGATGTGCGCCTTTCTTAGCCATTCCTATTTAGAGCTTTTTGGTGCACGTTCTTTCACGATGAGTTCGGCATCCTGCAGTTTTCTTCCTAACGGATCATCTCCTGCCAGTTTGAGTAGATCTTTTTCAAGTCCCAAAACGAACAACACTTGGGCATAAGCGGCCATGGCAACACCCCCGGCACCTTTTTCAATATTCCAAAGGGTTGGTCTGCTAATATCAGCGCGCTCAGCAACCTGTTCGGTACTTAGCTTTCTTCGAAGTCGGGCAAGCTTTATGTTTTCGCCTACCTGAACAAGCGTCTTTACCATTTTCGGTAATAGAATAACTTTCCTCGTTCTCATAATGTTAATTATATTTAACAAATATAGCCGATTTGATAATAATATCTATCATTATAGCACTTGAATGGCGACAGCGCACCTATAAAAGGCAAAGGCAAAGCTGCAGATATTGCTGAAAAAAGAGGCGGGATAAGCCTTTAAAAGGCTATAACTCAGTAGTTTAAATAAACTCCAGAAGTTTGGGATGCGAAAACCTGTCACAAATCCCTCCTTCCGTCGCTATCCTTAACAAGTTCTAATCTTCCAATGCAGTTCGAGATCCTATTGGATGAAGAGACGGCAAGAACTAGGTGAGTGGTTGAAGGAAATAAATCTTGATTTCATTCCCCCAGAAGAGAGGATGCACTTAACGAAACAGCAGACTATTTTTAGAAAACGTTACTACTACACTCTTTTTAGAACCGCCAGATATTCTGCAGTTCAATGATATGAACACCAGTGGGCAGAATGAGCGGTGCCTTCGCTAACTTTTCAGCCAATATCCCCGTTGGCAAAGGTCTGAACTTTCTGATCAGCCCTAATCTGTTTAAGAATATCAGAATTTGCCCACTAATCCTTTCTCCGAATCGATCCGACCCTTTTCTGAGCAGCAGTCCCGGCCTGAAAATAATATATTGAGTGAATGCTAGCCCACCGATGTATTTCTCCAATTCACCTTTTATCATCGAATAAAAAAAATGACTACCAACTGCCGCACCATACGCGGAAAGTAACACCACACCTGCCACTCCGTTTTGCCTGGCAATGTCTGCAAATCTTGCAGGAATCTCAAAGTCAATGTTTTTTTGTCTGTCTTTGGAACCAGCTGACTTTAATGATGTACCCAGGCAGGAGAAGACAACATCCCCTTTGATCATCGGAGATACTTTTTGCAGATTGCTGAAATCGGTAACGATATAAGATAGCTTTGGATGCTCCATACTCAAAGGTTTACGAACAAAGGCAACTACCTCGGTATAGCCCGGGCTACCAAGCAAAACATCGACGAGATCTTTTCCTGTTGCTCCAGTTGCCCCGATAATTAATGCTTTCATATGGTTCAGAATAATCTCAATTCAATATGGAAAGGCGAATAGGACCAAAGGGGAATTGCATTTTTACATGCTAATTGGAACTCATTGAAAGAATAAGGATAGTAGGGCCACCCTATTCTCTTTGAACCTGGCTTGACTATTTTTTAATAAGCCAACTTTCAACCGCTCTTGAGAAGTCAGACACATCAATCGGGTGCCTGCTGGTAATCAGGTTTCCATCGACTACCACAGCTTGATCCAGCACGGTGCCACCTGCATTCTTCAAATCAACCTGAATGTTCCAATAGCCTGTCAGTCTTCTTCCCCTTAGAATATCGGCTGAAGCCAATACTACCGGAGCATGACAGATCGCTGCAATCAGTTTGCCTGACTTGTTAAAATCCTGAATGAATTTGATTACATCCTTATCGAAGCGGAGGTTGTCGGGATTCCATGCACCGCCAGGAATAAAGACCGCATCATAGTCGTTCACTTTGATCTGGTCTGCCGTGCGATCGAATTTGATCCAGCCGACAGGTTGCAGATATTGAATCGCCATAATGTGTGTTTTGGACATTTCAGGGTATTGCAGGCCATAGCGTTCAGGAGCGGGAACAAACCTGGGTGCAATGATATCAACTTTTCCACCGAGTTGTCTGAAATACCAGACTGGTCCAAGCAGCTCTATTTCTTCAAAGCCATCAGCAGCAATAACAGCGATCCGCTTTCCTTTCAATATGGTTGAATCTTTGACAGGAGTGAAAAAGAAAGAACGCAATGCCTCGTTACCAGGAGCATTCAACAATTGTGAAACAGGCATGTTCACAACCACGGCCGGAGAACCCAATTGATTTAATACGGTCAGCTCATGGTTATTCAGTTTTGTGGCTTTTTCTTTCATCTGCGCTTGTGTTTGAAATATGGTAAGGAGGGTAACTGCACCCATCAGAATAAAGTAATTCTTGTTTTTCATCTTCTTTGATTTTAATGTTTACAATCAATAACGACTCATGATAATTAGTTAGTCACGGTTAAGGGCACGAGTCGACGCAAACCTGTCTGGAAGGGCTGTCTCTTGATGCTGGTGTTTAGAAACTCGAGAACAGGTTGTATCGGAGGAAAATTTAAATGGTATTTAAAGGCATCTTCATTTCTGAACTTTTCATAGGTCATGAATTGTGTCCTGTCATTCTCAAATTGAGATAACCCGTAAGTGATGACGCCTGGTTCGCTCCTGAATTTGGGCATCGCTGTTTCATACAACTTTGTGAA
>DATHKA010000204.1:0-4014 GCA_035489615.1 Chryseolinea sp.
GAATGATCACCCAATCCGGCCGATTGTTCATTTCGTAGCTCAACTCGTAAATGGCCTTTTCCAGCAGGAAGGTGGTCATCAATACATCGAGCTCGGCGCGCGTTTTGGGAATGTAGGCAGTATCCTTAACGCCATCTATATACGCTTGCATGAATATATTGCTCACATAATGATACCACTCTTCCATTATCGGCATCAGCTTCGCATAGTCCTCAGGCCTGATTTGATTATCAAGCAACAAGCTCGCGTAGGCGGCATAGTGGAATGATCGGATCATGCCCGCTACATCGCGCAAGGGAGAGCGCCGAAGCCGTCGCTCGGAATAACTGCGGGCTGGCTCACCTTCAAAGTCCGTTATGATGAAATCCTTGCCGGTAAACAAAACCTGTCCAAGGTGATAATCACCGTGAATACGAATCTTCACGACGTCAATCTTGTGCTTGTAAATATTCTTGAACACGTCCAGAATCTGGGGCTGCATATCGATGACGTCCTGGGCCTGCTGGCGAATGTCGGGCGCAAGCCTGGGCAGATTTACGCCCTGATTCTGAAAGGTGTTTCGCACCAGCGTTTTCAGTCCGGAGTAAAGAGACCGTTGGTAGTGAAGGGAGTATCTCTCGGGGGCGAACGCTTCTATTTCCGGACGAGAGCCAAGCGCCAGATGCATCTCGGCCGTACGGACGGCCAGCAGCCGGATCTGCTCGGGCAAAGGGCCGGAAAATAATTCCTTAAGCAGGGGATGCAATTCTTGCGTGTCGCCCATACGTTGCGCGGCGAATGTAGGCGACAAGGCCAGGACTTCCGGATTAGCCAATATCTTTTCCGTGAGCTCATCGAGACGATCGAGCACATAAGCCCAGCCGTCGCCACTGTTTTCGACGAGCCGTTGCATCATCCCCAGCACAAGTGTTTCGTTGTTGGCCTTCCAGGATACCGTTCCGACAAAGGCCGGCATGTGTGTGTAGTTCGCTTCTTCGCTGAGAAAACGAGACAATTCCACGTCGGCATTCATCACGTAGTCGAGCTTTCGATACATCTTGAAGAACAGACTCGAACCGTAAATGACTGAGGTATTACTCTGCTCCACAGAGAGCACACGGGGTTTAACCGCATCGGGGTTCTCGGCGAGTTGCTTGACGAACTCCTTCCCTTCAAAGACTACCACGTCCCCGTTCGTCTGCAGAACCTTGTCGTTATTGGCCAAGTGATGCAGCAGGGCAGTCTGATACTCCAATCCAAATATGGCGTCGTACAATATGCCCTCCGTTGCGCCAACCTTCATCTTGGCAATAACACTCTGCGGGCAGTGTTCGACGTATTTCAGGGATTCTTTATCGTCAGCGAACGCCACGGGCAATTGATAGAATTCCGGCAAGCCCTCCTGATACGTAACTTCTATAAACAGGATTGCCACCCCCCTGAAGTTTAATGGAAGGCTGGCTTTTCGTACAATGCGGACTGACTCCATGACGCGGCTCTTGCCCCCAAACCATCTTCTCGCCATCAGGTACCTGGGAAGTATGATATTTTCAAGCACCTCCGCGTTTTCACGCGTCGCCAGAGAGGACCAATCAGATACGTTGAGTTCCGCCAAAGGAGTTCCTGTTTCCGATGCCTCGGTTTTTTTCTTCATGAGGAACCACATACATTCATAGGCGCTCAAACTCAGAAAGTAAGGACCTTCCGCGGCCACGGATGGAAACTTGTTCTTACTGAACACTTCAATCGGTGTTTGTCCGGCGTATGCATGAAGTTCCAACAGCGCGGGTTGTGCATAGCGCGACAAGTTGGCAACGACCAGCATCGTTTCGTCCTCATAACTCCTTGTAAAAGCAAAGATCTTGGCATTGTCGCAGCCGATGAATTTAGTGTCTCCCCAACCAAATGCCTTGTACTGTTTGCGCTTGGCGATTACACGCTTCATCCACCACAGTAGCGACGACGGGTTCCGGTTTTGTATCTCGACGTTTATGGACTCATAATGGTAATCGATATCCTGGATTACCGGCAAGTACAAACGGTGCGGATTAGCGTCCGAAAATCCGGCGTTGCGGCCCGGCGTCCACTGCATGGGTGTACGTACGCCGTCGCGGTCGCCCAGGTAAAAATTATCTCCCATTCCGATCTCGTCGCCATAGTAGATCACCGGTGTTCCGGGTAAAGAGAACAGGAGATAATTCAGCAATTCAATTTTCTTCCGATTGTTGTCCATCAACGGTGCGAGCCGGTGTCTGATGCCCAGGTTGATTCTGGCCTTAGGGTCTTTGACATAAACGCGATACATGTAATCCCGCTCTTCGTCGGTCACCATTTCTAGCGTAAGCTCATCGTGGTTACGAAGGAAGATAGCCCACTGACAGGAAGACGGGATCTCAGGAGTCTGGTCGAAGATGTCGATGACGGGGTATCGGTCTTCCATCTGAAGAGACATGTAGATACGCGGCATCAGCGGGAAGTGGTAGTTCATCTGACACTCATCGCCATTTCCAAAGTAGGAGGCAGAATCCTCGGGCCACATATTTGCTTCCGCCAACAGCACAGTGCCGGGAAAGAAAGTATCTACATGATGGCGGACCTTCTTGAGAAACGCGTGTGTTTCCGGCAGGTTTTCGCCGTTTGTATGATCGCGTTCAAACAGGTAGGGAATGGCGTCGAGCCGAAATCCGTCGACTCCCATGGTACACCAGTAATCAATGATTTTCAGTACTTCTGCCTGCACATTAAGATTGTCGAAGTTGAGGTCTGGCTGGTGCGAAAAGAACCGGTGCCAATAGTATTGACCGGCATCGGCGTCCCAGGTCCAGTTCGAAGTCTCGAAGTCCTGAAAAATGATGCGAACATCCGGATACTTGCCCGGATCATCTGACCAAACGTAATAGTTCCGATAATCTGAACCCTCGGGCGACCTTCGGGCGCGCTGAAACCATGGATGTTTGTCGGAAGTGTGATTCAGGACCAGCTCTGTTATTACCTTAAGCCCGCGCTGATGCGCTTGCGCAAGAAACTCCTTGAAGTCGTCGATGTTTCCGTAGGTCGGGTTGATGGAATAATAATCCGCAATGTCGTATCCATCATCGCGCAGGGGAGACGGATAAAACGGAAGCAGCCAGATGGTGGTTACGCCGAGTTCCTGCAGATAGTCAAGCTTGGTGAGGAGCCCCTTAAAATCACCCACACCGTCCTGGTTACTGTCGGCAAAAGCCTTGATATGCAGTTCATAGATGATAGCATCTTTGTACCATTGGAATTCCTTCGCTGTGCTTTGCATGTGATTCATTATAGTTTCCGTCACCCTTCGTTAACGATATTCAGAATTGTACCACATATTTCTGTATCGATGTCATCAAATAGGAGACATAATGCTAACCATTTCAATAAATTTATTCACACTTATTGTAGAAGAATTACACAGCACACGGCAGTTATTTTTTGATTATCGCCTCATTAAACGGTAAAACAGTCAGGCACATTTTTCGCTTATCGTAAAAGCAGATGTTTAAATTGTGGAGAGCCCGATAGACTACCCAGGTTTATCAATCGTTTTTCACGTTAACAAATCAATCTTACCGCTAACTCAACGATCACTATGGACAAGGTTGTTCGCATTGAATGCACCGTGAAAGCTACGTCGGAAGTGCATGCGAAAAGCATTTTCCGACTGGCCAGCAGCCGTCTGCTGCGTGTGCAGGACTGGCCTCGGTTAACGGATTGCCTTTTATCTACGAGCGAGCATCGAGATTTGCATGGCGCCCCGGTGTCCCGCCCCGTAAAAACAGATGATTATATCAACCTCACGAATGAAGCGACGCGACCCTTTGGATGGATGCAAGTGGTGTATGTCGCTGAGATCGAAGAGGAGAACGACGGTGAAGTAGCGCTGCTTACGCGATCTGTAGGGCTCCCCTTCGAGGCCGAGAATGAAAATCATTTCGAGATAAAACCAACCCTCCTGCACGTCGTCCGTCGCGGACTCGACGTGACTGCGGGATTTGTGATGGAAGCGAACCCGCTGGC
>DATHKA010000205.1:0-5725 GCA_035489615.1 Chryseolinea sp.
ACTACCTATCGGTTAACCAGGTCGTTTAGTCGACCACCACTAAACTCTCTGCCTCTTTACGAATCTGCGAGAGTTCCCCGTCACTTAGCGTAAAAGACATTGCCTTCACATTGTCCAGCACCTGGGCCTCGTCGCGCGCACCCACGAGAACACAGTCCATAGCCGGTTGACGGGTGGTCCAGTTAATGACCAGTTGAGCCAATGTAGCGTTGTGCTTTGCGGCGATCGGTTTCAGGTTGTCCAGCATGACGTTGATGCGCCGAACGTTCTCGGGTTGATAGTATTTGTGCCCCTTGCGTGTATCCCCCTCGTTAAACTGGTGGCCCGGTTTTATTTTTCCCGTCAATAACCCCCGCTGCAATGGACTATACGGAATGATGCTCAGTTCTCTGGCCAACGCCTGCGGCACCACATCCTTTTCAATGCCGCGGTGAACAAGGCTATAGGGCACTTGATTGGAAACCAGCCTTAACGTCTTCAAAGCCTCGTCAACCTGCTGGGCGGAATAGTTGCACACACCGGCCGCACGCACCTTTCCCTGCTCAATAAGCGTGGCCACGGCCTCCATGGTCTCCGAAATCGGTGTGGTTGCATCGGGCCAATGAATTTGTAACAAATCGATGTAGTCCGTCTTCAACCTCCGGAGGCAATCCTCGCACTCGGCCAGCACGGCTTTTCGGGCGGAGTACTTATATACCTTTACGGCACGACCTTCGTTGTCGAAGGAGTCAAAATAGTATTGTCCTTCCTGAGATTTCCAATTCATGCCATACTTGGTCAGGATCTGATACTTGTCTCGCGAAATGCCTTCCATGGCGCGACCGACCAGTTCCTCGCTTTTTCCGAAGCCATAGATCGGTGCTGTGTCGATGGTTGTAATGCCCGCATGATATGAGGCGCGAATGGCGGTCAACGCATCCTGCTCCTCAGCACCACCCCACATCCAACCTCCGATGGCCCATGCCCCGAATGCAATTGGCGTAACCTCCACATTTGAGTTTCCCAGTTTTTTCAGCTCCATGTTTATTAGTTTGATTTCATGTCGCGGAGGCACCCTGTGCAGGCGATGATATCCCTCGCATCACAACAGTGATCACAACCATCAGATTATCCATGCTTGAACTTTTTCGCGGCGATCGTCAAACGACGTCAGATTCCCGGTAGGCTTTGATCAACGCCAACTCTCCCTCCTTGCCAGGCTTTGCATTGCCATGCTCCATGCCCCAGACGCCTTTATATCCTTTGTCCTGGACATGCCTGAAAATGTTTTTATAATTTATTTCTCCACTGGTAGGCTCTTTGCGACCCGGATTATCCCCGATCTGGAAATATGCGATTTCATCCCAGCACTTGTCGATGTTAGCAATGAGATTGCCTTCGTTGCGCTGCATGTGGTAGATGTCGAACAGAATCTTGCAGGCAGGACTGTTCACGGCTTTGCACAACGCAAACGTCTGGTCCGAAAAGCGCATAAACAGATCGGGATTGTCGCTTAAGGGCTCGAGCACCATGATCATATTCTGTGGTTCGAAAATTTCTGCACCACGACGCAGCGCGTCCACTACATTGGCCGTCTGTATACCCATGGGCAACGTTCTGTCAAAATAACCGGGTACCACGGTCATCCACTTCGCATTGACGCGCTTGGCCAGTTCAACGCAGTCTTTGCACGTCTTTACAAAAACATCCTTGAATTCCTGCTTGCCGGTGGTGAGTGACACTTTCCAGTTCTCGCCGCCATCCACGACGAATACACCGAGCGTCATGCCGAGTTTGGATAGCAAGGCGCCGATCTTCTCCTGCTCTTCCTTGGGTCTTTTGAGCATGCCGTTGTCCTCAATCGCACGAAAACCCTGATCATACATAAATTGAATCTGTTCCAGGAACGTCTTGGCGTGATTGCTGAACGTGCCGTCGTGGGGAGCAAACTTCAGGTTGAAAGGTTTTTCCGGGGCAATAGCGGAAGATGCGGGTGAGGCAAAGGCCCCATTAAATACCATTGCTGCTGAGGTGGCAGACAGCGAGTGCCGCATAAAGCTTCTTCTTTTCATGGATAAGGCGTTAAGTTGTGGTCTGAATTTGAGGACAGCCAATTTAGGATAAATTTGCAATCGGAAATCATCCATTACCACCGGCGCGAGCATAATTCCGCACCCGGCAAAATACTGGAACGAACTACTCAGCGCACAGAAATTCATGAAGCTATACATCAACCTTGCCCGCGCCGTCATTCAAGCGCTCCAGATGATCTTTGACGACGGACGCTACGCGGACAAAGTGATCGAAAAGGTGCTGAAGCAAAATCCAAAGTGGGGCGCACGTGACCGGAAGTTTATCGCTGAAACCACCTATGATATTGTGCGCTGGTATCGGCTGATTCAAAACATCACGGAAGCGGAAGACGGAGATTACTGGAAGTTGCTTGGTGGATGGTGTATTGTAAACGATATTCCCTTGCCCACTTGGGAAGAGTTCGCGGACCTGAACATAGAACGCGTAACGCAACGGCTAGATAAAATGAACAACATTCGCCGGTTCCGCGAATCCATACCCGATTGGATGGACGAACAGGGCGAGCGCGAATTAGGCGATCGATGGGATAGTGAATTACATGCTTTGAACGGCGATGCACCGGTAGTACTTCGCGCCAATGGACTGAAGACAACGCGAAAAGAATTACGCGACCGGCTGGAAACCGACGGCATAGTAACCAGCGATGTCGTCGGTACGGAAGATGCGCTGCAATTGCGTCAACGCCAGAATGTATTTCGGCACGAGTCCTTTAAAGAAGGTTTGTTCGAGGTGCAGGATACTGCTTCACAATTCGTTGCTCCTTTTCTTCAACCAGCCCCCGGGTTGCGCATTATTGACGCGTGCGCCGGAGCGGGTGGCAAGACCCTTCACCTTGCCGCACTCATGAAAAACAGGGGAAGGTTGGTCGCCCTTGACGTGGAGCCTGCGAAACTTGAAGAGCTGAAAAAGCGCGCCCGTCGCGCCGGGGTCGATAATCTTGAGGCGCGTCAGATTGAATCGTCAAAAACTATCAAACGACTTGAGAATACGGCCGACCGCTTACTGCTCGATGTCCCCTGTTCCGGCCTTGGCGTGCTTCGAAGGAACCCGGATGCGAAATGGAAATTGTCGCCGGCTTTTATAGACGAAGTACGCGGCCTTCAGCAGCATATCCTGCATGACTATGAAAGCATGTTGAAGCCCGGTGGATTGATGGTATACAGCACGTGCAGCATAATGCCCTCCGAAAACGAAAATCAGGTGCGGGCGTTCCTTGAACAGCAAAAAGGAAAGTTTGAACTGATCAGCGAGCGGCACTGCTGGCCCTCGGAGGGCTTCGACGGCTTTTACATGGCGCTGATGCGGAAAATGGACCGGAAATAAGGGGCTCCCACTCATCCACAAACCGTTGCGGACATAGGTGGATTTAGCTACCTTGAATGCTGTTTATTAACTGTTTCGTTGAAATTCTCCATCCCTTTACTCCTGATTTTTGGTTGCTCTCAGATGTTCGCGCAGGATTTCCAATCCTATGAACAGGCAATCCCGCAAACGGAAGTGCGCTTCAAGATGGTGGCCCTTCCCGCCGGAACCTTTCTAATGGGTAGTCCCTTTTCGGAGCCCGGTCGGGAGGATGATGAAGGTCCACAAAGGAAAGTAAACGTCGATGCGTTCTGGATGGGAGAGCACGAAGTGACCTTCGCTGAGTGGGACGCCTTCTTCAAGAATATGGATGTTCCTCAAACGAAGGCAATTGCCGTCGATGCCGTTTCGCGTCCCACGGCGCAATACATCGATCTTACCTGGGGGATGGGGCGCGACGACAAGCAACCCACCAACAGCATGAGTCAGTCCGCCGCCACCATGTATTGCAAGTGGTTGTATAATCAAACGGGTGTCTTCTATCGGCTGCCTACCGAGGCGGAATGGGAATATGCTTGTCGGGCGGGAACCACAACGGCATACCCATACGGCGACGATGCATCCTCCCTAATGCAGTATGCCTTTAATAAAGACAACAGTACGGGAAAGTTTCACAAAGTGGCTCAGCTCAAACCGAATTCATGGGGTCTTTACGATATGTTGGGCAACCTGAGTGAATGGACCTTGGATCAATACTCGCCCAAGGCTTACGATAAACTTGCCGACGACGCAAACAATCCTTTAAGTCCTACCGGTTCACGCTACCCGCGTGTGGTCCGGGGCGGATCCTATCAGACGGACGCTGCCGCCTGCCGCTGCGCCAATCGCATCTCCTCCCTTACGGACTGGAACAAACGCGACCCCCAAATACCGAAGAGCCGGTGGTGGCTGACCGATGGCATGACGATCGGCTTCCGCGTTGTTCGGCCGCTCACGCCCCCATCGAAGGAAGAAATTGAAAAGTTCTACGCGCAATATCTTAAATAGTGAAACTGGAAAATTAATACTTGCCCTATGAAAACTGATGAACACAAAACGAACCGAAGAACATTCGTCAAGCAATCGACAATGCTCGCCGGCGGCCTGATGGCTGCTCCGTTTCTCGCCGAGGCGGGATACCATAACTCTGCCGACGACACCATAAAGATCGCGTTGATCGGATGTGGTGGACGGGGAACGGGCGCTGCCATGCAGGCATTGCTCTCCAAGCAAAATGTTAAGCTCGTGGCGATGGCCGATGCTTTCAAAGACCGCCTGGACAGCTGTTACGCTTCGCTTACGAGCGAGGATAATGAAGAGGGCAACGTGAAGGCTAGGGTGGACGTACCTGAGGCCAATCGGTTCGTGGGCTTCGACGCCTATACCAAGGCCATGCCCCTTGCCGATGTCGTTATCCTGGCGACGCCTCCCGGCTTCCGTCCCATTCACTTCACTGAAGCGGTCCGGTTGGGGAAACATGTGTTCATGGAAAAACCAGTTGCCACTGACCCGGCGGGTGTAAAAAAAGTTCTCGAAGTTGCCGAGATCGCGAAGCAGAAAAAGCTCAACGTAGTCGTTGGGTTGCAGCGCCATTACCAAAACTCCTATCGCGAACTCTACAAGCGCGTAAAAGATGGCATGATCGGCGAAATCACCTCTGGCCAGGTGTGGTGGAATAACGATGGCGTTTGGGTTAACCTCCGTCAACCCAATCAAACGGAAATGGAGTACCAGATGCGCAACTGGTATTACTTCAACTGGCTATGTGGTGACCACATCAACGAACAGCACATTCACAACATCGACGTGATGAACTGGTTCAAGGGCGGATACCCGGTGAAGGCTCAGGGTATGGGCGGACGTCAGGTCCGCACGGGCAAGGAGTATGGTGAAATCTATGATCACCACTACGTGGAATATCAATACGCCGATGGAACCATCCTGAATAGCCAGTGCCGTCATATAAAGGGTACCTATGCCAAAGTGGACGAGCAGATCGTGGGTACAAAAGGCACGATGTTCGCCGGCGATGCCAACCTGATAAGCAAAGGCAAAGTGTTGTATCAATACGACAAGACTAAAGAGAACAACCCGTATCAAACGGAACACGATGACTTGTTTGCCGCTATTGCCAAGGGTCAGTATAAATTCGCTGACGCGGAAAATGGCGCAAAGTCGACCATGACCTCACTCATGGGCCGTATGGCAACGTACTCCGGTCAAATAATTGAGTGGGATAAAGCACTTAACTCCGGCCTTAATATCATGCCGGTCACCTATGCCTGGGATGCCAATCCGCCGGTATTACCCG
>DATHKA010000206.1:0-14112 GCA_035489615.1 Chryseolinea sp.
CTCCAAGTACGCACCCACGATTCCCGACGCGTAGCGCCGAAGCAGTCACGAACGAAACGCAGTGCTCCCATGACTCTGGATTAACCCTGCTACAAAGTTCCACCCTTTCAAAAACTATATTAAATGAAGAAAACAAAAAATACAGATAAGGCCCCTTGAACTCAAAAGCTCCTTAGACTCCGTGTGTTGGATTTCTGCTTGGCTGACCGTTACCCGGTCCTACTGCCTCTACAGTCAAAGCTGTATTTTGGATGGGTAGGTAATAAAAAAACGTACACAGCACACAAAGAAAAGACCCTCTCTGTAAAAACTTTGTGGCGTGTACGTTTACTCTTTGTCCCGCCAGCTGCGGGACGATATCTTGATAATAATTATCGCACAGGGCACATAGAGAAAAGACCCTCTCTGTAAAAACTCTATGACCCCGTGCGAATGCCTTTATGCAACTGCTACGTTTAGCTGCAGCTGATTTGGTATTCTGATGAAAAATGTTGTGCCTTGTCCGGCAACAGATTTCACTGTGATTGTTCCGTTCAAACGCTGTATCGTATCTCTTACGATAAACAGCCCTAAGCCAGTGCCATTAGCTTGATCTGTCGCCCTGAAAAAAAGGTCGAAGATTTTCTGTTGGAATTCTTCTTCGATCCCAATTCCATTGTCAGCAATGGTAATCTCGCAAAATTCGGGATTAATGCGCGTGGCAATTTTGATAAAAGGATTCTGCTTTTGCAAATCCTGATACTTGATCGCGTTAGAGAAAATGTTTGTGACAATCGTTTTTACACGAAGGGCATCAGAATACCAGGGCATTCTATCGTCCAGGTTCACATACACTTTGACATTAGCTGCCGCCATGTTCATCAGGGAATCCTGCGCGTCCTGCAGCATACTGCCGAGGTCGATTTGTTCGCGCTGAAGGGCAAGTTTTTCAATACGGAAGAAATTATTCATTTCCTCTATGTACGCGTCAAGACTAAGAAGACTTTTCTTGATCAGACGAATGTATTGATCCTTCTCCTCTCCTTCGGCCTGTTCTGCGATTTGGATTAATCCAAGGGCAGAGGTAAGCGGAGCTTTGAGATCATGCGTCGTCTTGTAGATCACCTGGTCCAGGTGCTCATTCGACCTTATCAGATCACGCTCCCGCAGTTTCTTTTCAGTTATATCGTGCAGCTTGAGCACGACTCCCTGGACGCTATCTGAATCCAGCAAGTTGGCGACATGCACATCGAAATATCTTTTCCGGCCGCCATTGTAAACCGAAATTTCATCTGAACAGGAGGAAGTTACCTGTCGCAACAAGTCGCGCCACGGCGCAATCTTGTCCTGTTCAATGTATTCGAATATGTTCTTTCCTACTACCGACGGTGGGTCGAATCCAAACACCGTGGTCACCGATGACGAAATATACCGAATGTTAAAATCGCTGTCCGTGACGATTATAATATCCTCCGAGTTTTCTACCAGTTCCTTAAACATCTCCTTCACAAAATCTCGCGCTTATGCTGCCGGGTTGGGAGGGGTGGACTTTCCGGAAGGCACTATAATTTTAAATCTTAGATCAGAATGGCCATCGAACTCAACTGCGTCGAAACTTTCAGATTCGAGCTGCTGACCGTTGCCTGATTCAGTTCAAACTTCAATTTACCATCAACTACTTTGAAGTTGATGCAGCTTCCTCTCACTCCCATGCCGTTTCCGTCGGTGATCGTGAGGATGGACTTGCCAGTTACGCTGGTCTTAATATTTTCAAATTCCTTGTTCTTTGCTCTGCCAACGTAAACCACCTGGCAACTGTTGGCTTCATCAGGAGAAGCAAGCTTTTTGATAACATACTTCTTTGTTCCCTTCGGCTTTCCGTCGTACCAAGCCTTGAGTGTGTTGAACACGTTCTCGTCGCCAATTACGCCAACAACGAATTCGCCGCCGTCACCTTCATTAGGCCACTGTACATATTTAATAAAGTTGTAAAGCATGGCCGCATGGATCTCATGTGTAGGCCGATCTTGCGCCATACCGTTAATCGCAATTCCAATGGCAAATGCAAATAATAAACTTACGCGTTTCATAGGTCAGAATTTATTGGGCTTTTTGTGTCGATTTTTATCTTTTTCTTGTTATGTGTTCATTTCTAAACTACGCCTTGGGTAACCGACGTCCGTCGCAAACTATTTCCCTTTGACGGGAACCGGTTGCAGGCGCATGCCTTTTCCAGACTTGTCGTTGCCACGATCGGAAAACGTGTAGGTAGTCGTCCCGTTGTTTTCCTTACCGTTACCTTTAGCAAAAGTGCTGCCAGTCCAGGCGCCTCTTAATTTTCTGACTATACCAATCAACATGTTCATAGTATTCCAGTTACAGATACAAAAATAGGCCCCCCCACAACGGTGGAAGAGCCTATTAGGAATGCAATCTTAGCGATGTAAGGTTTTGCGTCAGGATTTACTTCAAATACCTGAAATCATGCCCTGATTTCAGTTGTAAAAGGAATTCGTAGATCAAATTAATAACGTTATCGACGTCATCTTTGTGTACCATCTCGACCGTTGTGTGCATATATTTCAGAGGAAGCGATATTAATGCCGAGGCAACGCCTTCCGACGAATAAGCAAATGAATCTGTGTCCGTTCCTGTGGATCGGGAAACGGCCTGGCGTTGAAAAGGGATTTTCCTTTTTTGGGCCGTTTCCAGTACCATTTTGAGAACATTAGTCTGAACGGCTGGTCCGTAACAGAGCACAGGACCGGTACCCGCCTTCAGGTTTCCGCTCTCCTTTTTGTTGTACATGGGCGATTGTGTATCGTGTGTAACGTCTGTACAGATGGCCACATCGGGTTTGATCCTGCGCGAGATCATTTCAGCTCCGCGCAGGCCAATCTCCTCCTGCACGGCATTAACCACGTAGAGCCCAAAAGGCAGCTTCTTCTTGTTCTCGAACAACCGTCGCGCAACTTCGGCAATCATGTAACCACCCATGCGATTATCGAGCGCCCGGCCCACGAGCCAGCGTTTGTTCATTTCCATCAGCTCGTCTTCGAACGTGATGACGCAACCGACATGCACGCCCATCTCTTCAACTTCCTTCTTGGACTCTGCACCGACATCAATGAAGATATTCTTGAGTGAGGGTGCTTCCTCGCGGGCAGCATCGCGGACGTGAATTGCCGGCCAGCCGAAGACACCTTTCACAATGCCCTTGTCGGTGTAGATGTTTACGCGCTTAGATGGGGCGATCTGATGATCCGAACCGCCATTCCGCCGAACATAGATGTAGCCATCTTCTGTAATATAGTTGACGAACCATGAAATCTCGTCGGCATGCGCTTCAATCACAACCTTGTACGATGCCTTCGGATTAACAACTCCCACAACAGTACCATAAGTATCAACAAAGTGCGAATTGATGTACGGCTTAATATAATCCAGCCAGATCTGTTGACCGGATGCCTCAAAGCCCGTAGGTGATGAGTTGTTCAAGTACTTGAAAAGAAATTCCCTGCTTTTTTTGTCCATGATAATATTATTTATGAGCTGTTCTGTTGTTGGATACTGTGTTCGCAAACTTCCCGTTCATATTTCTTAGAGCGGAATGTTGCCATGCTTTTTCTTTGGCAGTTTAGCCACCTTGTTTTCCAGCATGCTAAAGCCTCGTATTAATTTCTCGCGCGTCTGATCGGGATAGATCACTTCGTCGATGTATCCGCGGTGTGCGGCGCGGTAAGGATTGGCAAACTTACGCGTATAGTTGTCGACCATTTCAGCAAGCTTCGCCTCCGGATCCGGGGCCTCTGCTATTTCCTTCTTGAAGATGATCTCTGCTGCACCTTTCGCGCCCATCACAGCGATCTCCGCCGTGGGCCAGGCATAGTTGAGATCGGCGCCGATGTGTTTGGAATTCATTACGTCATAAGCGCCGCCGTACGCTTTACGTGTAATCACGGTTATGCGCGGAACGGTTGCCTCAGAAAAAGCATATAGCAGTTTCGCGCCGTTCGTTATAATGGCGTTCCACTCCTGATCCGTTCCGGGAAGAAATCCAGGTACGTCCTCCATTACCAGAAGCGGAATATTGAAGCAGTCACAAAACCGCACAAATCGAGCGCCCTTTACGCTTGAGTGAATGTCCAGCACTCCCGCAAGCGATGCCGGTTGATTGCCCACAATACCGATGCTGCGCCCGGCCAGGCGCGCGAACCCAACCACGATGTTCTCGGCAAAATTCTGATGAACCTCGAAGAAACTATCCTGGTCAACCACCGCCTGGATCACTTCCCGCATGTCATAAGGTTGATTGGGATTCGCGGGAATAATATCATTCAGGGCCGGTCGAGCTTCGCCCGATGGCGTATAGTCCATCCGTGGCGACGCCTCCTCACAGTTTTGCGGCAGGTATTCCAGTAGCTTTTTGATTTGCATGATGCACTCGGCTTCATTGGCGCACGCGAAGTGCGTCACGCCACTCTTCGTGCTGTGGGTAATCGCGCCGCCCAGTTCTTCCGCCGTTACCGCCTCATGGGTTACGGTTTTTACCACATTGGGACCGGTCACAAACATGAACGACGTGTTTTCGACCATGAAAATGAAATCAGTAATGGCGGGCGAATAAACCGCTCCACCCGCGCATGGCCCCATAATCGCCGACAACTGAGGCACGACGCCAGATGCCAGCGTATTGCGGTAGAAGATGTTCGCGTAGCCCGCCAGTGATACGACGCCCTCCTGTATGCGTGCACCACCCGAATCGTTTAATCCTATGATGGGTGCCCCATTTTGCATGGCCAGGTCCATCACTTTAACAATCTTCTCGGCGTGCGTCTCAGAAAGCGACCCGCCAAAAACCGTAAAGTCCTGAGAGTAGACGTACACTAAACGCCCGTGGATTTTGCCATAACCGGTTACCACCCCGTCACCTAAGTAGTACTCCTTGTCCAGCCCGAAGTCTTTCCCCCGATGCATGACGAACTTGCCCAACTCCTCGAATGTGCCTTCGTCGAGCAACAGTTCGAGACGCTCGCGGGCAGTGAGTTTGCCCTTCCCGTGCTGTTGGCTGATCCGCTTTTCGCCCCCACCCAGCAATGACTCCTCGTTCTTTCGCTGGAGTTCGTCGAATCGCGCCTGAAGTTGTTGATCTTTAGTTGTTCGTCTAGCCATTGTTCGGGTCCGTTTAAGGCGTTAAATATAGCCGGTTTTGCCGTTCCGTAGCACGGGAACGCGGTTGCCTGACATCCTAAAATTCGTATCTTCACGCGCCTTTTGCCCGACCGCCCAATGGAAAAGAAAATCGCGATTATTGACATGGGTACCAATACCTTTCACCTCCTCATTGCGGAGGCTGATAGCCGGGGCTACCATATCACCTATCGGGAAAGACTGGCCGTGAAGATCGGCAAGGATGGAATCAACAACGGGATCATTACTGAGCAGGGACTGCACCGCGCGCTGCTGGCCATGCAAAGTTTCAGGAACACGATCGACCAACAACAGGTTGAAAGGGTTTACGCCTTTGGAACCAGTGCGCTGAGGAATGCCAGCAATGGCGAAGACGTCGTTAAACGCATTAAGGAACTAACCGGGATTGAGGCGACGATAATTAGTGGCGACCTTGAGGCGGAATACATCTGTATGGGTACCCGCGCCGCGATGGACATCTCCGAGAAGTCGCTGATCATGGACATCGGCGGAGGCAGCGTAGAGTTCATCATCAGCGACAACGATCGCATCTACTGGAAGCGAAGCCTGGAGATCGGCGCACAACGCTTGCTTGAGCAATTCCAGAAGAATGATCCCATTACGCCCGGAGAGGTAACAGCCCTGAACCAGCATTTTGATGAAACATTGAAGTCCTTGTTTGAGGCATTGGACAAATTCAATCCGCATATTTTGATCGGCTCCTCGGGAACTTTCGACACCCTGAGTGATGTCTTCTGCATAGCACACGACATACACAAGGCACCTGAGGAGATCGAGACGCCACTGTCACTCAATGGCTTTTACGAGATCTATGAGGACCTGCTACATAAGAATCGCGCAGAACGCATGCAAATCCCGGGGATGATAGAGATGCGCGTCGATATGATCGTGGTGGCCTGCTGTCTCATACGGTATGTGTTGGCGAACCACGCATTCAACCGCATTCGCGTATCCACGTATGCCCTGAAGGAAGGCGTGCTGGCAACGCTCATCCGTGAGGTTGCGCCCCAGGGCACTGTCACCGTCTGAGACCTTCTTACAAAATCGTATTTGCCAGAGCCGTCAGATTCTTGGAAATCTTGATCTGTCGCTTTTCCAATTCGCCGTTGTTTACATCAAACCGGAGCGTGTTGTTGTCCGTCACCACGAAGCTAAGCCCTGCACCCTTCCGAAACATGCCTTCGCGTTCGCAGATGATCATAACGGGCCTACCCTCGGTGGCCTTAAGGATTTCGTCGAGTGAACTGCTCTTATTGTCGGCCAGGTAGATTACACTGGCCTTTTGCAAAGCACCAATGTCGTCCGATTGCGTAACCTTTAACGTATGACCATTGACGGTCTTGCCGTTTTGTTTTATCAGCTCATCGTAGGCCTTCGAACGTCCATAGCTGGCGATCTCCAGCTCACCCTGCAGTTGAGGAAACTCGGAATATTTTGCGATGTTCACGACGAATAGTGCGTACACCTGATAGTTGGTAGTTTGGGCAACGCTTTTGTTGGCGTTTCCGACAACCAGGGCAAACAGCGAGATAAAAATGATGGCACGCATGGTCTTACTTTTTGAAATCGAGCTGATAAGCGAGTTTGACATTGTATTCCCTGCTGCGGCCGGGTATGGGTGCATAGCCACCGTTGTACGCCTCGGGAACCCCGGGGCGCGCGTTGGCAATGTCATAGGCACCTGCACCAAGACTTAGCCCGGGAAGCACGTTGGTGTAGTTCACGAAGGCGTTGAGTAACAGGTATGGATCCATTTCGCCAATCCCGGGCTCTCCGTTCTCATCGAGGTTAAGATAAGCGAAGCGCTTGCTCGCATAGACAACCGATGGGTTAAAGCTAAGTTGCTTCAGCAACTGGAAGTTCGTATTGAGCGTGATCTTGTTCTTGGCAAATCCCACATATTGACTTTGTCCGGGTACTTCATAGGTGGTCACCGTATTTTTGCCTGCCGTGCTGTACGAATACGTCAGCGTTCCGTACCACCATTTGCCACGGGCATTGTAAACCACCTCAAACCCATTGCTTCCACTTCGCGCATAGTTTTCATACCACTCCGAGAAGTTGTCACCCTCACCCTCGGACCCATAAATAAGTACGTCACGGGTCGAGATCGAGAACGCGTTTACCGCTAATAACATTTGCGGGGTGAACTGATATCCCACCTCAACCTCAAACACGTCAGATTTCTCGGGTTTCACCGTTCCGTTTAACGCGATATTGATGTTCTGAATCGACGGCGCGCGGAATGCCTGACTATACAGCACTTTGAAGTGCAGGTTCTCAATTTTCTTGGTTACAGCGATGCGAGGTACGAATGCCGCACCATAGCGGTTGTTCTTTTCGTAGCGGAAACCAACCGTGGCATTGACCAACCTGTGCTTGAACAGCCCTTCGCCGTAAAACGCAAAATTGCTCAGGATCATCGTGCGTTGGCCATCAAAGAGATCTTCATTTAGCCTGTCTATTCCCTTGTCCCGGAAATAGATGACTCCGGCAGTAACACTTGCTTTTCGCGAAATGGCGTAGCGGGTTTCTACCTGACTAAGGAGGCGTATGGCCCTAACGTTAAACTGCTCCTCCTTTGACACACGGTCACCATAGCTCCAGGGAACCTGATCATAGTATTTGATCTGGGGAACAATGATCAGTTTTTTGTTAACCTGCCAGTCGTAGTGCACGTCGGCATAGAAGCCCTTGTTCGACACGAAGGTTATCGGATCCGACGTTTCAAACTGGTCGTACATGCCCCGGAACGATAGTCCTTTATATTGAATTCCGGCGTTCAATGTCGTAGGATCGGAGCGCGTAACTTTCGACAAGTCCTGCTCTTCCCCGTTCTGAAAAAGATCCTGATACGTTCCGTCGCTTACAATGCCTTTTCCCTTGAAAGCAGAAAAGTCCCACGATAAATCGCTGCTCTTTTGCCCAACCATAACTCCTGCGTTGGTACGGCCGGTAGCCTGCTCGTGAAATCCGCCGGTGGCGTAAACGGCGACGCCATTCAGGTCTTCGGCGGCGCGCGTCACGATGTTAATCACGCCATATTCAGCCGACCCTCCATAGGTGGCCGAGCCCGGTCCTCTGATAATTTCAATCCGCGAAACGGCATCAACCGGGAATCGGTTACCGAGTGCCACCGTCTGGTACAAGAGTTCATTCATGGGGTGACCATCGAGCATCACCAGTACTTTACCTTCGTTGGCCCAACTGCCACGTAGTCCTATTCCGGTTACAAATTGAAGATCTTGCAGCACGTCAAATCCCGGGACCATCCTGAGCAGATCGCCCAGGTCACGGGCGCCGCTGTTTCGGATCTCCTCGCTGGAGATCACGCTCACAATGCCCGGTGTTTCGCGTGTAGTGAGACCGCTTTTCGACGATACGGCTACACGCTGGTTGAGGATCTTCTGGAGATCACTTTCAGCAGTAAACGCGTTGAGGTTCATAAGTGAATCGAGGTCTTGCGCTCCCGCCCGGAAGGTCAGGATTGCGCAGGCAGTGACCAGGAAGACACGGCGAATTAAAGTCATTTGGATCGAGGGATTGAAATGGCTGATCTGGGACGAACGACTTCGTCGTTAAGGTTTCATCAAAAAATGCATTCAGGCCGCAAAAAAACAAACGGCGCCTTCTTCGAAATTACTTGATTTTACGCTTCACCCTGAAACGACCTGGCGAGCCTAATGACGGATGATCAGAGAAAAGTGCACGTGCGGTGATAACTCATATATTTGCCGCATGACAGACCCGGTTTATTCATACGAGAACCTTCATCGATATGCCAAGTCGGTTTTTATTCGCATTGGATGCAGTGAAGATCAGGCCCTCCTCGCAACTGATGTTTTGCTTCGCGCTGACCTTCGCGGAATAGATTCGCATGGCATCGCCCGACTATCGGGGTACGTTCGCCTTTGGGAAAAGGGCCGCGTAAATTGTACGCCCGTGATCAAGGTCGTCTACGAAACGCCAAGCACGGCTGTAGTCGACGGTGATCGTGGCCTGGGACTCGTGGTGGCGCCACGGGCGATGGAGATCGCCATTGAAAAAGCCAGGGCGGTAGGGACGGGTTGGGTAAGTGTGAAAAACTCCAACCATTTCGGTATCGCCGGGTATCACGCCATGATGGCCCTTCCGCACGACATGATTGGCATCGCCATGACCAATGCGAGCCCCCTTGTAGCGCCAACCTTTTCCATTGAGCGCCTGTTGGGGACCAATCCCATTGCCGTCGCTATACCGGCTAATGAACAACCTCCATTTGTGGCAGACTTCGCTACGACAACAGCCGCGAACGGAAAACTTGAAATTCTTCAGCGCAAGAATCAGCTGGCACCGATAGGCTGGGTGCAAACCAGTAATGGTGATCCCACAACGAATCCTAATGAAACCCGGCAAGGTGGCGCACTGATCCCGCTGGGTAGCGACCGCGAACATGGCAGCCACAAGGGATTCTGCCTGGGGGCCTGGGTAGATATTTTCTCTGCGGTATTGTCGGGAGCGAACTACGGCCCCTGGGTACCTCCTTTTGTCGCCTTCCTGGAACCGCCCACCGACCCCGTTGGCGAAGGACTGGGTCATTTCTTCGGGGCCATGCGAGTGGATGCGTTCAGGCCGGCCGTTGAGTTCAAGAAACACATGGACAACTGGATCAATCGCTTCCGTTCCGCGCGCACGATAGACGGTCAGGATCACGTAATCATTCCCGGTGATCCGGAGCGGATGATGCACATCGAACGGATGGAAGTGGGCATTCCATTGAATCCTAAAGTGGTCGAAGACCTGACTGAGTTGGGAATGCGGCTGAACGTTGCTTTTTGAAAGCAGCAGGAAACTACTACCGGCAGTATTACTTAGAACCCTGCTGTAATTCCTGCCCGTAATACTAACGGTGAGTCATACGGCGAGTTAGGGCCATAACTAAAGTTGTACAACGCCAGCAAATAGAGTCCCGCCCGCCGGCCAACAGGTTGAAACAAACCGCCTCCAGCCATGAAGCTGCTGAAGCCTAAGCGATTTGTATCTGATCCTCCCCCTGTATAAGGGTACTCGTAATTCAGGTATTCGTATTCTGCGTGGAGGAAAAGGGGGCCGATTACACTGAACCGTACAAATGGACTTACGCCATAGTCATTGGTGGTGATTTTCGGTGTATAGGTCTTGTATTGTGAATACCGATAAGTGAATTGGACGCCAGTAGCCAGCCTGGAAGTGAGCGTGATCCCTACAAGCGGCGAAACAGAAATAAAATTATAATAGCTGGAAAAGCTTGCACCCAGTCCCCCGCCGGTGAAGATTCTGTCGCGGAACGATGGCTTCTCAGCCATTTCTTCCTCTCCCCACTGCGCGTACGTAACCGACGTGCATGCACAGAGCATTAAAACGACGATGAACTTTTTCATAGGTTAGCTATTCCGTTACTTCTGCGATGAAATATCTACTTGGTACTCGACTCTATTCGGTTTCGTCCACGATAAAAATATCCTCCGTCTCTTTCTTCATCAGGTACTTCTCGCGGGCGAATTTCTCCAGAGACATTTGATCGCCAAAGAGCTCATCGTGATCCTTGCGCACTTCCTCGATTTTCTCCACATAGTACTCTTGTTCGTCTTCAAGGCGCTCGAGCTTAGAACTCAACTCGTACCGGGTGAACACATTGTTCGAATCAAGTGCGATCATCCAAACGACAAAAAGGAACGCCGTTAAAAAGTAGAAGTTCTTGAACAGCTTGGGAATTCTCTTGAACATGACATTAAAAAAAGTACCACAAGATAATAATTATTCCTTTTGATCGAAAGTTGTCGGCGCGGCAGCGGGACGCATGCCCTCAACACGCCTCATGCTATAGACTCATTTACTCCAGAAATAGTTGGATGGTCCCTGCTCATAAACGAAAAAAGCCATCCCTTCTGAGGTGGATGGCTCCTTTTATTTTCAGGCTGATAGCCTGAAAACTCACATCTTCTTACCCGGGAAGTAGGCGATCTCGCCCAACTCCTCTTCGATGCGAATCAACTGATTGTACTTCGCCATTCTATCTGAACGGGAGGCTGAACCCGTTTTGATCTGACCGGTGTTCAGGGCAACCGCCAGGTCAGCAATCGTGCTGTCTTCGGTTTCGCCTGAGCGATGTGACATCACACACTTATAGCCGTTGCGCTTGGCCAGGTTCACCGCATCAATCGTTTCGGTGAGCGAACCGATCTGGTTCACCTTGATCAGGATGGCATTCGCAATGCCGTCATCAATACCTTTCTGAAGCCGCTTCACGTTCGTCACGAACAGGTCGTCACCCACCAACTGAACCTTTTCGCCAATGCTGTCCGTAAGTGCTTTCCAACCTGCCCAATCATCCTCGGCCATACCATCTTCAAGAGAGATGATGGGATACTTCTTTGCCCAGTTTGTCCAGTAGTCGGCCATCTCGGCAGGCTTGAGTTTCTTGCCGGACGACTTCTTAAAATGATATAATTTGGTTTTGGGATCGTAGAATTCCGATGCTGCCGGATCCAGGGCAATAAACATGTCTGAACCAGGCTTAAAACCGGCCTTTTCGATTGCCTTCAATACAACCTCAATGGCCTCTTCATTTGATGACAGGTTCGGAGCGAAACCACCTTCATCTCCCACGTTCGTTGACAAGCCCTTGTCGTGCAGAACCTTCTTCAGCGTATGGAATACTTCGGCACCCATGCGGAGTGCTTCTGAGAATGTCGCCGCACCCACTGGCATAACCATGAACTCCTGGAAGTCTATGGCATTATCCGCGTGACTTCCTCCGTTCAGGATGTTCATCATCGGTACCGGCAAGGTGTTGGCGCTTACGCCTCCGATGTACCGATAGAGTGGCATACCCGCTTCCATGGCGCCTGCCTTGGCTATGGCAAGCGATGTTCCGAGGATGGCATTGGCCCCCAGTTTTGCTTTATTGGGTGTACCGTCCAGGTCGATCATGATCTTGTCGAGGAGATTCTGCTCAAACACATCGAATCCAACCACTTCAGCCGAGATCTTCGTGTTCACGTTTTCCACGGCCTTCAACACCCCCTTACCCAGAAACTTCTTCTTATCACCGTCGCGTAATTCAACCGCTTCGTGGGTTCCGGTAGATGCACCAGAAGGTACCGCAGCACGCCCAAAAGCACCTGACTCTGTGACCACGTCAACTTCGATGGTCGGATTGCCGCGGCTGTCAAGGATCTGCCGTGCGTGAATGCTCTCAATTAAGCTCATACTGAAAAATTGGTTATGGATTGATGATTGGTTAAGACTTCTAAACTGCCGCAGGCTCTCTGACCGGGATCTTGATCATCTCAATAAACTGATCAAAGAGATAACGGGAGTCGTGAGGACCAGGCGATGCTTCCGGGTGGTATTGAACACAGAATGCTTTTTTATTCTTCAACCGGAAGCCCATAATGGTCCCATCGTTCAAATGCACGTGCGTCACTTCAATCTCGGGATTCTTTTCGACATCTTTTTCGCTCACCGAGAAGCCGTGATTCTGTGAGGTCATTTCACCTTTGCCCGAAAGGAGATTCTTCACCGGGTGATTGAGGCCGCGATGACCGTGGTGCATCTTATACGTGGAGATACCCGACGCAAGCGCCATCAACTGATGGCCCAGGCAAATTCCGAATACCGCCTTGTTCGAATCGAGTGTCTTCTTAACCGTTTCGATGGCATAGCCCATCACTGATGGATCGCCGGGGCCATTCGAAATGAAGTAGCCATCGGGTTGCCAGGCGGTTAATTCTTCAAAAGGCGTCTTCGCCGGGAACACCTTGCAGTAGCATCCGCGTTGTGCAAGGTTGTCAAGAATACTTTTCTTAATGCCAAGATCCAGCACTGCCACACGAATCGAGGCCTTGGGATCCCCCACATAGTAAACCTCTTTTGTGGTGACAAGCGAAGACAGTTCCAGCCCATTCATCGATGGAACTTTCTTGATCTGTTCTCGCAACTCGTCCGGCGTGAGTTCCGACGAGATGATGGCATTCATCGCACCTTTGCTTCTGATGTAACGAACCAACATGCGCGTGTCCACATCCGAGATGCCCACAACGTTGTTGCGTTCAAGGTATTTTTGCAGGCTTTCATTCGCCGACTTCCGGCTATACTCCTGCGAAAATTCATTCACAACTATTCCGGCAATCTTGGTCGCGTCCGACTCTTGCTCGAGGTCGAAACCGCCGTAGTTACCAATGTGTGCCGTTGTATTGACGATGATCTGCCCGTAATATGATGGATCAGTGTAAATCTCCTGATAGCCCGTCATGCCTGTGTTGAAACAGATCTCGCCGCCCGAGGTACCGATTTTGCCAATGGCCTTTCCCTCCACGAGGAGGCCATCTTCAAGAAGTAGGTAAGCTTTTTTCTGCATAGCGTCTACAAAAATACAAATTAGTCTTAAGTATTTAGTCCTGAGTGCTGAGTTGTTGGTAGCCCTTTAAGTACGATAGTACGAGTAACAACTCAGGACTAACTACTAAAGACCAGATACCAGGATCAAGGACCAAAAAAAAGGGATTGAACGAACGCTCAATCCCTTTTTTTTAGTCCTTAATCATTTATTCTTTGTCCTTTGGCTTCTTCGTAGCGGTCTTCTTGGGCGCCGCGGGCTTTTTAGCTTTCTTTTCTTCAGCTGCGGGCTTAGCTCCTGCTTCCGGAGTTTCCGAAACAACTTCCGCCTCTGTTACACCATCTTTCTTACCACCGCGACGGCTTCTTCTGGTCTTTGCCTTCTGCACTGCGCCATCCTTCGTGTACAAGGTGTTGAAGTCAACGAGCTCGATGAGGCACATTTCAGCGTTGTCACCAACACGAACATCACCCATCTTAATGATACGAGTATATCCACCTGGACGGTCAGAAATCTTTGACGCTACTTCGCCGAACAGAGTCTTTACAGACTCTTTGTTCTGA
>DATHKA010000207.1:0-22773 GCA_035489615.1 Chryseolinea sp.
CAACATGGCCTGGTGATGAGAAAGCGAGATTTCAAGTTGATTGGTCACCAGCGGAAAGTCCAAATAACTTTGCAACATTTCGAATTGCGCCGTTGTGAAGTTCGAGACCCCGAAATGCAGAACCTTTCCATCCCGCTTCAGCGCCGTGAATGCCTCGGCGACTTCGTGCGGGTCCAACATCGGATCCGGTCGGTGGATCAGCAACAAGTCGATGTGATCCGTATGTAGCATCTTCAGGGAGTTCTCGGCCGACCACTCAATATGACTGCGGGAAGTATTATAGTGCTTTATCCAGGTTGAAGGCCTGTGCACCGACACCAGCATGATGCCACACTTGGTGATCAGCTGCATCTTGTGACGAAGGGAAGGCGTGCGTTCGATGACCGATCCGAATAGCTGTTCGTTTTGATGATCTCCGTAGATGTCAGCATGATCGAAGGTTGTCATTCCAACATCCAGCGCGCGATGAATAAGTCCCTCCACTTCGTTCACCGGAAGCGTCCATCGCCATGCGCCGGCAATAATTCTGGAAAAGGTCGGGCCACCGGAAGTCAGAGGTACAGGATTCATCAGGTTGTCTTTATCGGGCAGCAATTAAACAAAAAACCCAATAGGCCAGATCAGTGCGTTTGAAGCCAGTTCACAAGAAGGTCTACAAACTCCTGAGGCTTTTCGGCCTGAACCCAATGACCTGTTTCAAGAGTCTCTAGTGAGGCCGCGGGAAAACGCGTCTTGATTCTCTCCCAGTCGGTATCTTTAATATACTGCGATCGGGCACCCTTAATGAACAGCGTTGGCTTGTCGAAGGTGCCAGAGGTCAATAGGTCAATCCCCACGTTGCTGAGCTTTTCCCGGATAACAGGAAGGTTCACTTTCCACGAAAATCCACCCTCGGCGGTGCGCTGCAGATTCTTGAGCAAAAATTGTCGGACGTCTGGTTCTGCTACTTTAGCGGCCAACAGGGTATCGGCGTCGTTCCGGGACTTGAGCTCAGACAGCGGCAGTTCTGCCATCGCATTTACCAAAGCATAGTGCTCCAGATTGTAGGCGCGCGGGGCGATGTCTACCACCACGAGCTTATTTACCCGATCGGGATGCTGCAAAGCAAAGTTCATCACAGTCTTGCCGCCCATAGAGTGCCCGATCAGGACCGGATCTCTCAGATCATTGGCGTCCAGAAACTCCAACAGATCCGTCACCATCGACTGATAATCGAATGCGTCGTCATGCGGCGACTGGCCATGATTGCGCTGGTCGATGGCATAAATTTTGAATTGAGGAGATAAGAGCTTCCCCTGGGTCAGCCAATTATCGCTCGAGCCTAGCAGCCCGTGCAGAATGATCAATGGTGCCCCGTCACCATACTCCCGAGAGAATAATTTCATGTTATTCAATGTTTGATTCGCAGGCAATGTCCCACGAATTACTTCCAGCCGCGTTGGGCAGGTGTCAAAAATAGAATTAAGTAGTCAGAACTCAGAATTTACATGACGACAGGTATATTTGGGACTTTTATAATTGACGGATGGAACTAACTGAAGGAACATATACAATACAAGGGATTCCGGCACTGGATATTGTTCAGCAATTCGGAACACCGCTCTATGTATACGATGGCGATAAGATTGCCAGTCAGCTGAGAAGCTTGCGGACGGCGTATTCAGGATCTGAAGTGCGGGTGAAGTATGCGGCTAAGGCGCTCACGAACCTTTCGATACTCAAATTAATTCGAAAGCACGGCGCCGGCATCGAAGTTGTTTCTCTGCAAGAAGCGCACATCGCCAGGAAGGCCGGCTTTACGTCAAATGAGATTCTCTTCACCCCAAGCGGCGTTGACTTTAGCGAGATCGTCGAAGGCGTGGAACAAGGTCTGGCGGTGAACATTGATAACTTACCCGCGCTTGAGAAATTTGGCGAGCGTTACAAAAACAGCTATCCCTGTGGCATTCGCATGAATCCACATATTCTGGCGGGTGGCAATTATAAAATATCTACCGGCCACAGCACTTCCAAGTTCGGCATTTCTATTTTCCAGCTGCCTCAGATTCGGGAGATCGTTGATCGCTATCAGATGCGGATTAACGGCCTGCACATTCACACAGGTTCGGAGATTACTGAGACGGATATCTTCCTGAAGATGGCGGAGATCCTTTTTGGATTGGCGGGCGACTTCCCCGATTTGAAATACATTGACTTTGGCAGTGGCTTCAAGGTGGCTTATAAAGAAGGCGATATGGTAACCAATGTCTATGACGTTGGTTTGAAACTCACCAAGATCTTCAACGACTTCTGCATGCACTACGGTAGGAAGCTGGAGTTGTGGATCGAGCCCGGTAAATACATCGTAAGCGAGGCGGGTACTTTACTCGTTCAAGCTAATGTAGTAAAGTCTACACCCACGGTTACATTCGTTGGGGTGAACAGTGGTCTCAATCACCTGGTACGTCCCATGATGTACGATTCTTATCACCACATCGTCAACGTGTCCAATCCCAAGGGTTCACCGAAGGTATACACGGTAGTGGGCTACATCTGCGAAACCGACACGTTCGGATCCGATCGCAAGATCAACGAAGTACGCGAGAAGGACATTATCGGCATAAAAAATGCCGGAGCGTATGGCTTCGCGATGTCTTCAAATTATAATTCGAGACTTAAGCCTGCCGAGGTACTGGTGGTAAATAAGGAGGTAAAATTGATACGCGAACGCGAGACTGTCGAAGACCTCCTGCACCGCCAGGTGGAAGTTGACGTCTAGTATGCCCTTGCAAAAAATCAGCCATGGCGGGTGCAGATTTAACAATAACAACTTTTTCGAGGCGGAGAATGTTACTTTCATGTTTCCAAGAACTGATTTCATGAGAATATCCGCCATAATCGTCCTGGTATTCGCGACGGCCGCCCTGTACGCCCAAGTATTGCAGCCGGCCAAGCTCGTGGCAGAAACCCCCGATAAACAATTGAAGGTCGGCGATGAGGTCGAACTCGTATTCAGGGCCACTATCGATAAAGACTGGTACATCTACAGCGTCGACTTCGATGCCGATTGCGGACCGATCCCTATGGCGGTCACCCTGGAGAAAGATGCCGGCTATGAACTCGTCGGAAAACTTACCGCTGTGAACGACAAGTCGAAGCACGACAAGATCTTCGACTGCGATGTGCGCATTTTCATAGGGACGGGCGAGTTCAGGCAAAAAATCAAAATCCTCTCGGCCGACGTTAAGTTGGCAGGAAGTTATGAAGGTCAGGTGTGCTCTGAGGTGGAGGGCAAATGCGTACTCTTCGACGGAGACCTTACGTTTGGCAAGATCAAAGTGACCGGGTCGGGCAAGGCCCCGAAACCCAACGTCGAAAAAAAAACTGAAGGCGCATCTGCGGTAAAGGTGACGCCGGGCACCGGAAGCCAGGCGCCACGAGACAGCTCATCGCGTACAGCCCAAGCGTTAGACAAAAAGGTGGTATACGGCGAAAGCAAGGGACCTATTCTGGATCCGTCACTCATTCAAGGTGATCCTACTCAACAGTCTTTCTTCGGATTCTTTCTTCTTTCGTTCATTGCCGGTCTGGCTGCCTTGCTCACACCCTGTGTATTTCCCATGATACCCATGACCGTGAGTTTCTTTACGGGCCAGGGTGGATCGAAATCCAGGGCGCTGTTGTATGGATTCTCGATCATTGGTATCTATACCCTCATCGGCGCGGCCCTCGCTCCCCTTATGGGTCCCGAGACGGCCAATCACCTGTCTACCGAGTGGTTGCCCAACCTGATCTTTTTCACCGTGTTTGTCGTATTTGGATTGTCGTTCCTCGGCTTGTTTGAGATCACGTTACCGGGCACTTTCATCAACAAGGTCGATCAACAGGCGGAGAAGGGCGGATTTGTTGGTATCTTTTTCATGGCCTTTACGCTGGTCCTCGTATCGTTCTCCTGTACCGGACCGCTTGTGGGAAGCATACTGGTTTCATCTGCGGGCGGTGCCTTTCTAAAACCTATTGTTGGCATGTTTGCCTTCTCGCTGGCTTTTGCGATTCCATTTACCCTATTCGCCTTCTTTCCGGGTTGGCTAAGGTCCCTGCCGAAGTCAGGCGGCTGGCTGAATGCCGTGAAGGTTGTTTTGGGTTTTGTCGAACTGGCACTGGCCTTCAAGTTCTTAAGTATTGCCGATCAGGCATTCCATTGGGGCATTCTGGATCGTGAGGTCAACATTGCTATATGGATTGTGATTGTTACACTCATTGGACTGTACCTCATGAAAGCCTTCCGGCTTCCTGGCGACACCGGCAAGGACGTTGAAGACAAGCGCGTGGGCATACCCCGATTGACGCTCGCCATGGTGTCGTTCACCTTTGTGGTTTACCTCGTCCCCGGCATGTGGGGAGCGCCGTTAAAGGCGTTGGCTGGCTATTTACCGCCCCTGTACACACACGACTTTAACCTGCTGGCTGCCGAAGAAGGGCAGGGCGGCGCCATCTGCGACGAGCCGAAGTATGCCGACTTCCTGCATCTGCCCCATGGTCTGAATGGCTACTTCGACTACGACCAGGCAATTGCCTGTGCGCGGCAACAAGGTAAACCCCTCTTCATTGACTTTACCGGGCACGGCTGCACCAACTGCCGCGAAATGGAAAGTGTCGTATGGTCGGATCCGGAGGTGTTAAAACGATTGCGGAACGATTTTGTAGTCGTGGCATTGTACATCGACGACAAGACGGAGCTTCCGGAAAGCGATTGGTACACGTCGGGTTATGATCAAAAGGTGAAAAAGACAATTGGCAAGCAGAACGCTGACCTGCAGATCACCAATCTCAACAACAATGCCCAGCCATTCTATGTGCTGTTGGGCAGCGACGAACGCGTGCTGGTGTCGCCCTACGGCTACGACAAGAACGTGAGCAGCTTCGTCAAGTTCCTTGATAGTGGACTTCAGAAATTCAAGCAAATCAGTACGCGCTGACACCTGCAACTATCAGGTATTCACACTGAAATTCTTACCCAGTTTTAAGTAAGTTTTACGGCAGAGCCGTGTTCCGCCCTCATTTTGAACGTTTTGATTATTCAAATCAATCTTTATATTTGAATGTCGGGAGGATTCTTACATGGGCCTGGCCCATGCTTTTTGAACTCGTAAATTGCCTCTCAATTTTTTAATTAACTGATCCCTGCCTTGCGGGGTGTAAAACTTTTGACAGAATGCAGAAACGCTGGTTAGGATTCCTGGGAATCGCCCTTTTTACCGTCGCAGTTGTTACCGTTAACCGGTATTATGTTGAGCCGCTGTTAACCGAACAGAGTACTGACTCGTTGAGTCAGACGGTCATAGAGGTGAAGGAACCGAAGGTGTTGTACGGCATGGTCGTCGACGATTACGAGGTGGTGGAAGACAAGGTGAAGCGCAACCAAAGCCTTGGAAAGATCCTGGAAGAGTACAACGTCCCGGCAAATATCATTCATCAGGTATCCACACTTTCACGCACCATTTTCGATGTGCGCAAGATTGCGCCGGACAGGAAGTATACGCTGCTGTGCCAGCAGGACTCTTCCAAGACCGCGAAAGTGTTGGTTTACGAGCCCAACCCTATCGAATACATTGTTTTCCGTTTTGAAGACACCCTATGGGTTGACGTCTGCAAACGCGACGTCGTCATTCTTGAGAAAAGCATTACCGGAGAGATTAAGTCGAATCTGTCTGAAACGATTGAAGAACTTGGTATCTCTCATGAACTGACCAATAAGTTTGTGGATATCTTCGGATGGCAGGTGGATTTTTCGCGTCTCCAAAAAGGTGACAAGTTCAAGCTTATCTACGAAGAGGCACAGGTTGAAGGTGTTTCAGTAGGTATCAAGGAGATCAACGCCATTTATTTCGAACACTCGTCCAGCCCGTATTATGCCTTCCCTTTCGATCAGGGTGAAGGCGTTGATTACTACGACGACGAAGGCAAGAGCCTGCGCAAGGCCCTGCTCAAGTATCCCATCGAATTTACACGCATTAGCTCGCGTTTCAATCTGAATCGTTTTCATCCGGTACAGAAGCGCTATAAGCCGCATCTGGGTACAGACTTCGCAGCACCGACCGGTACGCCTATCCGTAGCGTTGGCGAAGGTGTTGTTGTTGAGGCTCAGTACAAATCGAATAATGGGAACTACGTCAAGATAAGACACAACGGTACGTATACCACGCAATATCTCCACATGTCGCGCATAGCTCAGAATGTACGTGCCGGCACGCGTGTACATCAGGGTCAAACTATTGGATATGTGGGCAGCACAGGTCTTGCCAACGGCCCGCATCTTTGCTACCGCTTTTGGCGCAATGGCGTACAGGTAGACGCGTTACGCGTCGACCTCCCTGCTTCGGAGCCTGTGAAGAAGGATCAAATGGATTCCTTTACAAAGGTTAAGGAGGAGCTCACACGCAAGCTCGATCACATTCCCTTTACGATGCCTGAGGCGCCAATCGCTTCTCTCTAAACTTTTCGGTAGACACCGCGTTGGAGGTCTTGTATCGCCATCGCAAAAACAACACGACAGATTACGTTAGAGTAAAGTATGTCTATTTTTGCTACGGCGTACTCGTACGCCAATGCAAAATGCTGGACAGATACGTTAAAGGAAAGTATGTCTATTTTTGCTACGGCGTACTCGTTATATTCGTTACCTTTTTTGGTGATGAATGAGATCGTCGCGACGCATGAGGTTACTGCTGCTTATTCTGTTGTCATCATACAGCGTTATCGCCACCGGCCAACGCGTGGGACTCGTGTTGAGTGGAGGAGCAGCCAAGGGACTCGCGCACATTGGCATATTGAAGGCGCTGGAAGAGAATGATATTCCAGTAGACTACATCGTAGGCACCTCCATTGGCGGCATTATCGGTGGGTGTTATTCTGCCGGGATGAGCCCGGAGGAAATTGAACGCATGGTGTTGTCGCCTGCATTCATTGGCTGGATCAACGGACTTCCCGAAACCGGATACAACTATTACTACCATCGATCGGACGAGACACCGCAGTTTGTGAAAGTGAACATGGCGCTCGATTCCACCCTGAGCTTTCAGTTCAATTCCAGCATTGCCAGCGACGTATCCCTGAACTTTGCCATTGCTGAACGCACGGCCCAAGCCTCGGTAATTTCCAAGAACAACTTTGATAGTCTGTTGGTGCCCTTTCGCGTAGTGGCCTCAGACATCTTCACGCAGCATGAGGTGGTGTTGTCGAAGGGCTCCCTCAGCGATGCTATGAGAGCGACGCAAACGGTTCCGTTTTTTTACAATCCTATCCGCGTCGATGGAAAATACCTTTTCGACGGCGGGGTCTATAATAATTTTCCAGTGGATATTATGCAGCGCGATTTTAAACCCGATGTGATTATCGGCGCAAACGTGTCGAGCAAGGTCTTTGATGAGTATCCTTACGCCACGGACGATAAGCTGATTTCGCACTCCCTGCTTTATCTATTGCTCGACAAATCGGACCCCTCGCGAATTCCTGAGAATGGTGTGTACATCCAGCCGAATTTGCGCGGCTTTAATTCTTACGAATTTGGGCATGCGAAAGCGCTCATCGACAGTGGCTATGTGCAAACCATTCGTCAGATGGATGAGATACGGCGTAAGATAGACAAGCGCGTGAGTTGTGACGAAATGGCCCGGCGCAGAAACGCGTTTCACGACAGGCAAGTACCTTATAACTTTGAGGGGCTTGCCTTTCAGAAGTTTAACGCGAGGCAGCGAGGGTACATCCGCGCCATCTTCCGAAGCAAGTCAACGGGTGGTCAGTTCACGTTCAGCGAAATCAAGCGCGGTTATTTTAAGCTTGTTTCGGAAGAGTACTTCAGAAATGTGTATCCGAATATACTCTACGATACAACGAAACACACTTTCAAACTGCAACTTACGAGACGCCCACAGCAGAACTTCCAATTCGGCTTTGGCGGAGTTATCGCGACCCGCGATATCAGTAACGTTTTTCTTGGATTAAATTTTTATGAATTCAACCGGATCCTCACGCACGCTTCGGTAGGGTTTCAGACGGGCAACTTTTATAAGTCGGCGCTTATTAAATTGCGCATGGACTTTCCCTATCAATTTTATGGCGAGCCGTATGTCTCGTTCGATAGTTGGAACTATCTCGACAATGACGACCTCCTGAATGAAGTTTCGGCCCCGTCGCTGCCCACGGTGCTAAAACGCTGGAACCGGAAGTATGGATTCAACTTTGGTATGCCAGTCCACGATTCTTTCAAAGGTGTCCTGGCATTCGAAGCGATCAATACAACAGACAATTATATTAATGGGTCGGTTTTCATTAGTACAGACAAGCTAGACGCCTTGAACCTTCGCGGCTTCAAGGCCGGTATACATATGTCTTCGAACAATCTGAATCGCCGGCAATACCCGTCGCAGGGCTCTATGTTTTCGTTTGCGGCCGACTTTTTTTCTATACAGGAGCAATTCATTCCCGGCACAACTTCTATTCAAAAAGAAACGGTAAACAAGTATCATGAATGGGTGAGATTCAAAGTGTCGGCCGAACAATACTTTGGAACAGGGTGGTACCGGCCGGGGTACACGGCGGAGGCGGTTGCTTCCAATCAGCCGTACTTTCAAAACTATTTTGGCACCATTATCAACGCTCCGGCCTTCATGCCGATTCAGGACTCACGTACACTTATATTGCAGAACTTCAGAGCCTTTAACTTTGCAGCCGCCGGGTTGAAGAACATCTTTGTAATTCGCAACAAATTTGAACTGCGCGTGGATGCCTTCCTCTTTAAACCTTTTCAAGCAATCGTTGAGAATACTGAGCAATGCGCTGTGAAGAGTACCGATAAGAGTCTTATGTTCTTTGCCGGAACAGCGGGGTTGGTTTATCATTCACCCATCGGGCCTGTAAGCCTGAGCGCTAACTATTACGATGACGATGAGAACCAATTTGGTGTCTTACTACACGTTGGTTTCTTATTGTTTAACAGGCACTCATTTGAATAATACGCGAGAAGAGTTGTAACTTGTGGTCGCTAATCGAAGGTGATCATTGGGTATTATTTGAAGCAGCTCCGGTCTAATTCGGTATTTTTTAGCTAAGTTTAATACAAAATCAAACTTAAGCCGCGCATGAGGCGTTTTTCACTCTCTCTCTTCTTGCTTATCCTGGTTACCGGATATACAAGAGGACAAGTCGTACAGTGGGCGTCTAAGGTTATAGAATTCTCCTCTGAACTGACACCCATTCAGTACTCGGCTAGTCAGGCTCTCGGAAAACCTAACGTCCTGCCTGCAGGCGGACAAAGTCCGAACGCCTGGGCACCAGATAAGCCAAATCGGAAAGAGTTTTTGAAGTTGGGGTTCGCCAATCCGATCAGTATTCGACAGATTGCAATCGCTGAGTCTTACAATCCCAGCGCGATCTATCGCGTGCTTGCCTACGATGAAGCAGGCACCGAGCACGTCATCAACTCTTTCAATCCGATGGCCGTACCACTCAAGGGCCGGATGCTTAACATCTTTGTGGAAACTACTGCATATAAAGTGGCGGCCGTCAGAATTGAGTTCGACGGCGCTGCCGTGCCAGACTATTTTAGCATCGACGCCGTGGCGATCTCTGATTCGAACTATCCGATCATTGCCGATATTCCCACCATGCAGCTGCTTGCGTCAGGTATCCTGATTGAAGCGCTTGACAAAAACGTGAATAGTGAGTACGATGAGCTCAATCCATTACTTTCTCCCGACGGAAAGACGCTTTATTTCAGTCGGAGAAATCATCCAGAGAACATTGGAGGAACTACTGATAAGGAGGACATCTGGTTCTCGGAACTGGATGCCTCGGGTCAATGGCAACTGGCGCGTAACATGGGTACGAAGTTTAATAATGGCGGCCCCAACTTCGTAAGCACCATTCAGTCGACTACCCCGGATGGAAAATCGGCAATCATGCTACTCGGTAACCGCTACCTTCCAAACGGAAAGATGCTCGCAGGTGTCAGCATAAGCACGCGGGTAAATGGTGAATGGGCCACGCCCAAACCCTTGAACATCGCCGACGACTATAACGTGGCTCAGAAAGCCAATTATTTTCTGGCGGACAATCGTCAAACGCTCCTGATGTCGGTGGAACGCGATGACACCTACGGCGACCGCGATCTGTATGTCTCCTTTAGTAAGGCGGACAGCAACTGGACCGCGCCGCTAAATCTTGGAGATGTGGTCAATACTGCCGGTGAAGAGTCGGCGCCATTCCTCGCTTCCGATGACAAAACACTTTACTTCTCGTCAAACGGATTCAGTGGCTATGGTGGAAGTGATATTTTCGTCACGCGACGCCTCGATGATACCTGGACCAACTGGTCAGAGCCTGAAAACCTTGGACCTGAGCTCAACTCACCTCTCGAAGACCTTTTCTTTAATATACCGGCATCCAGCGAATTTGCCTATTACTCCCGCGGCGTAAGTGAAAGCAATACCGATATTTTCCGAATCAAATTACCTATCGTGAAAAGTCCCGAACCCTTCGTAACGGTGAAGGGAAAGATTGTCGATAAAGCCACGGGCAAAGCGTTGGGAGCTAAGATTGTTTACGAGCGACTGCCTGATGGAAAGGGCCTTGGTATTTCACAGTCGAATCCAGAGACAGGTGAATATGAAATCCGCCTGCCAGCCGGAGAGTTGTATGGCTTAAGGGCCGAGTCGGAAGGAAATCTTTCCGAAAATCAGAACCTCGATCTTCGCGATATCAAATTCGATCAAACGATCGAAAAGAACTTCGACCTGGATCCGATTGGTGTGGCCAAAGTTCAGGAGAATGCCAGCATTTTGCTCAACAACCTTTTCTTTGATCTGGAGAAAGCCACGTTACGTCCGGAGTCGTTTCCGGAACTGAATCGCATTGTGGCACTCATGAATGAGAAGCCCACTATGCAGATCGAGATCGCAGGACATACCGATACAACTGGTGGAGAGGAATACAACCTCAATCTTTCGAAGGAGCGTGCTCACTCGGTGGCTACCTATCTCGCGGAGAAGGGAATAGACAAATCACGAATGACCGTAGAGTTCTTTGGTGAAACGAAGCCGATGGTCTCAAATGAGACTCGCGAAGGGCGAAAGAAAAATCGTCGCGTGGAATTCAAGATATTGAAAGTCTAACCAAGAATATGAGAAGAGAATTTTTTAAACTCATTCCCCTTCTTTTCCTCATTACCCCCGCATTCAGTCAAGACAGCGATAGCCTAATTTACGCTGAGGGAAACATCATTAGCGCGGAAACAAAAGAGCCCGTAAAAGCACGCATTACTTACCAGAGTGAGCCCTACGGCAATATGGTGGGCGTGCTAAACAACAACACCTATTCCTTTCCCATGTTCGAAATGGGAAAGTACTCAATCATGGTTGAGGCCCCTGGTTATCAAATGGCGAAGTATCTTCTTGACCCGGCTGAAGCAAATGGCGACAAGAAACTTGTGCGCAACATTGAGCTCACCAAGGGCAGTCACGTGACGGGTCAGCGCGTGGCTGTGGGTAACGTTATACGCCTGGATAATCTCATCTTCCAGGTGGGCCGTACGAAGATCAGTCCCGAATCTCACGAGGAGCTCGACGTCGTGACTAAGATGATGCAAGAAAACGCAGGCATGGTTATTCAGCTTGAAGGTCACACGGATTATCAGGGCAATCCGAAAGAGAATCTAAAATTATCGCAGGGGCGGGTCGATGCCGTGAAAGCGTACCTGGTGTCTGAGGGCATCCAGAAGAACCGGATCAAGACGAAAGCCTTTGGTGGCTCGCAACCGCTGTCACGTGACGAAACACCTGAAGCCCATCGAATGAACCGCCGGGTTGAACTTCGGATCCTGGAGAACTAGCCATTTCTGCTGGCGATGAGTGCTATTGGCGGCGCGCACTCAGTGTTACCGCAGAGGCCCGCAAGCGTTGAATTTTTCGCAGGTATTCTTGTTTGAGGCTGGCGCTAAGGTCGCTCGCGGCCACGGTAATCTGAAGGATCGCAGCAAACTCCAGCGTACGTGGCGATTGATAGCGCTCCGATGATTTGATAAGCCTGTCGATAGCCGCCGGCAAGTCGTGCTGGTTATAGGCAACAATCGCGCGATTGTAATAGAGAAGCCCCGTCAACTCATCCAGCGTCACTTGCCTATAAACATCGGCCTCATATTGGTAGTACGTCTTGGAGTGGTCACTTTTTGAAGGAAGGCCTTGGCGATATTCCTTAATGCGCGCCTCGATTTTAGATTCACCCAATAAGACGCCGTTCTGCCTATCAGTGGCTTCCAGCAGCACACGGCCGTTTTCAGTTTCGGCAACCAGAAATATATGATAGTTGGTTTCGATCACCTGGTAGGGTATATCGAAGTGCTCCAGCAGCAAGGCATACAGTGCCGTTCCCGTGAGGCAGTTGTAAGTTCCCTTGTTTATGGTCTCAGAAAACGTCGCGTATTCGGCATAGTTCCGAAGAAAGCGGTGCCGTGTTTTGTCGAACAGGTAGCCGACGAAGGCCGCGTTGTTACCGGATTTCCCATGTTTTTCGCGGAGCTTCTGGACAAGTTGTAGCAATTCTTCGCTGTTTACAGCGAACCCATCCACAGAAGAAAAGGACGTGACATAGGTTTGCAGCCCATGTGCGGGCTCCGGATTCTTGGCTGATGCGGTAGCCAGCAACGCAAAAAATATTAACGTGGCTAGAACTCTCATGTTAACCCAATGTTAACTAAACGTTGTCTAAGATAATATTTAATTAATATACGACAAAACGTCATTTTTTGGTTCATCATTCCGGGATGAGGTTGATTGGAGCGTCCTTTAGCAGTATTTCGCGGCAGACAGGGATCAATTTTTGCGGGGGACGGTTCAGGGCCAGTCACCCTATAAGTCTGTGAGCGACCTGTACACCCTTTGCCAAACGCTGGCTGAGGGCGTTTCTTCGCTAAATTTGCCCGGGATGGCCTAAAACCAGTTTTTTTAAACTAGACACTATGAATAAAGTATTGAAATGGTCGCTTATTGTGTTGGGAAGCCTTATCGTGCTAATCCTGGCGGCCGCGCTGATTGTCCCCATCGTCTTTAAGGACGATATAAAGCGACTTGCTGAGGCAGAAATTGCCAAGTCGGTCAATGCCGATGTCGTCTTTGAAGGATTCGACCTGACCCTGTTTCGGAACTTCCCGAATGTCACCGCTGAAATTGAAAATTTGGGGGTATTGAATCGCGAACCATTTCCCGGGGAGGTTCTCTTTGCAACGGAGCGATTGGAAGTAGAGGTCAACTTAAAAGACATTCTCTTTGGCGATCAGCTAAGCCTTAAAGGAATATCGCTGCAGCATCCGGTTATTAACGTGAAGGTTTTAAAAGATGGCCGTGCCAACTATGACATTGCCATTCCTTCGTCTGATACCACTACGGTGGAGGAATCTGGCGACTACTCATTCGGGATCGACCACTGGGAGATCGTAAATGGTGAGGTAACGTACGATGATGCCTCACTTCCCTTCGTGGCGGCTCTACAAGGCCTGAACCACAGCGGAAGCGGAGATTTTACGCAAGATGTTTTTGATCTCACCACGCACACAGCCATCGATAGTCTCGACATCACCTACGACGGAACGAATTACCTCAGCCATAAGAAGCTGGAACTGGATGCAGTCATCTCCATCGCTGAGGCATTCACCAAGTATACATTTAAAGAGAACAGCGCAAAGTTGAACGACTTCGCCATGAGCTTCGATGGTTGGCTTAAAATGAATGAGAACGACTATCAGATGGACATCTCCTTCAAGAGCCCCGATAACTCATTCAAGAGTCTGTTGTCGATTATTCCGGGCATGTATACAAATGACTTCAAGGATATTGAAACGAGTGGCGATCTCGCCTTTAATGGCGCAGTGAAAGGAACTTACAGCGAGAAGCAAATGCCTGCCTTCAATGTGAACCTCCTGGTGAAAGACGCGATGTTTAAATATCCTCAGCTGCCGACTGCAATCAACAACATCAACGTGGACTTGCTTGTCGATAATAAGGATGGTGTGATTGACAATACGGTGATCGACCTGAGGAAGATGCATCTTGACTTCGGCAAGAATCCCGTCGACGCAAAGGCGGTTATCACGAAGATGTATCCGACGCAACTGGATGCCGTCGTGAATGCGAAGCTCAATCTGGCCGAACTCACTTCTATGTTCCCGATAGAGGGGTTGGAAATGAAGGGAAGTTATGCGCTTGACCTGAAGGCTAAGGGGGTTTATGATAGTTTGAAGAAGACTATTCCGGCCATTGAAGCAGCCATGTCGCTCAATAACGGATTCGTGAAGTCATCGGAGTTTCCCCTGCCGTTGCAGGATCTGCATTTTACATCGACAGTCAAGAATACCACCGGGCGAATGGCGGAGACCTTCATAAACGTTAATGATCTGTCTATGGTGATGGATAACGAAAAGTTCGCCGCCGACCTGGCGCTGCAAAACCTCGACGATTACACCTGGGACCTGAAGGTGAAAGGGGGAATAGACCTGGAGAAGATCACGAAGATTTTTCCCGTGGAGGGTATGACCCTTGCGGGAAAAGTGAAGGCAGATATTGCCACGAAAGGAAAGTATTCGGACTTGCAGGCTGAGCGATACGAGAAGCTCCCGACGAGCGGCACGGCGGCACTTACCGCCTTTAAGTATACGGCGAAAGATTTGCCCTATGCGGTGAATTTGAAAACCGCTTCTATGGTTTTTGATCCGAAGAAGATCAACCTCGAGCGCCTCGAAGGAACTATTGGAAAGAGCGATTTTAGCGTAAATGGTTCGGTGATGAATTACTTAGGCTATGTGCTCGGAAAGGATGGATCCATAAAGGGCAATGTAAATTTTGCGTCGAATTTTCTTGATCTGAATGAGTTCATGTCGAGCGAAACTTCTGCTTCCGCCGACACCGCTTCCTATGGCGTGATCGAGATCCCGAAGAATATTGACTTCGTTCTCAAGTCTGACATCAAGAAGATCCAGATGATGGACTATATGATGACCAACGCATCGGGCGATGTGATTATACGGGATGGAATGGCCAATCTCAATGGCCTGCATTTCAATATGCTCGGCGGTGCCTTCGTGGTAACGGGTGCTTACAACACGCAGGATATCAGACATCCGAAATACGATTTCGGATTGAAGATTGACAAGGTGTCGATCCGTGAGGCGGCAACCAAGTCGTCGCTCGTGCAGTCGTATGCGCCGATCGCCGGATTGGTCACCGGCAATTTCTCTACCGATTTTAGAATCAGCGGAGAACTGTTGCCTACGATGATGCCGAATCTGACTACGGTGAATGGCGCGGGCGTTGTAAAGATCGCTCAGGCATCTTTGAAAGACTCTAAACTGGTGGCGGGGATCACATCGCTGACCAGCCTGAAGGATGCTGATCAAGTCACCATGAAAGATGTGTTGATGTCGACGTCGATATCGAATGGACGCCTCGGTGTGAAACCCTTTGATGTGAAGTTCGGCGACTACAAAACCACGGTTTCGGGTAGTACGGGGCTGGACATGTCGCTCGATTACGATTTGAAGATGGACGTGCCTGCCGGGAAATTGGGAGCACAATACAATGGCCTCGTTGCCAAGTATACGGGTGGAAAAACCGACCCCAACAAGAACATACCGCTGACCGTTACTGTGGGTGGCAAGTACAACGAGCCGAAGATCAATGTAGATCTGTCGGCCCAAAAAGCCGAAGTGCAGGAGGCCATTACCAACGCTGCGAAGGAAGAGGGCCAAAAAGCACTCGAAAAAGCTGTTAAAGGAACTGAAGCGGAGAAAATTGTAAAGGACATACTGGGTACCGGTAAAAAGGACTCGACAGTTGTGGCCGACACGACGAAGGCCACCACACCCGCCACCACCGAAGAAATCCAGAAGAAACTCGAAGACGACGCCAAGAAAAAAATTCAGAACCTCCTCAAAAAGAAGAATCAGTAGTTATTGAATTTATTGGTTTATCTGTTGATTGATTTTATTTGATACCAGCGGCTCTGCCGCTGTCGTATAGCACGCCAAAGGCGTGATTTCAAATAAAATCAATCAACAGATCAACCAATAAATTCAATAACTACAGCATTGTGATGACCTCGTCGGCCATACGCCGGTTGTATTCGAACGACATCTTTTGGTAGTTGATGAGGTCCACGATCGTGCCAATGAAGCATAGCCCGAGCGTTAGGAGGTAGACAATACCCATCCCAACCTGGTCAATGACCATACGTTGTATGCCGGCGAATCCCAGAAATCCCAGTAGTGTGAGCACCAGGATCATGGTGGGGTCCTTTCTACGTGCCCGATAGACGGTAGCAAAGGACTTTGCCTTTTCGTCGTCGAAATCGGTGATGAGTTTCTGAACGTAGATCATTTCCTCGCCGGTAAGCTCCGGCAGCACGGTGATTACTTTTGCCATATGCTATTTAAGTGATTGTGAGTGAGCTGAACGATTCTGTGTGCTAAGACCGCTAATGTTATGATTCCAAGCGGATGCACACGCAAAGAATTTTCCAGTGATCCATGGAATACCCAGGCGATCGACCGTCCCAAGCCGCAGCCGGGACAAAATTCATAACCGAAGTAGCCGATCGGACAGAGGGAAACGTGCGCGGTACTGCCAGGATCCATACACGCCAGAGCAGCCAGGCCCGACATCCAAATTATTGCCTCGAGTGGAAATTTTGCAACAAATTGTCTATACTGTTCTATGTGCATATATACGTGGCTGCTGGTCCAACGGTTGTTCGCGATTTTTAACGGGCACTTATGCGCGCTTCATCTTTCAACAACGACAGAAATTGAACCAGGTTAACGAGCTCTTCCTCTGTCATATTCGATTGCAGATTGGAAGGCATCAGCGAACTGTCCAGCTTCGTCCGTGAGGTAATAGCCGACTTCTGAACATTTTGCAGATTGCCCATGTATTGCAGATCAACTTTGTCGGCCGTTTCTGAAACAATCCGCCCAACGGCAGTGCTACCATCATTGAGCGTAAGTTTGTAGCCCTCGTATCCAAAACTAATACCTTGATCCGGAAATAGTATGGAGCTATACAGTGCCTCGCGCGAGAGCTTGTCACCAATGCCACTCAGGTCCGGTCCAAAATTGGTGCCTTCGCCATTAACGCGATGACAATTGCTGCACAGCGTAGCGAAAACTTCCTTGCCTTTGACCGGATCACCCTTCTTGTCGACCATCGCCGAGATCGGAGGAAGCGCGGTGCCGGTTTTGCTGCCTGGCAATGTCAGGTAGGCTGCCGCTTCCTCGCGCAGTTTGGCGCGCCAGGCGCTCTGGAAAACGCCACCTGCAGCAGTATGCAGCGCGGTGGGTATCTTTCCCTCCTTGGCGAGCAGAAGAAGCCGATCTTCAGCCTGCCACGGACCTCCGAAGTTTTTAACGGCGAGTTTTTTCAACTCAATATCCCGGGTGGAGTCCATCATGACAGCTTCAACCAAAGCAATAGCCTTGGGGTTGTACATATGGGGTCGCAAAGATTTGATGGCCGCCTGTGGTTCTCCCGGCTTTTCACTATTTAGGGCTTGTTGAATCAGCTTCGTCTTATCCCAGGCCAGCAAGGTGCGCATAGCCTCGCGTCCCGTGAGACTATCCGGATATTGCAAGGCCATGTGAAGCAAGTTGTCTGAACGGTCCTGCAGCTTGAATGAGGTAACGAGCTCCACAAACTCAATTTTGCCCTTCTCATCGTTGAGGACCTTGTTGAGCGCAGCGTTGATGGCGGGCGTCATCTTCAATTTTGAAGGATCCATATGTTTCAACGCGTATAGCACTTTGCTGCCCGTCGTTTGCTGAACGAGTTGCGCAAGAACAACCTGCTTCGACGCATCGGTCTGAAAGTCCAGCGATCGGTAGTATCGCAGCATATCGGTCTCATCGGTGTCCTTGATCAGTTCGGCGATCATCGGGATGGCAAACTTGCTGCGGCTACGCCATACGATGTCGCGATTGGCTGGTTCTTTCCAGGTAGCACCCACGTGACTCTTCCAGGTGTTGAAATAGAGATCCCAATTACCCGCCGCTGAAATTCCTAGCGCTTCAAGATACCACCGGTCCTTACCATCGTATTGATCGGCCAAGACAGTCCAAAGGCCTGCCGCTTCGGCCGACTTATTTCCACGCAACGCAATGGCTACCTCACGACGCACCTGCGGGGATTCGTCCTTTACCATGCGTGATGCCGTGGCGAGTATGTCCTTGTTGAGCGATCGGGCGACACGGATTCCGGTAATGCGAATGTTGGCATCTTTGTCCTTGAGCGCTTCGTCGATGTATTGATCGACTGATGGCAACCTGGTCAGCAGCCACAGCGCTTGCGCGCGGTGCCGGGGATTCTCACTCCCCCACAGTTTTTTAAGTACCGCTTCTGCCTCCATGCTCCGATCGGCGAGCGATTTCCATCCCAGGAATCGCCGTGCTGCGTTGGGATTGAGCAGCGCTTTAACCGCGCCCTCCGGATCGGACAAATCAATGGGATCGATCTTGTATGCGCTGCCAGGAGGCGAAATGCGATAGATTCTACCACGATTTACATCGCCAACCTGATGTCCTCCAACGCCGGGATCATACCAGTCAGCGACAAACAATGACCCGTCCGGTGCGATAGCTACGTCGATGGGTCTAAACCATTGGTCCTTCTGTGCTTCCAGAATCTTCACGATGGAAGCCTTGTAGCCCGCACCGTCGTTTTCAACAGGATACGATCGCACCACGTTGTTACCGGGCTCAGCGTGAATCATCTGTCCATAGAACTCTTTTGGCAGCAGATCGCCTTCGTAAATCGTGATTCCAGACGGCGATCCGGCGCCTGTCTGCAGTACGTTGGGCACGACTCCCGGATCGTTCAAGTGCCAATGCCGCAACGGAATCTCTTTCTCCCAATTGGTCCGGCGCGCACTCCAGCTGGCCCCCGTTATCTCATCCCGGAATCCATAGTTTCCATACTCCATTACATAATTGATGCGCGTGCCCTTGTTGCCATCGTCGTCGTTGTCAGACTGCCACATGGTTCCATAGGGATCTATCGCCACTTCGAAGTTATTTCGGAAGTTCGACGCCATAACCTCGACGTGGCTTCCATCGAGGTCGGCACGCATCACCATCCCCTCGCGAAATGGCCGGCCGTTCGCCACGACTTTGTTACCGTGAATGTCGACAACGGTGTCGCCAGCTGCCGACAACAGTGATTTACCCTCGTTTCCAAAGTTGAAATAGAGTTTTCCATCCGGTCCAAAAATAAAAGCATGCATGCCGTGATCGTGCTGAAGACCCTGAATGCCCTGGAAGAAGACCTCCTTTTTATCCGGGATGTCGTCGTGATTGGCATCGGTGAAGACAAAAACGTTTGGGCTACAGGATACAATGATCCGATCACCGATCAACGAGATTCCCAGTGCCGCATTTACATCGGTACCCTGATAAAATACTTTGCTCTTGTCAGCTTTGCCATCTCCGTCGGTGTCTTCCAGGATCACGATGCGATCGCCTTCCTGCTTCACAGGGTTTTTCGGATTATATTGATTGCGATAGTTGTAGGCCTCACATACCCAGACGCGACCCTTTTCGTCAACGGCAATGTTCGTCGGGTTGGAGAACATGGGCTCGGAGGCAAACAAACCTACGTCCAGACCTTCGAAAGCCTTGAGATCAGCAAGTGATTGATGGGGATCATGCTCATCCTGCGCCGGGTCCTGCTCTGGCGATTGCCGGGAACAGCTGGTTAAGGCGAGCGCGGAAGTTATCAGTACCACGAGATAAAAGGGAGCCGTGCGCATAAGGTGTCGGTTGGTAACGATTGAAAGGTACGAGTAGGGTTAGTAAATCGGAAGCCGACGGGTCAAAACTGCTGAGTTGGGGATGAACGGTTGCCATTAATGGAGCAATGGCTTCCTGGCCCGGCATTTGCCTTGGTTCACCCGAATATTACAGTTGTGTTGTTTTTAGGTTAATTAGCGTCTAACGACTTGAAACTCAGATGTTCAGTTTCCGTTATTTGCAGTATCAACAACCACTACCATGACAATGACTTACCACAGGCTCCAGATTCTGGATTCGCTCAGCAATCTGGACCCTCATCAGGCGGAGAAGGTACTTGAGTACATCAAGGGACTTTCCGGCCGAGCAAAGGATGAAGAGACGTACAGGGTATTCAAGCATCAGGCCATGCTGGAAATCAGAACGGCACTGACCAATGAACACCTGAAGCCGTCGTTCTAAAATTCTCAGAGCTCTGCATATAGGCGATGCGTTGTGCACCTCGCCCGGGAGCCTGTCTCTTCGAATTTCTCAGTTGTATTTGACGTAATTTTCCCAGCGGTCGATGGCTTCGGTGAAGTCGTTTGGCAACGGGCATTCAAACTGCATCCACTCTTTGGTTTTCGGATGGACAAAGCCAAGTGTCTTGGCATGTAGCGCCTGTCGTGGGATCACTTTGAAACAATTCTCCACGAATTGTTTGTACTTCGTAAAAACGGTCCCCTTCAGTACCTGATCGCCGCCATACATGGCGTCGTTGAAAAGGGGATGCCCCAGATATTTCATGTGTGCGCGAATCTGATGCGTTCGCCCTGTTTCCAGTTTGCACTGCACCAACGATACATATCGAATGTCCTGCAATAGCTGATAATGTGTCACGGCATGTCGTCCCATTTCACCATTCGGAAAGACGGTCGTAACCCTCCTATCCTTGAGACTGCGACCTACGTTTTTGTTAATGGTACCTGACGGTGGATCGGGTACACCCCAGACAATAGCATAGTAGGTTCTTTCTATCGTGTGATCAAAAAACTGACGGGCAAGGCCGGTGAGTGTCTCTTCGTCCTTGGCAATGACCAGTATCCCCGACGTGTCCTTGTCAATGCGGTGAACCAAACCAGGACGTCCATCATTGCCAGGCATCTGAGGAAGATTTTCGAAATGATAAGCCAACGCATTCACCAATGTTCCAGACCAGTTTTGATACGCAGGATGAACCACCATTCCGGCGGGCTTGTTAATGATCATCAGCGACGCATCTTCAAATATAATGTTCAACGGAATGTTCTCCGGTACAACATCGGTGTCGCGCGGAGGCTGGGGAAGGGATACGGTAATGACGTCGGCGGGATGGACGCGATAGTTTGACTTCGCAGGTTTTTCGTTCACTTTGACGAAGCCCGCTGCGATACCGCCCTGAATTTTGGTGCGCGTTGCGTTGGGAAGCCGGTCCATCAAAAACTTATCGAGTCTCACGAGCCCCTGCTTGGGGTCCGCTACTATGCGATGATGTTCAAAGAGCTCATCGTCCTGCTCGTCATCGTGAATGATCTCTTCGTTCATGTTTGAAGTTAAGTGCTGCGTGAAATGCCCTGCAAGTTAGCAATTGAAAGGGAATCGTGATTGGAAGGTTGGACGTTGGTTACAGCCATGGGTAACTTTTACATTTTACAGTGATAGTTCTACATTTTGCGGTTAAAATGTCCAATGTAAAACGCAAAAATTCTCTCACAGGTAAATGGAGAAGGTCGCTCCCTCACCGGGTGTGCTGATGACCTTTATCGTACCGCCATGCAGCATTACAATTTGCTTGGTGATAGCCAGACCAATGCCGGAACCATTTTTTTTCGTGGTGAAGAAAGGGATGAAAATGCTTTCCATTTTGTCCGTTTCGATGCCTTCGCCGTTGTCGGCTATGCTGATGATTGACCGGTTGCCGGGCGAGAGGGAATGTGACAACCGAATGGATGGATCGGGATGTCCCGTGAGTGCGTCGATAGCGTTTCGGATCAGGTTGATAAGCACTTGTTCAAACAAGTCGCTATCGACCATCATTTCGTGATCTTCCGTCTCAATAGAAAGACGTATTCCGCGATGTGAGAACTCTTCATGAAACAGCAATTGGATGCGCCGTAACAGGGCCGAAACATTTGTTGGTTTTAGCACCGGTGTTGGAACGCGTGTGAGCTTTCGGTACACCTCTGTGAAACTGAGCAATCCTTCGCTGCGTTTTTTGATGGCGTCAAGACCCTCGTCAAGGGTTGGCAACAGGCACGGCGATGATTGATCGTTTTCCCTCGATGACCTGACCAGGTTGTGCAGTGTACTGCTGAGTGAGGTAATCGGTGATATGGAATTCATGATCTCATGGGTGAGCACCCGAATGAGCTTTTGCCACGCTTCCATTTCACGGGCGTCGAGCTCGGACCGAATGTTTTGCAGACTCACCAGCTTGTAAAACTCTTCCTCCAGTCTGAAAGCCGTTGCATGCACCGTTAATTGTAGGGTGTCCTGCCCCGCCTTTACTTTAACCAGCCTGGTTTCGCCTGCTTTTATGGCGCGCAGTACTTGTAATAACGCAGGGTCTACAGCGCGGAGTATTTCGAATGAGGCGAAAGGAGACAGCTGAAGCATTTGTTTCAATGCCCTATTGGCAAGATATACCTCCTCATCGTTGTTGAAGCTGATGATACCCACCTGGACGTGCTCCACCAGGAGCTCCAGGAAGCGGTGTTTTGCCTCGCGCTCGGCACTCACTTTCTTAAATGCCCCCGAGATCTGATTCATGGCATCGTACACAGCGTTGAGTCGCCTGCCGCGACCGGTTTGCTCGAAGTGGATAGTGAAATCGCTATGCAACAAGCTGATCAGGAACGTTCTGAAATCGCGTTGAAACCGGTCAAGAAACCAAAGCAGCTCAGCCAATGATCCCACAACGGCAACAGCCGCATAAACGCTGCGAAGCATGAGGTCAT
>DATHKA010000208.1:0-6533 GCA_035489615.1 Chryseolinea sp.
GCCCCTTTGTCCACCCGAATTCGTCAGGTGAAAATTAGGGCTTGTGCCGTTGTGCGCGATAAAACTTTAACCCATATTTGCACCCCCGCCGTTATAAATAACGGTGCAATTACCAGCAGCATTTTTGCGCAAAATGCCTGAGTGGCGGAACTGGTAGACGCGCACGACTCAAAATCGTGTGCCTTCGGGCGTGCCGGTTCGATTCCGGCCTTAGGTACTGACTGATAATCAGTATATTACAACAAAATAGCCTCTGATTTTTCGGAGGCTTTTTTGTTGCGGTTGCGATTTGCACCGCGATTTGCACCGCGAACCCCACTACTCTAAAAAAAATAATAAAAAGAAAAGGGTAAGAAATTACTCTTACCCGTTGATGCCGCTGTATTGGACAGGCTAAAGATTAAAGACTTCGGTTCTCAATTCGTCTATTGTTTTTCGTTTGCCCTCTTGAATCCACTGGACCAGTTCCTGCGCATCGAAGTAAAGTCTCCTCCCCTTTTTCGCATGAGGAATCTCACGCCTGTTTACCTTATTATATATGGTTTTCTTCTTTAAGCCGGTTATCCGCATGGCCAATCGGATCCCGTTGTCTTCGGGATTTTCCTCTGTAGAATTTTGTATTCTCACAGAATCATACTGACTTTTCAAATGGATAACGATCGACTCAATTCTATTCAATTGATCAATAATCTGTTCAAATGGATTTCCTATTTTATCGTGCGACTCCATTGTCAAGGTCTTTTTAAGACATCCAAGTTCTGCTTGATAATTTATTACGAGTCTTACTTCAAAAAGTAGGTGATAACGACCGAGATGAACTGAAATGGATCAACACGGAAAAGTGTGACTTGACGGACAGACTATCGAACCTAAAACAATTGTATGCTGTAAGGACCTCTGAGTGAATTAGTCAATTAAATTGGTTCGATTGTTCCTGCCGGGTTCGTTAGAGGGGTATGTTAACAGGACCAGAGTAAATCAGTCTACACTGAAGGCATTTTCCTGGACTCTGTGCCAAACACCAATAGAAACATCGGTTTACATGGACGGTGGCTCCAAACAAAAACATTGGGTTAAAGGGCTCCGCTGGAAGCCCCTTTTTCTGTCTGAGTCGGATCTTAGACCATCCCCTCATCTGCAAAAGAAAAATAACCTTCACTAGTTAAGATGATGTGATCCAAAAGTTGGATTTCGAGGAGTTTTCCAGCTTCCTTGATCTTTCTCGTAAGCTCTATATCTGCATGGCTGGCGGTGAGATTTCCGGAAGGATGATTATGTGAAAGGATAATTCCCGATGCGCCAACTTTAAGGGCGGCAACAAAAATCAGTCTTGGATCAGCTACTGTTCCCGCGATCCCACCGGTTGAAACTTCGTAAATTCCAAGCACCTTGTTCGCGCGGTTGGTGAACAGGACCTTGAACTGCTCAACAAGTTCTAGTTTCGAATGATCCCAGGATTCATTTAGCACCTCATAGGCGTCCTTTGATCCTGTAATTTTAACCCGTTGCGAAGGTTTAACAGTCGATTTGTAAGAGAGCTGAATTTCTGCTGCTTCCCATAGTTTCTTTTTACTTTCCATAATTGTAAGGATTAAATTATGGTCGGCACAAAAGCTCCGGGGGCTACGTGGAGCTAAAAGACTACGGGAATTAATGGGGGCTCCTGAAAGCAAAGCTGTAAGGGGGAAACCGTTCATCCGTGTAGGATTTTGGCGCAACGTAATACTCCCCGGAGCTACTTTTACCAGAATTTAATTGCTTACTCTGGAAAGAAAAACGTGGGAAGGGACTTCAGTCACGCACCTAAGGATCTGTGATGCGAGGTGCTTACAACAAACAATATCCGCCTTGAATCATGAACGTTTTAAAAAACAAGAGCAGGCGGTTAAGGCTGGAAGTTCTTCAGCTCGACTTCAAGTTCGAGAATCCACACTTTCTTTGCGTCATCTGCGACTTTCCAAAGTGACTTGCATATGTAGATCGCAGTTCTTCTGGCATGGTTGATTTCTATACGGAAAAATTCGCTTCGTTTGTGAAATTGCCGAAAGGTGTCGTGAAGAATGCGTTCCGCGATCTCCATGTTTGGAACCTCTCCAGCCCATTCTACTTTAAACTCACCGACCGCAGCGGTTTCAGATGATAACTGCCTGGCACGAATTTCAGGGTTCTTAGACATGCCTAGTTTTAGAACGTCAGGACAGCCATCAACGCTCATAATGTATATAAAGCCTCGTTTCTGCATATAATGGGGAATTATTTTGGGGCTGTAAACACAATTTCAATGCCGTAAAAAACCCTTTTTTACGTTTGCTTTCGGGATTTCCACTTTCACGCGATGATTCAAATGTGGTTGGATATCGAACCTGAGCAATAGACGAATTCAAGGCGTCCAATGACCTACGATTACAACATTTGGCATAGGAAGCGACTTAATTCAAGAATAAATCATCGCATAAAAAACTACCTGCACCCCGGTATTGATCACAAAGGTGGAGATACTTTCTTTATATGGGGAAATGGTTGTTCGTTGGAACCTTTGTAAGCTCAACGGGTGCATTTAGTTTTTGGGTCCGCCCCGCACTCCGAATCTTGAATTCTCAATCCTAAGAATATCTAACATTCCAAAAAATTAAAGGAGGCTTACGCCCCCTTATTCTATTATTCCATATTCTTCAATAACGTGTCTTACACTTTTCAGACTTTTCTGAATGTCATCGTCAGTAAGGGTTTCAATCGTAGCATGGTTAATTATGGTAAAGTACAGGTCAACCAATTCTGCCAGCGTACGATCTTCAACTGACAGTTTATACCAGTGTATTTCCCAATCGCAAGTATCGTATGCAACATCATCGCTGTATGTATAGTCTTGAAAGGCATCTTCAAACGCTGCCCAGGTTTCATCATCGCGTTTCTTTCTGAATCCGGATTGGATTGTACTCACCCTTTCTTCAAATAGCCTACCTGCTTTCTCCTCGTTATATAAAATAACGGGATCATTCGGAACTCCGCCTTCGAGTTCCTGAATAAGGTGATATCTTGTCGTCATGATTTTGTGTGTTTTAATTGTTGATAAATAATTGTACGGTTGACCTATACACCGTAAGGTTTGATCAGGAAGCCAAGCTATAAGCTAAGTTCTTCTGATACTGTGGTTGCCAGTTGATGGAAGTTGGCATTGTGCAATGATTCAAGCATCAATTCTATTTGCACTGCATCCCATTGTTTGGGATACGCTACCCTTTGCCAATCTGCAAAGCTCTTCGTTAGGGCAAGTTCCTTTTTGTTTACTCTTGGCTTTTTATCCGGATAAGCTGCATTCCATATCATGACAGGATTGACGTTTCTGTGCTTGCACAAATCAATAAACAGTGCGATCACACAGGCCGAAATTGTTCCGTCACAAGCTTGTCCCGGAGAATACGGACGGTAAGATTCCAATCCGTATTTTCTCGTTTTGTCAACACATTCATTCACGTGTTCAGCAGGATTATCAACGAGTTGAAAGCGTTGTATCGAGTACCGTAAACCGTTTTCGGTCTTAACCCAAACCTCAACAACCATGTTGAAGCAATTTGTGCTTCTTCTGTCGTGGTTCACGTTTACACAATACGTTTCTTCCCTTATGTATAGGAGTTCAATGAAGTTCTTCATGTTAAAAGTCATGGTTGACCTTTACACCAAAAGGTTTTGTTGTTTTTTATAAACCTGAATCTGCATCACTCAAGCAATCGTCTCCATGACCGGTGGGGCCATTGTCATACGTGTAGCTTTCTTCCCATGGCTCACCTGATTCTTCCTTTTCGGTTTCGTCATCTTCCCTTTCGAGGCGACACCCATTCCTTTTCAATTCGCTTAATGCAGTAGCATCCCATTCCGCGCATCCACCTTCCATGGGCGCCATGTAAAGCAGATGGTTTTCATCTTCATCATCGTAAAAAAATCTGATGGCGATATAAGTCCCAAAGTCATGAGGATTGTGAGCCAACACGAATCTTGTCCCTTCTGGATTTGTACCAAATGTTCGGGTAAGCTGTCGGATATATGCGTGAGCTTCCAGCTTCGCATATTTCATGTAGTCTTCACTCCCTATCTGTGCGCAGGCCTCATCGTAAGGAGTTGTTCCGGATAAATGAATGTAATCTGTCATACGAAAATTGATTTAGTTGAACATTGTTTTTAATGCTTAACCCATCGGGCTTTTCCGTGACAGCACACCCTATCGAACAAAATGAAACAATAGTGCGGAAAGCCAAAAGGCACACGGAATAAATTTGCACAGAGCAAAAGGCCAACGGCACATAGAATTTTATGCCGGAACTTTTTGGCGCTAGTCACAGAACAAGTCCGAACATTGCTATCAAAAATGATGAGAGAGAGGATATGTTGATCATAGAGGGAGCAAATAAAAAAAAGGGCTTACGCCCCCTTTTCCTCAAGTTCCAATGCTATTTTGGCTTCTTCGCTTCCCACTTCTTCAGGAAGCCTGTTGAGAATATAATCCGTTGCCCGTTGCGCCTGGGCAAAAGCCCTCACGAGAAATTTATCATCCTCCTTTACAAGGAAGGTAAGTCTTTCCAGCCATGCTTTGATGTACGCGATACTGTTATCAATTATCTGATCCGCTATACCTGATTCATTGCAAAGAGAGCATGCAGCGGCTTCGGCAATAAGTTCTTCAAATGAATATTGCTTTGATCCATAGTTACCGGACATATCCCGATTCAATCTGGACGGGTGTCCTGTGCTGTGAGAGAGTTCGTGAAAAACAGTTGCGTAGTATTCTTCTTCTGATTTGAAGTTGGATAAGTGAGGGACTTTGATTTTGTCATCGACCTTATTGTAGGAAGGTTGATCACCCCCATGTTCAATTGCTGGTGAGTTAGGCATTTGCTCAATGATGCGTTCACAATTTTCCAAGGGCTGAAGTGCGAGGTTTTTCGCGGGCACTTCAAATTCGACACCTTCTATTGAGTCGATGTTGAATACATAGTAGTAGCGTAAAAAGGGAATTGTTTTGATGTCTTCCGGGGCATACTCCCTGATCTTCCGCAAGTCGATCTTGCCCGAATTGCCGTAGTATAGTTTCTTCCAGAATACTACGATGTTTCCTTTAGATCCCTTTTTAATATGGCCTCCGAGGTCTTTGACCTGATTGAATGTTAAGAACAAAGGATACTCGGATTGTGTATGGTTTAACAACATTGCGTTAATACCTCGATAAGCCTTACCGGACACATAATTGCGAGCTGGACCAAATTTGTTCCAGGGTTGCTTCCACGGTAACATGTTTTGTTGAAGTTTTTCCAGGATCATACTGTTAATGATACTGTAAACATCTTTTCTTTCTTGTGTCGTTTTCATAACATCAATTGTTTTAGTTGAACATTGTTTTTGATGCTATGGAATCCGGGCTTTTAGCCGACAGCGCTGGTGCAGAGCAGGGCGCGTTAGGCCACGAGGAAACGGCTTTAATGGGGGGAACCTTTAGGGCGGAGACCGTTCATGCCGGAGACTATTGGCCGCAGTCAGCTAAGAAGCCCGAACTTTGCTTGCCGAAAACAATTGGAATGAGTGCTGTTCCTTCTTACAATGAGCGTTCAACACAGGAAGCATCCTAAACGAAGTAAAAGAAGTGATTCTACAAATGTCTGTTTATTCAGGGTTCCCAAGTTGCATCAATGAATGAACGCATTGAAAGACGTTTTTGAAAGAACGGAAAGAATCCGGGATTGAAGATGAAATCGGAAAAGCAGCAACAGGCAGAACAAAAACTGACAAGACTAAAAATTGCGCGAGCAAGAATTATCAACGTTAGACTTTACAAGTTGACAGACTTAGAAATGCTTACAATGAATTTTCGCCAGAGGTAGTAAAACCGATTCTCGCATTAACCTGGACTAACTATTGGTTTAACAGAGGTATGCGCGAAGAAATTATGTTGCTAATGAGCGTTTATGCAGGTTCCCCATCAATAACGGGACAAATATTTTGAAAAAGATAGTAAATGAACGACAGAAAAAATAAACAACGAATCGCTGACGCGAACTCCTAACTCCCGGGCAGACTTCACTGCATTCTCTCCGACAACCATGTGCGCAGCGTTTCGAACACACCAGGCGCCATCCGATTTTTTTCGGGCAGTTCCGAGAGCGAATGACCTGCCTGTGGAAAGATCTTGAGCGTAAAATCTTTGTGGCCAGCCTCTGTGAATGCCTTTCGCATATTCTCGGTGGTTCTCTTCGCAGGCGTTAAAGGATCAAGTTCACCAAATACACCCAATATAGGACACTGCACTTTCGCCAGGGCAGGCATCGGATCAAACGTGAGTATGTGATCCCAGTCCCAACGCAACTGCTCCAGCGATGTGAACGGTCCTCTGGACTGGAAAATCCATGAATCACCGGCATCGATGAGTTGCTGTTGAGATTTCTGAAAATCTTCCCAATGCTTGCCAGTACGTGCAACGTCCAACCAGAGAGCTACGAATGCTACTTCCTTATCAACCACCGTTGGCGAAGCTCCTTTGGAGCGCG
>DATHKA010000209.1:0-4029 GCA_035489615.1 Chryseolinea sp.
GTGGGCCTCTTCGTCGAAAACATCGATAAATGTTTTGCCTATTGCTTTGCGTTTTGCTTCGGGTTCGGTAAGGCCGTTCAACGAATGGTAGAATTTCTCCCGGCTGTCGACCCCTTTGATGTTCAGCCCCATGTGCTTGTAAGAATCAAGCACTTCCTGGAATTCGTTCTTGCGCAACAATCCATTGTCAACGAAAATGCAGTGAAGGTTCTTGCCAATCGCGCGATGGATCAACGTAGCGGCTACTGTTGAATCTACGCCACCCGATAACGCCATCACTACGCGGTCGTTTCCGAGACTTGCCTTCAATGAGGCAACCGTGCTCTCCACGAACTGATCGGACGTCCAATCCTGGGCACACTGGCAAATGTGTACCACAAAATTTCTCAGCAATATTTTTCCTTGTACAGTGTGTGTTACTTCGGGATGGAACTGGATTCCATAAACCTCCTCACCGCGCTTCTTAAATGCCGCGATTGCCACAGAAGGTGTGCTCGCGATAATGTCGAATCCCTGCGGTGCTGCAGAGATCGTGTCGGCGTGCGACATCCATACCTGCGTGTCGATCGCTATCTCCTTGAACAACGCGTTGTGATGATCGACCGACGAAAGGATCGCGCGGCCATATTCCCGGTGATGGGAGGGCATCACCTGACCGCCGCCGGCCTGGGCCATCAGCTGGGCACCATAGCACACGCCCAGAATGGGTAGGCTCGCGAACGCCGCCAGGTCAACCATGGGCGCACCGTTGTCGCGCACCGAACAGGGACTGCCCGACAGAATGACCCCTTTGATATCAGAAGTTATGGTGGGAATCTTGTTGAACGGATGGATCTCACAATAAACGTTGAGCTCTCGTACCCTCCTTGCAATCAATTGCGTGTACTGCGATCCAAAATCGAGAATAAGGATTTGTTGCATGGCTGCAAAGATAACAGAACCGTGCAGGCACGCATCACAGGCGGTAAAAAAACTGGGTGAGCGTCGGGAAGCGCCGTTCGCTTGAAACTACCACTGTAAACTCACCACACCGATCTGAAAACCAGCGGTCATAAAGTTGTTGTACCCATAGTCCGAGCTGCTGTTGGTCGAGTAGTCGTAATGCACGGCCGCGGTCAATCCAAAGCGTCTGCGTTCGCCGATACGCACCAATATACCGACCTCCGGCCGGGCTAGAAATCCAAAGCCCACGTCCTCATCCTGATAAATGTTGTAGGATACGGTGTATTGGTTTCTGTTCGCGCCGAGCCCTAACCCCACGTAAGGATAAAAGACCTGCTTATCGCCAATGGGAAAGTAATACTGGCCCGTGACGGCACCGGCCATCTGAAAAATATTATTGAAATAGTCTGTGGTAACGGCTCCATTGTCCGTATAAAATGTTTCGGTTGGCTTATAGGTCTCCAGATAATTCCAGTTCAAGTCGAGGCCAACCGAAATCCTGCGCTCTTCGCCGATGAATTTTCGAAATCCGAGTTTGGCCCCACGGGTGCTGGTCTCATCGATCCAGGAAGTGTTCGATAACGGCTGATTAACGTCCCATCCAAAATAGAAATAGCTTCGTTGCGCGAAAGAGCGCACGCCTGAGGCCATTACCAGCGTGAAAGTTATCAGGGCACAGAGCATCACCGGCCGAAGTGATCGCTTCTCTGTGAGAAGCGACATCGGATAAGGCGAATATGGGGAACGATTGAATCGCATAAGTTTCGATGATAAAGGGAACTTTACTACCTCCCTAAATAAGGTGACTGAACAAACGCCTGATCGAGGGCCTCTTCTGATTGTTTTACGAGGTCTATGGTGCTGTATACGTCGCCCATGGAAGCGTTCCATATGGACTTCAGCTTCTTGTCCGCAGTTGGATTTCGCAGATCAAGTATCTCGACTACCAATGCACCCGTGTTGGTGACGTAATTGCTCACATAGGGATATCCTCCGTAGTAACCGCCGTATCCGTATCCATATCCGTAATAAGACGGATAGTAGTAACCCGGATAATTGATTTGCTGATACACGTTGAAGTCGTTCACGACATAAACATTGATGCGCAAATCCGGATCCGCATTCCGGTCCACCCGTTGAAAGCCACGCGCCTGCAAATTCTGTTGCACCTTCGATAGTACAGGACGGGCGTAATTGTCCGAAGACGTTTGTACAATAATTGTGTCATTCGGGGATTGATTCGAATAGAATCCAATGGTATCGGTCGCCATTGAGTAGGTGGCGTACTGTGAGAAGTCCGCCTCCGTATCATAGTTGGTGGATACGACCAACTGATCCAACAGCCTCAGTGTGTCGGCGGGAGGCTCGCAAGCGAGTAGCGCGATGGCGGGGAGTAAAATCAACAACCTCTTCATATCTCTCTTCCAATTCGTACAATAAATAAAACGCATGCCGCAATTGCAAATTGCGTGCCTGGTGACTGAACATTAGACACGTGTCAGGAGAAGAAGGTTCGAACGAGGCGATTCCGCCTGGGGAGATTTCAGCAGGATATAGGCTAGAAAATATGCCCCTGCCGTTCCCGCTGAAGTTGCCTGAAAATGGCAATGGCCAATTTGGTGTTATTGTTGACCCGCATTGTCGGGGCCTCTGCTAAAACAGCGCGAAGCGAAACAATCATGTTCATCACATACCCCGCTTCGTTGAACGAATTACGCTCCGTCCGCAACAACCACATTGAATTGTTAATTACCTGAATCAGATCTTTTTCGTCTGGGGCCACTTTAATCTGTTCGATTATTTCGTTGCAAAAATCCTGCATTTTCAAAACCTCCTGTAAAAGTAGCTCCGGGAACTGCTTTTAGTAATGAAAATGATCAACATTGCGATTGATAAATATCAATAGTAATGCTGATCTGGCGCACAAGATTGCATTCATAACAGGCCGGTTTACGATGCTCAAGACCTTCTTATCAGAGAATTTTCGTCTGAAGACCGATCAGATCTTCCGGAATCTAACGTCAGACGAACAGGAAACACTTATCGACTCGAGCGTGACCCATCGGTACAAGAAGGGAGAAGTCGTTTTTCGGGAGGGGGGCATTCCCACCGGGATCTATTATGTGCGCTCAGGCAAAGTGAAGAAATTCAAGACTACGGGTAGCGGGATGGAACAGATCTTCTACCTGTGCTGTGAGGGCGAGTTGTTGGGTTATCATGCCTTGCTGAGTGACGAATACTATCCGGACTCCGCGGCCACCATAGAGGACTCAGAAATCACCTTCATTCCTAAGGACACGTTTTTAAAAGTCCTGCGTGACTCGACAGCACTCTCAAACGCGTTGTTAAAAGCCCTTGGTCACGAATTCAGTCTATTCATCAGCAGCATCACCAACCTGGGAACCAAGTCTGTGCGTGAACGCCTCGCCTTCAACCTGTTGATCCTGGAAGAAAAATTCAAGTCGGCGGACCGTACGAGTGCGTCCACCCTGATTACACTCTCGCGAACGGATCTGGCTAGCATGGTCGGAACAGCCAAGGAAAACCTCGTCCGGTTATTGCAGGAATTCAAAAAAACGGGGCTCATCGAGAAGACCGGCAAGACCATTCGGATACTCGACCGTAAGAACCTCATCAAGGAGGCGAACCTGACCGGGTTTGGCCGCAAGCGTTGACAATAATCAACTATCGCCACAACAGGCCGACTCCAAACAGCAGTACAAAAAGCAGTGTACTCAGAGCCATTTGCTTGAGATACGGATCGAGTTCGCGCGAAGGCTTTTTCGAAACTGCCACGCCTGTCCGCAGAAACAGCGGCGCGCTAAGCAAGAATAAAAATTGAAGCGGGGTTTGGTAGTTCAACACTGCATAAAACACGGCAGCACCCAGGCCACCCAGGATGAGAAACCAATGATATTGCGCGGCCCTCTCCTTCCCTATGCGGACCGGGATAGAAAACTTTCCTGCGGCACGGTCCGACTCAATGTCGCGCATATTATTCACGTTCAGGACGCCGATGGAAAAGAATCCACAACTCAGCGCTGGTAGCGCTTCGCGCCACGACACCTCTTTAGTAAAGAGATAGTA
>DATHKA010000210.1:0-12362 GCA_035489615.1 Chryseolinea sp.
TCGGCGGTGGGTTTGAATTTTATCTCCAGCCAGGTGGATATTGCCGGCGAATAACCCTGTTGTCCATGCCCCCCGAAGGTGATATCGTACTGGTAGTCGGCACCATCCGTCACGTGGATATCCATGTACAACAATGGATCATATTCATTAAAAACATCCGTGACGGCTCTTACTTCTTTGGTATCCTGCTTCGCGTAGTCCCGGTTGAGGTTCAAATTCTGAGCATTGGTTCGGTAGCCCATATTTTGAGGTCCTCTTTGGTTAGGTCTATTGAAGGATGAACTTCTTTCGTGACCATCCACGTTGAGGATGGGGATGAACAGCAGGTTTACTTTATCCAGCAGGCTGCTTTTAGTTCCAAAAGCAATATCCCGCAGCAACATCATTCCGGCGTCCTTTCCATCAATCTCCCCGGCATGGATACCGGCTTGCACCAGCAGCAACGGCTTGACTGATGCCCTTAAGGCTGCGGAAGTAGTTTCCTTCTCGGCTGAGGCGATAATCATAACGATGTCCCTTCCTTCCGGACTTTTACCGATAGATGTCATGCCTAGCACAGGTGACGCATCCGAGAGTTTCTTTAACCAGCGCATCGTTTCGTCATAATCAGGCGTTGTTATGAAGCCTGATTTTTCGGCATGCGTTATCCATGGATTATTTGGTTTGGCAATTAATGATTCACTTTTTCCTCTCCACTCCATAACGGGTGGAAGAATAGATTGCGCGTTTGTTGACGCCACAGCGAAAACCAAAAATGCGAAAAGACTAAAGAGTACATTGCTTCGAAGGGACATGCTCTATGATTAAGGGTTTGTTGATTGTTAATGGCGTCTATCCTACAACGTTAAAGAAATACCACACAAAGTCATTATTCTGCGTCACTGTCCATGTCGTATTTATCCAAAAGGGCCCGAAAAACCGCTTGGCGTTACGAAAACATCGGACTGCCCAAATTCCTAAAAGTTCATTCCGTTAGGTAGCCTATTGTAATATTCTTCACCCAAAATCGCAAGCTCGAATAGCCTTAATTCAACACCTTTTCAATCTCCTTTCTATACACCGGATTATCCGTCATTCCATTGTGACCCTCGCCGTCGAGAATAACCAGGGTGCATTGGTCTGTCAGTTGATCTTTCAGCTTAATAGACGATTCATAGTAAATGACGCTATCCTCGTTGCCATGAAAAATCACAATCGGCATCGTGCATTTTTTAACGTATTCGTTTGTCTCGAGTTTATACTTTAAAATAGAGGTCGGGATAATGCGATAGGTGTGACGCATTAAATCGATCAGGCTGAAGTAAGGTGCCTGGAGTATCAGCAGTTTAGGATGGTTCGTCGAGGCAACCTTAGATGCTGGACCCGTGCCAATAGAATAACCCAGGACCACAATTCTATCTTCTTGATACCTTTCCTTTACGACATCATATGCTGCTTGCACATCCTGAAAAAGTTCATCCTGTCCACGGATAGAACCTTCACTTTTTCCATAGCCTCTATAGTCCAGCATAAAAACGTCATAGTTTAATCGCGTATATGTTTTGGCGACATGTCCCCACGATGCCAGTGACCCGGCATTTCCGTGGAGATAAAAAATTACACCCTTCGAACTATCCGCTTTGAATAAAAGGCCGTGGAGAAAAAGACCATCGAGGGTTTTTACGTTGATTTCCTCAAAGTTCTGATCGAAGTCAAACCGATAGTTCTTATCAAGTTTTTGGGGGAAGAATATAAGTTTTTCCTGAAACATAAACAGTAGTGCGCACAAGATTGCGTAAAGAGCGGGTATAGCATAGATAGTCTTGCGTATGATCCGTTTCATTCACATGGCTACTTCAGCGGTACGTCAAACCTGGCCCAACACGTATGCACTTTCCAGAAGACTGTTATCCCATGCGTTCGCGATAACATTGTCTTTAATCTCATCCATATCCAGGTCATCCATTTATGCTCATCGTTAGGGCCGGTTGAATTAAACCCATCCCAAGAGCTCCGCTACTGTAGTCAATAATCGTAGTACACAATTTAGCGGTTTGTTTTGAATCAACCTCAGCATCGATCTGTTTCGTAGTCATAAACAACATTTCCGGATCCCGGATGGTCCGGGTTCTGGAATGAGCCGTCTCATTATACGCGGAAAAAAGGAAAGACCGGCTGAAACTACTCAGCTACCGCCGTGCGAAATACGCATACCAATTCCATTCCCACGTCTGGCCTTCATCGGCGGAGAAGGCCGCACTGTAGATCGGGGCTTCCGGGTTGCGCTTGTCCCAGTGAAATTTCACGATAATGTTCTTACCCGCGAAGACATCACGGGCAAAAAATTCACCTATGTCGCCGTCGAACGAACCGACTTTCCCGCCGTCCAGTTTCGCTGCATTACTGTCGGCCCAATAAATCGTCCACAGGCGCGTTTGCGGATCGAACAGCCGCAGGGTGAACCCTTCAAAGGGATTACCATCGAATTCGGTAGAGAAAATATCGAAGTTGCCAAAGCCCTGTAGGATCTGATGAAGATTTTGTGTCGCATCAAATTCATCCCATTCGTCACGACCAGACAGAGGTTCTTTCAATTTACGGTTCCTGATCTTCCATCCGCCGACCAAGAAATCAAAATCGTGTTTTGATGAACTCTCACTCGGCGGTATGACCAATTTTCCGTCAGAAAAAATAACGTGCATGCTCATAATTGTCTTCTCCATCAATGACTACGCAAACGAGATGCCGTTATTTCTGCAAATTCTACCACCGGAATTTTAAGCCAATGAACAGGAAACACAAATATTCTGTCCAAGAAATCCACAAAGGGTAATATTCTCACACCCTACTGCATTGCCATAACGGGTCCATTTTGACAAGATAATTTTTATCCATTTCCTCACGGTAAGGTTCAGGCAAAGTAATGCAGCATATCGTTAGGACAAGTTTCAACGCAGGTGTTAAGTGACTTATCATCGCTGTCCCCATTGAGATCCGAAATTGACATTTCCTTAGTCTTTGTTCTAAAATAATCGACTATGACATTTCGAGCAACCTGGAATATCCATCCACAAATACATTCCGAGTGTCGTAGCTGCATCATTAGAAAATACTTTTACAGGTACATCTGTGTGATGTAATAAGCTACATTACGGTTCTTACGCGTCTATAAATAAAACCGGTGAGTTGTTTTGCGTTGAGACAAACTTACCAGCATTCTTTGACAAGCTCGGATTCAAGGAGATATATCGGGCTATCGTGACAGACTTCGTTGGAGTCTGCAACAGTCTGCGCCGTATCTGCCCGATGTGGAGCTTAAACGGCAACTGTTTGCGAAGCGACCAGCTGATTATTTTCTGTATCGATCATCACCACATTGTACACAGGTGCGCCTGGATAGGGAGCAGCTACATTAACAATTTTACCCCCGCAAGCATTAATTTTCTTAATTGCTTCTGTATGGTCATCAACTTCGATAATTAGCGTTGTTTCTTTTAATTCAGTCTTATTGCCGAAAGTGCATAATGCAATTTTTCCATGACTGGAATCAAGATTTGACCAGAAATCCGATTTTTGCAATGTGACGAATCCAAACGCTTTTTCATAGAATTCAATAGCACGGTTCATATCCTGGACCAGAAGCATGTGCATAATACCGATGGTTTTCATTTGTTTTAACCTTAGTTGAAGTTGTTTACCGATTACTTAGATTGTTAGGCCAAGATAAGGCTTAATCTATCTTGATCCTCAAAGCTCGATGTCAAAAGCACTAACCGCCTTTAAGAATCAAATTATTTAAGTCCACTAGTAATATTGGCTCCCACATAATTCTTCAGTCCTTTTACCTTAATCCACTTTCTTCATGCCTTGCGCACAACGTCTAGCTTTAAGCCGTGCCGGCACACCAAAATAATAAACTATCGTCAACCCTTCAGGCATGGATTATAGCTTTTGTTGGGTGCAGTTATTTACTTCACCGCTACTATTTCAATCCACTTGTCTCCGTTAATATTTTTCTGGCCTGTGATAGTTATCTCAAATACAGCCTTACTTTTTGAAATCAATTCTGGGTCATTCTTTGAAAAGTCTCCCGGGTATCGATCAAAGTCAACCATATTTACAACTTCACCTTGATAAAGGTAAACAAGCACGTTTGTATTGTCCCCGAAGTCAATTCCTGTATATTTAATCATAGAAAGATTGATGTCTAAATCGTCCTCAATCCGATCCGGCATAGAATACGGTCTCAAGATCAAAAGACTGTCCCACTTAAAATCTGTTATTTCTTTCATTATCAACCTATCTGCTCCTGAAAGTATTTTTGTTTTCATCCATGAGTCAAGTGCCTTGTCACTCGGCATGTCAATACATGATTGCAGCGTCAATGTCCAAAGAAAAAGTATTGTGAAAATTCTCATTAGTAAATAATTGCGCTCAACATCCCAGTAACGCAATTGCGTTTTACTCTTATGCAATATACGTATTGCGCATACTTTCCTTTGTCTGGACTAGATTTTCTATTCGCCTCAAGTTCCGCAGCGACCAAAGGCAAATGTGTAAACATCTGTACATCTTGCTGATGCCGAAAGCTGACAGCATCGACTTCTTCAAGCAGGCAAAAATTTGGACGTGTCAGAATGTTAGCAACCGCCATTGCGAGGTGCACGTTTATAAATTATTTTACTATCTCGGTCTACATAGTCGCCCGCTACTATTGGATAGGAATACTTGGGCGCGTACGATACGCTATGGCTTCTTATAATTATTTTGTCGTTAACTTTCAGGCTATGTAATTGCTCAAATTCATTGTTAAAAGTCAAAATATTCTTGCCAGACTTTTCTGGCCCAAAAGCAAGAATATAATCGTCACCATTAATCCTTACCATCACTCCGAAACCTAATCTTGAGCCTGGCGGAAGAGAAAGAGAGGTTACAACTCCCTCCATGTTGGCATAATCCCTAATGGACTTCCTTATTTTAGCAGCACCGGCATGCACTTTTTTACCTGCAGGAGACGCTTCCCATTTTTTGTACATTATACCATCAGGGGTAGCCTCCCATTTTTTCAATGCAGCTTTTCTTTCAGCAGCAGAGAGAGGCTTTGGGATTGACTTTTTGGAAGTTTCATTTTTAACTTCACGATTAGCGAATACCAGTCCGCTTACCACAACTAGCGGTAAGATCGCATAAATGATCTTTTTCATATTTTTTTACTACTAAAGAATTTTGACAAACCTACAGGTTCTCGTGCTAAGCTTCAGTTAAGGGCTTGTAAAAAATTGTTAATGAAAAGTAAATTTATTTGGTATAACGCAGAAGTATCCGAAAGGATAGAAGTATTTATTGAGGGAATCTATACGGAGAATAATGACTTTTGGCGAATGTCGTCAATATTTTGGCTCAAAGATAAATAGTAGGATATATTATGGTGTTGTGCTGTATTCGTCGTGGGAAATACATGTGGTTCGCCGAATGCTTAGGTTGGATTCGCCAATATTATACTGCGTTGTATGGCCATGTACCTGGTTAAGCGCCATTCATCCTGTAACTCTTTCCCATTGTATACGCATCGCTGTTAATGTGCACCGACGTGCTCCCCGGCATTGTATGACAACCCAAAAGGAAAATAGCCCGACACGTCAACTATTGCCGACGGGGTATGACGGACCGTAACATCATCAAAGTACACATCGACGTAGAATGGATGCTCGTTGCTCACAAACACATAGGCATAGCCCAATATTAGGGCTTAATAATTTTGTAAGAGAACGTATAGTTAAGAGTTCTTAACACCCTCTGCCGGTCCATAGTCAAAAGCGTAATTTCGGGGAATTCGTGTTCGCCAATCTCGGATGAATGCAAACCTATTTGCACACTATCATTTCGGACGAGAAGTTTTTTTGAGCAGCCGCTTAATTCAAAGGTCGCTGTGTCGACGCTTGCGTTATCCACGTATGTACAATCAAAATAAGCCTCCAGAATTCTTATGTCGGGGTTATCCAGGTAAATCGTGGCTCTGAACTCATCGCCTATAGCAACCGAGTCCGGAGCATTCTTTACAATAACCGGAGCTTGCCACCGTTCACCATCACGAGTCAGTTCATTCATGGTCAAAAGCTGTCGGCCTTTGTCGTCATAATTTAGCAGATTGCGATTTTCCCGGTTCCCTGTACATTGAGCTGTCATCGTTGCCGCACACAGCACGGTTAGTCTCAAATATCTCATCTAGTTTTGAACTTTGGTTGCGGTTTTCTTAGGCATCAAATCTGCTGGCACATAATGACGGTTGTCCAATGTATCGCTACCGCGGGTGATGTAGAACGAATTGTATGTCTCCCCGCCAGGCCCAACATTGCCGGTACTAATTGTTGTGTCAACTGGTGCAACATTCCTCACCTCATGCACATGTGTTTCATCTGCTGACGTCCCGTTCTGAGTTTTCGTTTGACCACCTTCTGTCACCATCACTTGACGATCACTACCACCCTTAGCTACTGCATCTTTGTTAAAAAGAACAGGTTCACTACCAAGCCATTTTGTGTCAGTCGCCTGGGGGTCTGTCTGTTCTTCAGACACTGACCTAACTTCGTCGATATCTTCATGATGCTGCCTGAGCGCTTCGGTAACAACAGCTTCAACCGATGTCGCCAAGTCATTCCAAGCATTCATCAGCGCTTGTTCTGCCTTCTTAAACTCTTCTTGCAGCGCAACGCCATGAATTGTTTGGGATTCCAATCCTTCAATTTCAACGTGGCTCGTTACCTTATTTTCGCTAAAAGCATAAGGTGAATTATAAAAATAATCATCTGCTAGTGGATCAATGTTAAAGAATCTGCCAAGATCTGGCTGATGATTTCTCCATTTAAAGGAGTCCCATCCCAGGTTCAAGTCATCAACATGCTCCTGTCCCTGAAACTTTAACTCATTCGGTACACTGTTTTCCCTAGAGTAGGAGCTGAACGTCAGTCCAAACGGATAATAATCATCCATCTGCACTACCGGCGACTTCACATGCTTCACCTCAAAATCATCAAAGAACACATCTATCTGTTGCCCCGTGATAGCCCGGGTGTCATTGCTGAGGTAAATATACACATATCCAGCCTGTGACACCGCTAATGCAGCTTGAAGCTTCTCGTGCATACCATCCTGGCCGTATTCCCTTGCGGCTTCAGTTATTGGAACGAATCCTCCATCCAGGAAATTGTAGTCGCGATCAAACAACAGGTAGTTTAAATATGCTTTCGGGACATTGCCCGTTTCATTGCCCTTATCCAACAGTCCAACGAAAGAAGGTGTTGCCCCTCCTGTACTCCCCAATGCACCGCCGTCCACTACCGTTCCCGGAGGCGCCGTACCAATCGCTATAGCATTTACAAAATTGGATAGCGCTGTGGTCCAGTTGATCGTGTCAACGTCCATGTATTTCACATATACTTCTGCCTTTACGGTGTCTCCGGGCATAACACTCAATGATTTAGCAAGTCCATACCGCTCGGTTTCTGTGCCGCTGAGTCTCGCGCTATAGTGCGAAGAATCAGAATTTGTATGATCAAATAGAGTGGAGTTTACTCTCACGGCTTCATCGTAATAAACAAATTTGGACTGTTCTTCATTCTGAAGCTGGGTCTCAAGTGTGGCCAAACTTTGATCGACTTCATTTTTTGTTGTAAACGTAACCCGGACGTTTCCAAGATGATCTTTCAGGAAATATTGATACTCCGGCGTGGTCTGGGGTGTTATCTGAATCACTTCTAACTCATTCAGAAAGAATCGATCCCCGACGGACACGTACGTCCACACCATTCCAAAATCGAGCGACGTACAGCCCGCGGGTATCGTGACCTTGTGCTCGATCCACATCTCCGCGCCGGCATACGGTGAAAGCTGCGATCGATGTTCGTTCCTGGTATTCCCGTTGTATTTCACGTTCAGTACCACGGCATTAGAGCTTTCCTTATAACCTTTTGCGCGAATCAGATAACGTTCTCCAGGTTGTACGGAAATAGGTGCTCCGAATGATGCAATTCCACTGGCATTCACATTGTTCGAACTGCCTCTTACTCGTACGTAGCTCTCTCCATTCAGCGTTACCAACAATAATGTGGCATTGGCTGTTACGAGGCCATCTACGTGGTCGCCACTATACTTGTAGACAAGCTCATGATCTGCCATGACGCTGCGACCCTCGCTGTGCTTAATAAAGCTCAGCGTTGTATTGTCGTAGTGAAAGTCCCCGATATCATGGCTCTCCGTTCTGCCGGCCAAATAAGTTGTTACCTGGCTCAGTTTACGACCGCTGGCATCATAGACGTTGCGCACATTACTGAGCCCCACGTCCACGAGGTAAGGCTGATTCAGGTAGTTATAAGTCATTACCGTGAGGCCCTTATTGGCGTCTGTCACCATATTACCACTGGCATCGTAGGTATAGTCGTCGCCGATGGTGTTTCCATCCTTGAAGCCGCGGCGCTTGTCAATAGCATTGGCGGTGTTATCAGTAACCGAAAGCAATTGGTTGCTGTACAACTGGTTGGCTGAACTGTAATTATAGGTAAGATCGTCTATCAGTGTACCTCCTTTGCTTTTGCGCTTAAGAGTCTTGATGTTGCCGTTGAGATCGTAGCCAATATTGTCTTCATTGAACCCACCGGAAGTCCAGGCGCCCGTGCTTTTTGCCAGGTGGCTCGCGGACTGAAGGTGGTTTAAGGGGTCGTACTTAAAATTGTATGCAGCTTCCTCCCCGTTTCCTGAACCCGGGTTTACGCTCCACCGGATGGCTGAGATGTTGCCGTTGTATTGACGCAGGTCCTGTAATGGGTCTGTATGCGCATTGCCTGTGCCTGCCTCGTCGTTGTAGGCGAGGTTCATGCCAAATAAATCGTTGGTTTCGTTGTTGGTGATGCCGTCGTCAGACAACTGAGGATTATTGAGCGAGCTCAGCCACCCCCGTATGTTGTAGCGATAATCCACCGACTGCACAAAGGTGTTTCCACCGTCAGTGCTGTGTAGCTTTTTGTCCACCAGTTGGCCCAGCTCGTTGTATTGGTGGGCAGTGAGCAGTAATTCAGTGTTTTCATTAATACGGTGCCAGCTATTGGTGAGCCGGCCGGCATGGTCATATTCAAACCGTTCGCCGATACGCAGCGGGCTGAACGATCCAAAGGACGAGCGCAGCGCCACTATTCGTCCTCCGCTGGTGCTGAATGACATATCAACCAACAGCGCATTAGATGTAGCGGTTCGCTGTAGGAGTAGAGTGCCGTTCCGATAGAAATTAATATTGCCCTGTAGGCGTTCTATACGAAATACGTCACCAGCAGCATAAGTTTGTCCAGTTCCCAAAAAATCTGTGCTTGAACCACTAAGGCGTACCTGTACGGTTCCGGAACCGGTCAGGTACAACGCGTATTTAATTGTATTCCAGACAGCGTCCGGATTGGTTTCCGAAAGCCCGACCATGAGGGAAGCATTATTCGCAGGGATGGTGAATTCTACCCACCCGTCTTGACTCGCGGGAAGCATTTCGACTGAAGCGGCCCCGGCTGACCAAGTTGTACCACTCGCGGCTTTTTTGATTGTCCCCACGGCAATATCCACATTGGATACGTCTTTCCACTGCAGGACATAGTGTGCAGTGGTGGTCTTCAACAATATTCCCGAGAAATCATAAAGATTGGTCACCCTGTCGGCACCTCCCTTATAGTTATCACTTATTGTTTGAATGTGCCGGTATTTATCATCGTAATAGTTGACGGTCGTAAGCCAGGTGACCCCTCCACCGATGTCGTCGTCCAGCACTTTTAATCGCGTACCCGTTACGAGGCCTCTTACGGTCGTTGACTCAGAGTCGGGCTGATTGTAGGTAATGCCATTACGGGTTCCTACTAGATTTTCATCCACATAGTCATACTCGCCCCATAAAACGGTCTTGAACGCATAGTTGTCGTAGTAGTTCACAGAAAGGTATTTGTGGGGATCTGTCACGTTGGGAAAGGCCTGATTGGTGTAGCCATGGATCGTGCCCCCGAAAGTTTCATTCAGTAACGTCCAACCGTCCGCCATCTGTTGCAAATATTCCCGCTCATAGATGCCATCGAGTATTCCTGTGAGAACAGGGCGATTAAGCGCATCGTATTTGGTAAAAATCCATTGCTCGCAGTTGCGTTGATACGCTGTTTGCGAGAGGACAACACGGTCACGCTTGTCGTAAACCAAATACTCGGGCTCAGTGCCAGGCACCTGCTTGTAAGTCATGCGCCTTCTGGCATCATAGGCATACCGGAATGCAAAGCGCTTTAGAAATCCATCCTGGGTGTCGAGAGTTGCAGCCGAATGATAATATTCGTCCGGCAGACGCTTCGTTCCTTCCGGTTGAATTACACATACCAGACTTCCAAAGTCGTCATATACGTAGTAGGTGCTCGCGTAATTCGTGTCATTGACCACCGGAGTGTCTGCAACAGCCTGCACACGCTTCAACACGATACGTCCCTCCTTGTCCTTATACTCAATAACCTCATGTCGTTGTTCGTCTTTAGTGCGCGTCTTGTACAACTCATGCTCTCCGTAGTATTCGGGGGAAGCGTCTCCTGCACTTATCGATCCAAGTGGGTAAGTCGTAGTCGGATAGACATACCTCCAGCGCAATACTTCACCGGCACCATTTGTCTCATGTGCAAACTTTATAGTCCTGTCAATTGAGGTATAGGCATCTGCTTCATCGGGTTGCCAGCTCTGTCCGGGCGAACCTTGTTCAAGAACCCGATTCAAGGGACTGGATTCGAATCGTGTCTCTGCATAAGGGTACACATCCTGCGCAAGGATACCGCCAAACTGGTAAAACCCGTACTGCTTCCCGGTGATGTATTTCTCTGCGGGTGTTCCTGTTGCCTCTGGATCCTTTAAAGCATCCTCCTTATACCAGCCCGGTGATGACGAATCGGTGTAGGGCAGATATTTTATCGCCTCACGGCCAAATGCATCATAGGCTATCGGCTGCACGACATCTTGTTTGGAAACAGAACCCTTCACTATAACGCTTTGAACGGGTCTTCCAAGACCATCAAAAAATTGAAAGCTTGTTGTCGCATCATCCTCACCTGCGTCTTCCACCTGCGTTAAGGAAGTTCTTCCTTCTGCCTTGACATCAATCGTCCGGATATAATTTAAGGCGCTCACACCGGCCGAAATGACTTGGCCTGAATAATGATACTTGTAATACTTAAGGATGTTTCCTTCCCGGTCCTTGACCAACTTTAGTCGCTGAAAACCATCATATTCAAAATAGGTAGTTAGGCCGTTTGTATCTGTTGAACTCGTCATCCCTACAACCGGTTCATATGAGTATGTATTGAGTTGCGACGACACTGAACGCAATCGGACTTCATCGATTGATCCTGTTCCCCGAATGGTAATCGTTGTGCCTGTCGCTTTTACAAGATGCTCGAAATAGCTCCATCCCAAAATGGCTGTACCAGTCTTTACTGGTGCCACAGGACTTCCTCCGTCCACGGTGAACTGACCATTCATACTCCAATAGGAAATGACATAGTCGCTATTCAATACCAACCCTTGTTTACTGATGGGATTTGTGTTGGTCAGTTCATAGAATCGCTTGCCGGTTGGCAATATATTTTCAGCTGATAGTAAAACAGTACCCCAAAATTGCCATCCACCTTTGCCTCCGGATTCAAACGAGGTATAGGCAACTTCCGTAGCAGCCGAATTGATCGCGTGTGCTACTGGAAGCGAAGCTTGATAGTCCCAAATGTACGACTCATAGGCCCCATCGGGTTTGTGAAATGTTTCTAGCTTTCCGGCAGACGTATAGGTATCGAAAATAACTTCCTCTCGGTATTTCGGATGAATTGAAAGTTGGTTGCTTTCTGAGATACTGGATACAGTTGTGTCCGCAAGTAAACTGGCTGTTTGTATTTTTGAGATAGATTCTGGCACAAATAGGCCAGCATTCACCATCTTGTATTTTGTAAAGGTCCCTGAGATTAATTTCTTGACTCCATCCATATACAGGAGCGTTTGTTCTTCAATCACAGGAGAAACAATGTTTTTCTGCTTCATCTGGTAGACAAATGAAGCAGTACTAGCACCTGTATAATCCCCAGGATATTTCAATTTAGTGAACAGCGTCGCCCCATCAGTCCTTGTTGACTTTATTGTGGTCAATTGGTTGTGCTCAGGGTTCTCGTAATAAAAAAGCTGCTCGGTAACCAATGGTTGAGAAACACCAAAATCCGTTTTCTTCTCAGAAGTTTGTAATAGACAATCAGCATAGTCGAAATACGGCTGTATGAAATAGCTCGATGCTATTGCTCCATAATTTGCCTGATATAATTTGATGCTGCGCAACGCCACCGACTCTC
>DATHKA010000211.1:0-6155 GCA_035489615.1 Chryseolinea sp.
CCGCGGATGAATCCGAGCTGATCTCGCGCGAAAAGTCGCGGCCGTTCACAAATTGAAACCCGTTCACAGCCGGAAAGTCGTGGCTGCAGTTATTGAGGGCAACCAATGGATGAAAGTCCGGATCCTTGCCTTCCCACGTAACCGATGCGTCGCCGGCCATAGCGCCGGTTATCGGAAAATTCGACTTCGCCATATTGACGACGGCGCCAGATACCATCAATTCGTTTCTCAACGCGTTGTAGTCTGCATCCGCCAAGTCTTTCGTAAGTACAGCCATTTGGATAATTCCGGCGCGATCAAATCCTACAGGTCGTTTCTTCGCATGGCGGATCTCCAAAAACACGACGACCGTCCCGATGATCAGTAAGATGGATATCGTAAATTGAAACACCACCAGAACCTTCCGCGGAACCGACGCCAGCCGACCCGCACGAAACGTACCTTTCAACACCTGAACCGGATTAAACGACGACAGATATAACGCTGGATAACTTCCGGCAAAGAGTGCCGTGATCAGCACAAACGTGCCACAAAGGATGTAGAACATCGGTTCATCCCACGGCAGGGCGATTTTCTTGCCCGCAACGTCATTGAAAAGCGGAAGCGCCATCCAGGCAACTGCCAGACCGAGGATGAAACTGAGCAGAACCATCAACATCGACTCCGTGAGGAATTGTCTGACCAATTGTGACCGAATTGATCCCATTACTTTCCTGACGCCGACCTCCCTGGAGCGCATTTCGCTTCGCGCCGTGCTAAGGTTCATGAAATTAATACACGCGAGCGTCAGCACGAAGGCCCCGATCACGCCAAACATCCATACGAACCGAATCCGACCCTGCTGCGTCCCCGAGCCATCGTCGAAATTAAAATGCAAGTGTAATTTATCCAATGGAAAAAGAAATCCCTCCGGCTTAAAGGACTTCACCTCTTCGGAACCTTTGTCGAAAAAGACGTGCGCAATCTTCGGCGTAATTTCCTCTGCCGAGCCGTTCGGAGCAAGCATAGCATAGCAGTCGAACTCGAAGGATCCCCAACTGTCCCGAAGCTTGCCCTGTTCCTGACTGCTTGCGAACATGTATTCCATCGGTACTAAGAATTGCACATCAGCAAAATGCGAGTTGGAAGGAAAGTCATCGAACACCGCCGTCACCATCAATTCCCGCTGGTTGTCGAGCTTCACCATTTGGCCCATCGCATGATCACCGAAGAGCTTTTGGGCAAGGGTTCCGGACAGCGCGATCGAGTTAATTTCTTTTAGCACCTCGCCCGATCCCTGTTGCATGTTCACGGAGAAGATCTGTAAGAACGATGGATCGATGAACATTCCGGTTTCCGTCATTTTTCTATCGTCATAGGCAAGGATGTGTTCCCGCGCCGTGGTAGTCATGGCCACCAATTCAAGATCAGCATAGGTTGATTTCAACATCGCCCCGATGGGATAAGGCGCTTCCGGACTTGTCATCTGTTGCTCGCCGAATGAGATGTGATGAAACACCTGCACGATGCGTTCGTGGTTGGGAAATGATTTGTCGAAACTGAGTTCATCATACACCCAAAGGCCAATGAGGAGGGCCACACTCATACCGGCAGCCAGGCCAAAAATATTTATGAAAGAGAACCCTGCTGCACGCGCGAGGTTCCTCCAGGCGATTACCAGAAAATTTCTTAACATAAGAGGAAGGTTACCCTTGGATGACGTGAGCAACAAAAAAGTTTTGACGCGCTATTTCTGAAAACAACGCTATTCCATCAGCGCGAAGTAGCAGTCCTGCAGCACCGTAAAAAGAAACGGCCCCAACCGGGGCCCTTATCATTACTAATTATCAATTACTAATTGACTCTCATCTCTTCAAAAACTTATACGTCCCCCTGAAATTAGTCTGCTCATCGCGCAACGCAAGGAGATAGTAACCTGCATCAAAGTCCTTCACCCGGATGCGCAATTCGTGGTCGTCGACCTTTTCAGTTTCTATGGGAAGCTCGTTTCCGATGATGTTGTGCATCGACACACTGATGTGATCGATGTTCATGGTTTCGAGGCGAATGTGGACAAACTCTGTGGTCGGGTTGGGGTAAAGGTGCACAGCCTTAGCAGATTCCAGGCGTTCACCACTTTGCTCAACACCAAAGCCACCAGGCGCCTGGGCCAGAGCAGCGGCAGCCAGTGTCATCATGAATACCAGGGTGTACAGTCTTTTCATCTACGTTGCTTATAATGAATATACGACAACTTTCGCACCAGAGTTTTACCTATTTGGCCGTTTTGCCGCTTTGTATACCATTTAGATGGAAGGATCGCTCAAAAGGTTTAAAAAGGGGATGAAAAAAGTTTGTCTAGCCGGCAAGTTCTGCCCAACCGCACGATTTTGGCTCCTGGCGGGCCCTCTTAAAGGGCGCAGCAAGCTACCGGCGAGACAGTTTCAGGAAGGCAGCAGGAAGAAATTTGGTAAGATCCGAGGCAATAAGGCTCGGCATTCCCAGCTCCTGGGCAGCGAGGTCGCCCGACAGGCCATGCAAATAAACGCCCAGTCTTGCAGCATCCAATGGGGTATACTGCTGCGCCAGCAGGCCCGTAATGATTCCCGTGAGCACGTCGCCTGTGCCGCCCGTGGCCATGCCTGGATTTCCGGTGCTATTGAAATGGATGGCTCCGCTGGGATCCGCAACGGCCGTGTAGGCCCCCTTCAGGACAACGATACAGCGCGTCCGGGCGGCCAGGTTGCGCAAGGCCTCCAGGCGGGCAAAGTCATCATGGGATGGGCCCGTAAGCCTTTCGAATTCCTTGGGATGCGGCGTGAGAATACTGCCTTCGGGCACCAGGTTTAGCAGCTCCTTACGCTCAGAAAGGATATTGAGGGCATCCGCATCCAACACGATGGGACGCCGGTAGTGGTCAAGCACAAATTCAAGCGCCTGAGCTGTCTCATTGCTTCGACCGAGGCCAGGTCCTATTCCCAGGGCCGTGTAAATTTCAAGCGCAGGCGGCGAGGAGAAAATTTCCTCATTGCGATCTAAGCTCACCATGGCCTCGGGAACGGACGATTGAAGAATGGTGTTGCCGCAACGGGGCACATGAACTGTAAGCAACCCCAGCCCTGTACGCAGAGCAGAACGGGCAGCAAGAACGGCAGCGCCGATCTTTCCGAGGCTTCCTGATATAAGCAAGGCATGGCCATAGGTGCCCTTGTGATCGAACCGATGGCGCTCGCGCAAGAGCCGTCGCATCGCCTTCCGGCGTGTATAGAACAGGTTGGTCTCAGCCTGTCGAATGAACTCGCGGTTCAGCCCGATATCGACGAGCACCCACTCCCCCACAAACCCGCCGTTGCGCGGAAGCAGGAAAGCGAGTTTCGGCAGTTGGAACGATACTGTGTAATCGGCTTTCACAATAGCGCCCGATGAAGGCCCGTCAGCCATAAGGCCCGAGGGGATATCGACCGCAATGCGACAGGCATTTGCACCATTTATGGCCTCAACGGCCCAGGCATACAATCCGTCCACCGGCCTCGAAAGACCTGAACCAAACAGGGCATCAATCACAACATCGCACGCTTCTAAGAATGCGGTACCCGGCGCACTCACTTCGAAAAGTTTTACACCGGCGCGCCCGGCGCGCTCCAAATTCGTTGCAAAGTCGTCCGTAACCGGCATACTCGAGCGAATGATCCAACTGGTCGCCAGGTAACCCTGCTCGTGCAACATGCGTGCGATACCCAGCCCATCTCCTCCGTTGTTGCCGGTGCCACATATTACACCCACGCGCTCCACGCGATGAAAATGCTCAACAAACCATGCGGTAAATGCACGACAGGCACTTTCCATAAGATCAATGGAAGCAATAGGCCGCTGTGCGATCGTAAACGCGTCGAGTTCCCGAATCTGTTTGGCTGATAAAATCTTCATAGGAGTTTATTCCTACCGGTCTACCTCTCCCATCACCACATCGATCGAACCGATGATGGCTATTAAATCCGCAATCAATATTCCTTTCGCCAGCTCGGGAAGCACCGATAAATTTGTGAAGCTGCACGAGCGACACTTGCATCTGAAGGGCACGTCGTTCCGGCCGTCGGCGCGGAAGAAGAATCCCAATTCACCCTTCGGAATTTCTCCCCGCACATAAAGATCTTGCGCCTTTGGCCTGATCTTTTTCGGCACGAGCGCCTGCGGATCAAAATCGCGCGTGCGCTTATGCTCCCCGTTGAGCTTGTCCAGGCATTGCGTGATGATTTTCAAGGACTCGTATATTTCCTGCACGCGCACATAGGTGCGATCCCAACAATCGCCTACCGTCCCCATGGCACCGGTTCCTACGGGAATGTCAAAGTCCAGTTCCGGATACACGGAGTATGCGTCAACGCGACGAAGGTCAAAACGGAGTCCGGAGGCACGCAACATGGGACCCGTAACCCCATTGTTGATGGCCAGGTCAAGCGGAAGCACACCCACGTCTGCTGTACGCTTGATGAAAATCTGGTTTTGCAGCAACATGGTTTCCAGCTCGCTTAGCTTCGGTTTGATGTATTGTACAAACTCCGCGCAGCGCTCTTCGAACCCGACGGGGAGATCGTAAAATAGTCCGCCGATCCAAATGTAATTGTATAACAGTCGCGCGCCGGAAGCCCACTCAAGCAATCGCAGGATGTGCTCGCGATCGCGCATTACCCAGAAGAAAGGCGTGAATGCACCGATATCCATGCCGTAGGTCCCCACGGCGATAAAGTGAGAGGCAATGCGGTTGAGTTCAGCGACCAGCACCCGCGCGTACTCTACGCGTTTGGGAATCTGATGCTCGATTCCGAGCATGCGCTCAACTCCCATGGCGTACACATGCTCGTTGTTCATCGCTGCCACATAATCGAGGCGGTCGACGAATGGAATGACCTGATTGTAGGGCAGATTTTCGGCATGTTTTTCAAAGCAACGGTGCAGATACCCGATATGTGGAACGGCCTCCTTGACGATCTCGCCTTCCATCAACAATTCCAGACGCAACACGCCGTGCGTCGATGGATGCTGAGGTCCCAGGTTAATGATCATTTCCTCAGCCCTTAGCAACTCCGGTTGCAGCTTGTTGGGTGCGGAGGCCTGGAGATTGCCTGGTTTATACTTGTATTGAACGGTATTGTCTGCCATGATCAGTACTCCACTTTGATATCGCGATAATAAGCCTGATGCTGATAATCCTTGCGTAGCGGATGCCCTTCCCAGTCGGCAGGCATTAGAATCCGGCGCAAATCGGGATGGTTCAAAAAGGTGATGCCATACATATCGAAGATCTCGCGCTCAAGCCAGTTTGCTGATCGCCAGAGATGACTTACCGATTCTATCCGCGGATCGCTGCGGTCCAGTTTCACCTTGATCATCACATGGTGGTCAAAGGGTATCGAATAAAGATTGTAAACTACCTCCATATCCGAACCGGGACCATTGTCAATTCCTGTGATGCACGAGAGCAGATCGAAGTATAACGACGGATGATTCTGCATTTCCAGCATCACGGCCAGGAGGTCGTGCACATGAACCCGAATGCCCTTCGGCGTAGCGAGTTCTTCCGCAACGGGGTCACTATGCGTACACTGGACTTTTGCGACCAGGAGTATCTCTTCAAATGGCAGCATGTGATTCGGTTTGGGTGAGCAACTTCTCGATCGCTTTAGGAGCCACGAGGCTCTCGCCACGTATCTTTTCCTGCAGTTTCAGAAATCCTCCAATCAGGGCCTCCGGACGTGGGGGGCACCCAGGCACATAAACATCAACGGGAATAATGCGATCCACTCCCTTCACGACATGATAGCCATGCTGCCAGTAGGGACCGCCACAATTAGCGCAAGACCCCATCGAAATCACATAGCGCGGCTCTGCCATTTGCTCATAGAGTCTTCTGATCCGATCGGCCATCTTGAACGTCACGGTGCCGGCAATGATCATCACGTCCGCTTGCCTGGGACTCGAACGCGGCAGGATGCCCAGTCGATCCATATCGTAAACGGTAGTGCCCGTACTCATAAATTCAATCGCACAGCAGGCGATACCAAAGGTCATCGGAAACAGCGACGACAATCGCGCCCAGTTCAGGACGTCGTCGAGTCGTGTCACGATGATCCCGCCGTTTTCAAATCGTTGATCCAGCAAACCCATAGTGAATGATT
>DATHKA010000212.1:0-7612 GCA_035489615.1 Chryseolinea sp.
CAATGAGTTGGTACGGGTCTATGTCGATTCCGATCCGGTGAAAGCGTTCGGTTATGCCCGCGAGGCTCTGAACCTGTCCACCGAAATATCAGATTACCGCGGAATGGGTGCCGCTTACAACAACCTGGGGGTGTTGTACAAAGCGCAGGGCGCCCTTGACAAGTCGCTCCAGTACTACATGACGTCACTGCGTATTTACGATTCACTGGGCCTGAAGCTGGGTATCGATTCGGTTCGGCTCAAGATGGGCGTTGCCTCGCTCAAGAACAACATGGCCAACATCTACTCCCTTAAAAAGGATCATACGATGGCGATGAAGTACCTGGAAGAGTCTCACAAGCTGTTTTTGGAACTAAAAGATGACCGCCACATCATTGGGTCGTTAAACAATCTCGGCATCCTTTATTCCGACATTGATATGGACGACAGAGCGATGCAGTATTTTCTCGAGGCGTCTGCCCTGGATGAAAAGATGGGCCAGCAAAACAGCGATTCCTATACCAACGTAGGCAATATCTTTTTCGGGCAAGGTAACTTCCAACGCGCGGTGGAATTCTATGAAAAGGCCCTCCAGATTGCCCGCGACAAGAATGATCGCGCCAGCGTACTTAAAACAGCCATTAACCTGGGTGTGACTTATGCTAAGGCCCGACAGTCCGAACCGGCCAAGCTGTATCTCGACGAGGCCCTGGTGCTCTGCAATGACCTGCAGGCCTATGCCGACCTGCCATCGATCTATAAGGCTATAGCCAACAACGAAGCCAACCAAAACAATTATAAGGCCGCCTACGAGATGCAATTACGGTACGACGACGCGCGGCAAAAGATCTACAGCGAGGAAAGCAGCCGAAACATCGCCCAGATGGAAATGGTGATCGAGTTTGAAGAACAGGAACAGCAATTGTCAAGCCTGCAGGCCCAATCCAAGATCGATCGGCTTGAATTGCGGGCCACCACGCTGTTCATTGTGGTCATCACCATAACCGGCCTGGCTATAATTGGCGGATTCAACTTCTACTACATCAACAAGAAGCAGTCACTAAAGGCCCGGAAACAATTGGCCAAAGCGCTTGGGAAGGCCGAATAAGCCTGTCTTGCTGTTCGTCGACAACGGGCTAATTTTTGCTCAAATAGCTTTGGCGGACGGCGTTATGCCCTTATTTTTACCACAAATAAGACAGACATGTTTCATCAGTTTATCGGGGACGGCGCAAACGTATTCATCGCGATAGCCGCAGTGATTGTGGGTTTTGCCGCAGCCCTTGGATTAGTAGATTTCAGAAGAACAACCAAAAAGGAAGACGAAGAGCAACACCATTGAAAGAGTCAATAGTCCTAAGTATTTAGTACTGAGTTGGTCGCTAGTATTTACAGTACCGGGCACTAAGGACTATTAATGCTCAGGACCCACTCACGACCAAGGACTAACGACTAAGGACTTCTTACTTAATAGGGCGACTTATACTGTTTCTCAAATTCCTGCCAGGCAATCTTTTTGAAATGCCCTTCGCCAAAGTAGGTAGCGATCGGAAGGAACTCGGGTGCCTTGCGGTATCCCTGAAGGGGCAACAGCAGACCAAAATTCTCGTCGAGGAAAACGACTGTAGGGTACGATAACTGATTGTTCAACAAGGCAGCTGCCAGTTCGTGATATCCCCTGCTGCCATCTCCAACGTATTTGTAGGTATTTCCATTGAACACGACGTCGGCCTTCTGTTCGCCGTCGAATTTTACGGGATAGAATTGCTCATTCAGCAGCTTTGCCACCAACGGATCGCTGAAGGTGTTCTTGTCCATCACCTTGCACCATCCACACCACGTTGTATAGACATCAATAAAGATCGGGCGCTTGGTCGTTTTTGCCTTCTCCAGGGCCTGCTCGATCGTCAGCCATTTTACGGGTCCCTCTTCCGCCGCACGGTCTGTAGTGAGCGAGGTTGAGCCAGCGAGGACAACCGCCAGTCCAACGAATAAGATTATCCTGTTCATGCCTATCATCATATTGGGCTTCACCCGGTCAAATGTATTAATGTGAATCTTAGACACTCAGTGTAAACCTTTGAATACACACCGATGACGCTTGATGCGCCAAAATTTCGCCAGTCTGCTCGTAACCAATGCGCATCCCCGGGGTACTTATTGTACGAAACCTTGAAAGACGTGTTCACAACTGAACGATATCACCTTCAAAATAGTGCCAATTGCGCAGAAAAGGCCATTCGGCCGCGTGGCACGCGATTGGCAAAGGATGAATTCGTGAAGGGGCACTACACATATCGCAACATTACACTCGCCGTCGGAATCTGCGTTGCCTTGATCGTGGTTTTGACCTTCTGGGCACAACGCAAGCGATCAACTTTCGCGGTGGCGAGTCATGTAACGACCATACTTTCACAAGTCAATGAAGGACCTTCATTCCTGGACCTCGTTCGAAAAACTACCAAAGTTGATTTTTGACTAGCCTCCGGATCTGGCGTGGGACTTCCGCCGTGGAGCATCCTTCAGGTCGAAGTAATCCTTGTTGAGATTGAAGATCAATGAGAACCGGTGACGGCTGATTGAGCTTAATCCACCATCGCTGGAAACAGGTATCGCATATCCATAGAAAACATTGGCAAAACCAAGTATTGAAATGCCGGCCTTCGGCGTAATCATAAGAGAATTCCTGTTTCCCCCTTCCCCATCGTAATTGTGATCTATAAAATAAGTGGCATCGACGGCTAGACCAAAGAGACCGGCCGTGACTTCATAGCCCAACTTCGGACCGAGTAGAATGTTGCTGTCATCGATGAAAATGTCAACCGTGGTGTACGGGCCATGAGAAAGCAACGTGAGCGGATGACGGTAAATGTTGTGCAGTTGTACGCCCACCTCAAGGAACGCGCGATCCATAACCCCTACGCCAAGTTTAGGTATGATACGAGGCTTAGTCCAGTATCTCTCGAATGGCGTATGTTTTAGTTCTCCTGCAGGCTGGGAATACGTGATCGTATCAGGTGTTTGCAACGCTTGTGCCCATGCTCCGCCGGTGGCAACCACCCACAACATCACGGCCCAAATTCTACTCCCGGTACGCATAGTAATGCAATATAACTTCAATTGCCCTCCTTATAGCCTCGTTGATCGGGAAAAATTCCTGCGCCAAAGCCGGGTCAATCGCATGCATTCGCATGTAGTACTGACTCATCACGGGCACTGGTTCTCCCTTCCCGATTTCTTCCTCGGCAGCCTCGTATTTTTCCTTCTGCTCAGTCTTGATAATCTGACAGGTCACAAGCTCGCGGTTGCCATATTTATTGGTGCGGGCAGAGTATCCAAACAGCCGGCAGATAAGTCCGCGGTGCTGATACTGAGAGCACATGCCAGCACCTCCCTGCGTTGGGTTTAATATCAAACAATGGGCCGGATTTGTGTCCCGAAGTTTTTCATACCATTCGTAAGCGGTACCGAGGGTATACAGATGATGGGCAAAAGGAAGGAATTCCAGCGCGGAGGCTTCGATGTCGGACTTGAAACAGCACTTGCCGCATCCCCAGGAGCAGTGAAGCGATGTTCGTGACTGAAACGCTGTAATTTCTTCGTCCAGTATCCTGAAAACCTCCTCTACCGCTCTGACCTTTTCCAACAACATAGGCACAAAGGTAGCAGGTTGCCCTACTTGGACGGCATCGAAGCTATAAACTTCGCCAGGTTATCCTGCGCAGCGCTGCTGACTTTTCGTTGAAGCCCCGCCGTGCCACCCAAAAACCAACCCGTAACGCCCAGCGCCTGACGTGACCAGCGCCAAAAGTTGAAATTGTCTGCATGCCGGAAGATCTTGTCATCCTCGAAAGCAAAGGAGGCCCGTATGACGTTGTGAACGGGTCGATTGGTGCGGGAGAATCGGTACCATGCCTCCCAGGAACAGGCGCCCTGCAACCGGTCGGCCTCGACGTGATGAAAGGTAATGCGAAGGTCTTTTCCCGACTTGATGAGCATCTCCCACATGGCCCGCGTTTCCGGCGCATGAAGCGTTCCGAATACCGGATCAGAAAATGTTGCCCGGTCGTGATACATGGACTGCATCGTGCGATAATCTCCTTGCTGAAAGGCGGTGTAAAACCGCTCGATCAACAACTCGCCGGGAGCCTTTTCGACATAACTCCTTGATTTCATGATATTCTTATGTGGTGTTAGATTCTTGAAAAGCTAATTTCTGAATGCGGAACGATGCGCCCCGCATCCGGTAACAAAAACTTAAGCGACCTTACTTCCCTTATCTTGTTTCTCGAGGGCAATCAGTTTTTCTAATAACGATAGGGCTACTGGCCCAGGCCGGCCGTCGCCGATCACACGATGATCTGCCTCAACGATCGGCAGGATGCGCTTGGTGGTGCTGGTGAGGAACACTTCTTTCGCAGCATACAGGTCATCCCGGGTAATGTCTTTCTCCAGCACCGTCATAGACTGCGACGCCAACGCAATCACGTTCTTTCGCGTCACTCCTTTCAAAATATTCCTTGATGGCGTAAGCAGCGATCCCGCATCATCTACCAGAAAAACATTGCAGCGGGGAAACTCACTCACAATTTCATCGTGAAAATACAACACATCTGCTGCCTGTTCCTGTTGAAGAAGATCCAGGAGCCAAATACCCATCATATAGTTGATAGACTTTGCCGCCGGGAACTCCTTGAAGTACGGATACGTGATGATACGTACGCCATTCCCAATTTGTTCAGCCGAAGGAAGCTTGAGAGTATGCTGGGTCATGATCAGGTTGGCCGCAGCCGGCTGATAACCATCGGCCGAATACCCACCTGTCAGGATGAGTTTGATCCCGGATGCAGGCATCTCATTGCGGGCGATCAACTGATGGATCGACTGCTCAATCTCCTCTCGCAACACCGGGGCCTGGAGCTTCAGAATTCGCGCCGATTCAAAGAAGCGGCTGAGGTGATCCTGGAGAAAAAATGGATGACCGTCAGCGATCTTGAAGAAATCGAAAATGCCGTATCCGCGCTGTATGGCGAGGTCACTCACGTGCAGACAGGCATCGTTTACAGGGACAATTTGGCCCTTTACAAAGGAAAAGCGCGCGTTTTGATGGGCACTCATACGGAGGTTGAAGAATAGCAAGTTAGGGTTTAATCAATTGTGAATGGAGATTTGAAATTCGAAATTTAGATCAGAAGGGACTGACCCGCGGTCCCTCACTCCTTCGCCGGGGGATCAACGGCGATCGTCACAACACAAAAGGCAATCATCAAATTGCGATTGGCAATTGAAACGAATTGTGCAAATTAGGCGCAATCATACCTCCAACTTATGCTTAGGAAGTTACTCCTTGCCTTGCTGGCCCTGCTTATCATTATTCAGTTCTTCAGACCCGAACGCAACCTCTCGGACGATAATACAGCATCCATTTCTACAAAATACGCGCTGCCTGACTCTGTCGAGACCGTCCTTCGAAAAGCCTGCTATGACTGTCACAGCAACAAGACCGTCTATCCCTGGTACGCCAATGTTCAGCCCGTAGCCTGGTGGTTAAGCAGTCACGTTGAAGACGGCAAGCGCCACCTGAATTATTCATCCTATACTACCCGGCCACTGGCCATTCAGTTTCACAAATTCGAAGAAACGGTGGAAGAGGTGGAAGAAGGCAACATGCCGCTCGAATCTTATACCTGGCTGGGTGTTCATGCCGACGCGAAACTTAGCGATGCCGAAAGAAAAACCCTTATCAGCTGGGCTAAGGCTCAGATGGATACGCTGCACCATAACCATCCTCCTGACAGCCTGGTGCGCAAGCCCAGACCTGGCGCATAAGCGCAACGACGACGCTATGGCACTTCAGTGTGCCGCCGCTCTTGTTTGGGACCGTCAGGATCTCGGCAACGCTCGTGGTCAGACCGGTCATCAGGTATCCTGACCCAACGTTCGAAAAACACCTCGCCAGAGCCGTTATAAGCGCGATTTTCGTGCGGGGTTTTGTGCTGCTACCCGGCACTGATCCGACGGTGTTAACCCTGAATATGAAAACAACTACGCGGTCATTGATTGCGGCACTGCTCTTCGTGAGCGCATCTTTCTTTTCCCTGTCTGCTCTTGCGCAGGGGAAATTTAAGCTTACCGGTAAGGTACTCGATTCCCTGAATCAGGCGCCCCTCGGCTTTGCCACGGTGCGCATACTCGACGCAGAAACAAGCGCGCTGGTGAACGGTGCCATTACCGGCGACGACGGATCCTTTTCTATCGACCTGCAGGGCGGCCGTTATATAGGTGAGATCGACTTCATGGGATATCAATCTTTCCGCACACCTGCCTTCAGTCTATCACGTGATCACCCTTCCCACACGACGGGCAACATCCTGCTGACATCGGGTTCTAAAACGCTGGACGAAGTGGTGATTCAGGCAGAAAAGAGTTCGATGGAACTTTCGCTGGACAAGCGCATATTCAACGTTGGACAAGACCTTGCCAACAGAGGAGGAACTGCCACGGACATCCTCATGAACGTTCCTTCTGTTTCAGTTGATCCTGAAGGCGGTGTTCGCCTTCGCGGCAGCGACAACGTGCGCATTCTCATCGACGGGAAACCTTCGGGCCTGGTGAGTTTCAAGGGAGGAAGCGGATTGCAGCAACTGCAGGCCAGCATGATCGAACGCGTGGAGGTGATCACCAATCCTTCGGCGCGCTACGAGGCTGAAGGCATGGCGGGCATCATCAACATTGTGCTGAAGAAAGATAATAGCCAGGGTTTCAACGGATCGTTCGAAGTCATTACCGGACACCCCGTCAACTATGGGGCGGCAGCCAACGTGAATTACCGTCATCGAAAAGTAAACTTCTTTGTCAACTACTCTATTGCATACCGCGAGCAACCCGGCGTGGGCAATCAATACCAGGAGGCATATGATCAGGGGTTGACGCACATTACGCAGCAGTCGAGTAAAGGGTATGTGACGGGATTCAACAACAGCATACGCGGAGGCGTCGATTTCTTCTTCAGCGAAAAGAGCGTACTTACCGGTTCGTACCTGTGGCGTCGCAGCGACGCCAGTCGCGTGACGAACATTCACTATGATGACTCGCTGAATCCGGGTAACATTTCGCTGGGCTCTACGGATCGTCGACAGGATGAAGACGAAGTGGAGCCCAACTCCGAATACTCGCTGATCTACAAGCGATCCTTTGCCCGAAAGGGACACGACCTCACGGGTGAAATCAAGTACCTCGACAATTGGGAAAGCTCCAACCAACTTTTCACCACAAATATCTATCCCGCTGACGCCACGGCTCCGGTCCAGACCATTGAAACTTCTTTGAACGATGAGTACGAGAAGCAGTTTTTGATTCAGTTGGACTATGTTCAACCATTCGCTAAAGACGGCAAGTTTGAAACAGGTGTAAGAACAAGTTTTCGCGACATGGAGAATGATTACATCGTCTCAAGAAAGAACGATAGCGGCGGGTTTGATCCGGTTCCGGGGCTCGACAATGTTTTTCTTTACGACGAGAACATTCACGCTGCCTACGGAATTGTGGGCAACAAGACGGGAAAATTTTCTTATCAGGGCGGCCTTCGTGCCGAGTGGACAGATGTGAAGACGACACTGGTAGAAACGAATGA
>DATHKA010000213.1:0-12455 GCA_035489615.1 Chryseolinea sp.
AGCTTTCCTGTTGAGGGATCACCTTGTAAGTTGGCCTTCGATACTTGTTACAATCGGATCGATGTCCGCGCTAGTGGCATTGTTGGATGACCACCTAACACAATGGGGGAAGACTTTTCTTAGTAAACGTCTCAAACAGCACTCGAAGGATGGGTCGTCTAGCTGAATCTGCTAAATAATAGGTCATAATTATCAAGAGGCTACCCCAAGGTGGCCTCTTTTGCGTTGCACGCGTGCCGCTATTAGCATCGCCACAGGGCGCGCAGGATTTCACCAGGTCTTAGTGGGGAGATGGGGTCGGTCGTTACCTATGCGCTGCTGCAGTTGCAATGCTGGCCGATCTGCGTTGTGCTGGAACCTTGGATGGAAGGTTTTGGAAGAACTTTAGTCTTTCGTAGATTCAGAGGGTAAACTGCTCTGTATGCTATTCCTGAGATTATTGCTGCAATGGGAACTGGTCATTGCGTTGGTCGTGAAGCTTGTGATCATGGCCATGCCTAATACTGTCGATGTCGAGAACCATATCAAATTACAGAAGTACAACGGGATCTCAGGACTCATATTCGATGTCGTTGGAGTCGTGTTCCTGTGGATTGATAGCCAGATCATGGGCGAGAGCATCTCAAAGTACCTTAACCAATTAATGACAAAATCTGGTATGTATGTCAATGCTGTCAGCTTCCAGAATCAATGGGATGGATTTAAAGAGCACCTCGTGAGATGAGCAAAACTATCAACTCGTGGCATCATCTTTCTGATCCTGGGATTCCTGCTGCAGATCATGGCGCTGGGCTGAGGTTCGGTCCCAGGGATTACCTGGTTTGCAGCGGCGTGCTGCTACGTGGCTGAAAAATTCGAAGGCTTTGTCGAACGGTAGCGAAAACTGAAGCTTGCAGAAGTAATAACAGAAAAATAACGAATACGCTTACATCCATGGCAGCAATGCGTTTACTAAATTGTTGCAGCCAATGCCCGTATGATATATAAATCTGTGCTACTTCTATTTCCCTTTTTAATTTCATTGAGTTCCTTTTGCCAAGACAATGATCCAGTTCTAAAAATCGGACAAAAAATCTCAATACATTCTGAAGTCTTGAATGAGACACGAGAGGTGTGATATATTTGCCGCCCAACTACTCGGATAAATATTTCCAAGCTCAACAATATCCGGTTTTGTATGTATTGGATGGTGACTCCCACTTTCATTCACTGAGCGGACTAATTCAAATATTAGGCTCGGGGATAAATCAAACATTTGCGATACCTGAAATGATCATAGTATCCATACCAAATACAAATCGTATCAGAGACCTTAACCCGACACACTCAACAGTTGGCGCGGATGGTAAAGACTATGATTTTTTTCAACCGAGCGGAGGAACAGACAACTTTTTGAAATTTATAACTCACGAACTTGCTCCAAAAATTGAATCAACCTTTAGAACATTTCCTTATCGTGTTTTGATAGGTCAATCATTTGGCGGGCTTACGGTCCTTCATGCGCTTTGTACAATGCCTCAATCTTTTAATGCCTATGTAGCACTCGACCCAAGTTTGTGGTGGGACAATCAATCATTGCTTAAACAAAGACGTGACTACTTCAATACCGCAAACTTGGCGGGAAGAACATTGTACTTAGCACAAGCGGTTTCGCTTAAAAGTTGGGATACAAAGAATCTTCACTTTGAAGGAATAAAAGAGTTTGCGGCTATCCTTGAAACAAGGAACAAGTCCGGTCTACGATGGCGGTATAAATATTACCCCGACGATGATCATGCATCAGTTGCCCTTATAGGTGAATATGATGCACTTAGATTCATTTTTGAGAAATACAGGACGGATTACATTATGGTCTCCACTGCTGAGCAACTCAAATCTCAATACCAACAACTATCTAAAGATTTAGGCATTACCGTTTTACCACCAGAGCGAGTAACCCAAGCATTTGGCAGTACTTACTTGTATCTTGAGAAGTACGATACTGCGCGTGCTTTCTTTCAGATGAATCTTGATAACTACCCAAACAGCTCAAGCGCATACGCAAACATGGGACAGTACTGGAAAAGTAGAGGAGTTAAAAAGAAAGCTCTCGAATATTATGAGAAGTCGGTGAAAATCTTTCCGGAAAACGAGGATTCGCTAAATAACATTGAGAATCTAAAAAAGGAACTTAAAGGCGTTAAGTAGACCGCACTGCCAACAACAAAATGTTTATGCCAGCTTGGTGTAAGTAAATTTGAGGTTTTGAGGTTTCTGAGCAATGTCGTCCTTGTACTTCGGGCAATCTGGAACCGTAGGGATAGACGTCAGATACCTCCGAAATATTAAAGTTAATCAATTAAATGCAAACCCAAGGGACTAGTACGCCAAAGCAACAGTTATCATGCTACAAATCTGTATGTCAGGAAAAAAATTGGATTGTTTTAGCCATTGCTGATTCTTAACAATTCAACAATTATTACTAATTCAAAACTGTTTGCCTTTTTAGCCTCCACCGGGTTTTGCTGGAACCAGACCAAAAAAAGTAGCAAAACCATCCCTTTTTCCATATAAAAATGGAGACTAACAGTGGCTCTGATGCGCCGAAATTGGTGATCCGGTCATCTTCCAGTCCAACAGGCCAATACTTCAAGCTCAAATTGATATCCCCGGCTTCTCGTACCGATCGAGTTTCTGAATGATTGATTTCCTGTGTCCTGCTTCAATCAGAAACACTGCCTGTCGTGTCGATGCTCAGAGCTATAACGATAGATGTTTCCAAGCATCTCATTCTCTCGCCTGTCGATAACTGCCTGATACATTCTTTAAATTTAAGGAGGTTCTAGTCGCCCATCTCTTTCAAAGCCGAATCCTCTTGGTCTAGAAATGGAAAGTCTTCGGCAGTGGTTCACACTCACGCCGTACTTCTGAGCCAGGCCGTTATAAAGCGACATAACATTTTGGCTTGCCACCTGATTGAGCCTCATTTACAAGACGCGAGTATTCCGCTCGCATACGTTGGTTGCGGTGATCAATGAATTTCGCCGTCGAACAAATATCAAAGTCTTGTGAACTCATGCGTTAAAATATAAGGATTCCAGCGTCAAAGGGTTCATACATGAACAAAGCCATGTAGCCCTCATCGGGCCTTCATTGTGACCTTGTAAATCCAACTCCAACAAAAATTGTACTTGCTCGCGATCTGCTTTGCGGCCTGCGTAACCGACATAGTCTTTATGAGCCGCATGTAATCAACAACGATGTCGCGATCTCTCACCTCCCTGCTGCGGTCTGTGTTACGCCATGCCTTAGAACGTTTCAGGGACTGCTCCACGAGCTTCCGATGTAATCCCATATCCAAACCTATTGAGCTACAGAAGTTAATCTTCGTGCCCTTCCAAATCTCCCATTCCTTGAGGATTATGGCATCGTCTTGATTACGTTGGGATATTGTTCGCCTGGCGGTTGGATCCTTAACAGTCTCTTTAGACCAGTCTGGGTTATAGTTCCAATAGTCCTCTTTGTCCCTAGGAGGGAACAGGAACCAGAATTCATCTTTATCGTCTTTCACTTACTCATGCGCAGAAACAGATTCACAATAAACCTCCAGCCCTTCTCGGGCATCAGGATAGCAGCCAGTGCTGCTGTCGCAATGATGGCGTATAGCATGTGAGTTTTGATTTACGACCTATCCGAAAGTAGGTCAGAAGGAACCGTCACTGAATTGTGAATCGGCATTATTAATATACAACCTTTTAACGAGACCACCAGCGAAAAACAAAAAAAAGTGAGATCAAATCTAAATTATCTACGCAGTGTAGCCGGGCAGTTGCAGTGTGGCCATGGTTTCTAGAATGTCCTTGAAGCCATGTTGACTATGTGATGAGGACAATAGCGTTCATCATTGGACAAAATTGTCCTAGCAAGTTCAATAATTAGTTCAAAATAACGTGCGAGCTACACGTCGTGCGTTGAGTTTGTCTACATGTGTTGAACTTTTTGTTTTGTGTAAAAATTAATCAACGTATCTTTGCTATGACCATCAGTAAGGATAAACACTTTTATTGCTTTGGATTTGCGGTTCCTTGTCTGGCAGCACGTGCTGGGCACTACCGCAATTTCTCCCACAAGTGAGTTCATTGTTGTTCGTCGTTTACTGTGTTCACCCGAGTGGCTCTGCCACTCGGGATCTTTTTTGTTTGGGACTAACTTAATTCGATTTCTATTGTCATAAAATCCCACGTTATGAAGACGAATAAAAGTAAAAGGAACGCGTCCAAGGAGAAGGCACCGAAGGCTATAATCAAGGCTTCCAAGACTCAAGAATCTATTAAAAAGCATTATAAGCAGAAATGGTCAAATACAAAGTCAGTGTATACTCGCCCTCGTTAATGAACTTCTTTCGTATTTGTCACTAAGAAAATCATGCCCGTAGGACGGTATTCTCCAAACATTTCAGATTTCAGATGCTTGTTTTCGTTGAGGAACTCGCTGTATGCTTTGTATTCTCCGAATGTGATATCGTCTCGCCAATCATCGAAAAAAATGACAGCGAAATCGACAATCATTGGCAATGCGAAGTTTAATGCAGTCTTAGAAGCTGAATAAATATCACAGTCAACCATAATAATACTGGCTTTTCGGATATTATACACTTTTACTGTTTCAGGAGTTAAGGTCTCATCGAACCAGCCTTTAATCAGGTGAGTCCTCTTCCAGTCGATTTTTGCTTCATCGAGATATTGCCGTGTTTGATCAATAGAGCTGGCAAACTCGCCAGGCATCCAGGTGCCTTCATCCTCGAATGCAGCGGATGCCGGCATGCCCTCAAATGAATCGAAACCAAAGAGCCTAATGCTTGACCTGCTTTTCCTATTTTCTAAAACGCGATGCATACAGGCCATTGATGTTCCCAACGACACACCAAATTCTAAATAGTCGCCAAGTTCACCGCCCATGCGCTCTAGCCTGGACCAGGCTAATGCATACTTTGGTTCAATCTCGTGTGGTATTACTAGAGGGACAAAGAATTTTTCCGTTTGTAGTCGTCGACCGCCTTTACGACCGAACTAGGCACGACACGTTTTATCATTTTATACAATTTGTGAAGCTGAAGGGTTCGAAGAACTTTCCACAATCTGTTATCAGAAGTTTTCATAGTCGGAATAATTGAAACGGCTGCACTCAAGCATGCATTTAAAGCACGCGCAGCCTATGGTGAAAAAAAATAATGGTAACCCGACAGGTCAGGTTCGTAGTGAATAATAAAAAAAGAAGGTTCGCTCAGATCCGAGACGGATCTGGCTGCCGTGTTGCGGCTAACGCGTGACGTTGACTACCTCGCGTTGCGATATATCTCAACTTGCGTTTTGTAGACGGAAAGTCAATCCATGACTGGCATTTGCTCGATATTTTATTCTTGCAGTAGAATAGAATACTCAAAAATTGTAACCCAATAATACAAAACCGGAGATGGCGAATCAAGTGTTTGCTAAGTTTTCTACGTTCTCGGTCAGGCCCGCCTGGAAGGAATTCGCCTGTAGGTGTCCAACGGGAAATGCCGCGGAGGACCATAAACCAGGGGTTTCCCTTTCATTTTACCTCGATGACCTTCAGGAAGATCGAAAGGATCTGAACAGGATTATCGGATCAATGATTGTTGATATTGACGAATACACAAGGAAGGTTTCGGAAGGGGAAAATCGTAACCTAATTCACATGGGAAGCGTGAAGAAAAGGGCATTTAAATATTGGAACCTTTGATCGGGCGTAGAATGCTAAGACTACACCTTCTGCATGATGAACTTCCCTGGCTTGACTTCCAGGTACAGCTTCGAATCGTCCTTCTTGGCCTGTATCCGGCAGTAATGCAGGCACTCGTCCAGGTCGTTGTAGATCTTCTGTGCGATGCTGTCCTTGTACTTCCAACCCCAGCGAGTGCTTCCATAGGGTATGACGTAGATGTCGCGGCTTTCCATGCGGGAACCAATATAACAGGCAGGAACGAATCCCATGTAGGCTTTTAACCCGGAGAAGGTATTCTCTCCAGGTGCGGTAACATCTCTTCCCAGACCTCCCGAGCTGTCTTGTACCTCCCTCCTATCCGACCCTTGCCGTAAGCCAATCTTACTGCTGCCTCCGCCGACGTAGGTGCGTACCAGATGTCCCTGTCGCTATTCTCCAGGCGGTAGGCATGACAGACCATGGCATCGACGTGAACGATCGCAGTCAATATCCCTCCTTTTTCGAACTCTGTCCGTATCCCGTAAGCCATGTCTGCAAGGTAAGTATCCAAGTATTTTGGTTTGCTATTAGATCATTTGCATACAGTAAAAGTATTTTAGTTTTTAATTTCTTATGCATCTTTGCGAAACGACTCGCCGTGGACCTAACCAGTTTTTGGAGAGGACGTAAAATTTCGGTACGGAAAAATTGCTTTTTGGTAATTCTTATTGTCCTTTGCCTTCGTGGCGTTTGGGCACCGTGTTGCCGATTTAAATGATAGTAAATATTTCGGAGTAGTGATGCACTCCGGTGGGTATAAAAAGAGAAAGGCCCCTGTGGGGCCTTGTGACTCTTGATGACATGTACCTATGCCTGGTAGCTGGGTAATAGTGGGAGAGAAAAGCATCGATGCATGTGCCGACTCTGGGAGGTTATCCCATTAACAGCCAAACAGAGCCTACCATATCTCTCGATAAGGGACTAAGTGGCGGTCATCCTGCATTACTGGTCCCTTTTGCATTTTGGTACCATCTAGTACACTTCTGTACACATTGGTACCATTTCGTACACAAATTAACACCTCAAAAATTTTCGATACTATTTCAGGGGAAAAATTAAGGTAAAATTTTTTCCTGTTTTTTCTGGCCAGGTGTGGGCTACAGGAATTTGCGCGGATTTTTCTGTATCACGGTGCTCCCGGTGACCACAGCGAAGGAAAAATACCTGCTGTTTTTCCAGCCGCTTTTTCGTAGGTTTTTTTTGCGCGAAATTCCTGTCGCGGCACAGGCCCAAAAAAGAAAGCCCGAGGCCCATCGACCATTGATGAGACCCGGGACAGTGTAAGCTTTCCACCGCTGGCAGCTCGCGAATACTGCCTTCTTTCATATCTTCTGATCGCTGAAATTATCGGCAAAGTGCAGATTCTCTCTATAAACCTTCGCTTATTGTAGTCCAAAAGTTACGCCCGTACGGTCACCTTTGGAATGGCAGATCGATAAACGGGCTTATTTACCGATGGCTGCCCTATGAATGTCTAAACATGTACGTCGTTAGTATCAGCCTTCTTTGCCTTTCGATCTAACCATCCCTGGCGCTGGAATTCAGTGGATTACGCCTTCATGCGGCAAGATGATACCAGTCTTCGATGACGTTAGAATCAGGCCGATTAGCTTGTTTCCTGTAACCCTTGACGATGATCGATGTATTATGAGCAATATCACCGGCAACAAAAAATCTCCATCATTGCCTGCTGGAAAAGATCCTGTTGCTTCGGTGTTGACACCTGTGTGGAACGGCCTACCAGATAAAGGGAGCCAGTTGAGTCGGTCCTCAATCAAGATTTTTTCCGGTAATCTCTCCAATATTTCCGCTCGCGTCAAAGACGTTCGTCAATGCCCGGAGGTTTCGATGAAGCCCACAGAATGGCCGGAGGTAAGGGAAGTGCCTTTATTTGCTGGATTTCTGCAATTTCATAGGTGGCGGAGGCCATTGAGCTGAGGTATCCTGAAACAACAAAACAGTAGGTCGTCGTCAATGCTTCGTCCCATGCATTGATGTCGTTGGAGTATCTCACGAAAAGGTCCTTGTTGTTGATTGGCAGACATACGTAGTACGTTTTTCCAGAAGCATCCGACTTCGTAATAATGAGTATCGCCGCCAGCTCATTCTTTGTCTCTCTGATAAGACTCTTGACTGTGAATGTATATAATCCCAGTTTAACTTCTCCTTGGTCCTCGAACGTGTAGCCTCTCTTCATGTCATGCTGTGGAAGACGTTTTGCGCGTCATGGGGCAAAGAATAGGCAGCCACCTGCGCGTATCCCGTCGTCAACTAAGCGCGGGACTGCTGACGTCCACTGAGTCATCAATGGTCGGCACGTATCGATGGAAGTGAAAGTGGGACGCGACCGGATGAGCGAACAGCATCACAAGACGAAAGCGGCGATTGAATCAAGCGGAGGGGTGTACTTCATAGCCACGGATTTTGCATCATTCCATGCGTGGTATCGAGGTCTTATAAGTTATCTTTGATTCAATAGTAAAAAGTAACCGATGAATACGACAATATTTGCGCTCCTGCAATCCTTAGGAATCAGGAAACTCATCTCCAATAAGCGGGTGCAATTGCCACCCAGTATAGACAACCGGAAGTTGAGATTCGATGCGGTGTTTACTAGTATTGACAACGCATAGTGGATGAAAACGACCCGGGAAAAATATGGTTTACTGGTCATTGGTATATTTCTAGGACTGACCTACGGACTTTTGACGCGAATCATTTTCGGCGAGCGGGCCACCTTGGCATCAATAAGTTATCTCTTTCTAATACCAACCGTTCTTGGAATGGTTCCGCTCATGTTGGCAAATTATGAGCAATTGAAGTCGTATAGGAATTTGATCTTCATTCCGTGGTTAACAGTCGGTACGTTTTTCCTTACTATGGTACTGGTTGGTCTGGAAGGATTTCTTTGCTTGATGGTCCTTGCAGCGCCATTTATTATCCTCGCCTCAATAGGAGCTTTCATTTTTCGCCTCATCCAAATTAGGCGTGATCAGAAGAAGGGCAAGTATGTAGGATTGCTGATGTTGCCATTCCTGTTGTCGCCGTTGGAACAATTGATCACCAGTCCTTCGGCAACTTATGATGTAACGAGCACCGTAGTAATTGCGTCCGGTAGCGAGGAGGTTTGGCTCAATATAATAGAGGTAGACTCAATCTCGGAACATGAATACAATGGTGGATGGTTTCACGACCTTGGCATTCCAAGACCCATTAGCGCAACAGTTGATACCAGGGGTGTAGGTGGACAGCGAATTGGCCATTTCGAAGGTGGGCTGATATTCATGGAACGAATCACGCATTATGACGCTCTTCATGCCGTATCATTTGATATTCAAGTTGATCCTAATTCCGTTGGCGAGAAGGTTTTTGATCAGCACGTGCTGAACGGCAATTATTTTCAATTTGTTAATGCGACTTACCGTCTAACGGCGAGGCCGCATCGAGAGATTGTGCTCGAACTGAAGTCAAGTTATCAGCTCACTTCAAAAATTAACTTTTACGGCAAGTTGTGGGGTGATGTCATATTGAAAGACTTCCAGAACAGGTTGTTGGAAGTTATCAAGCGTCGGTGTGAGTCTACTCGTGTTTCAAAACTTCGCCCGAGCGCGTAAAAATATGAAATAAACGAGGTTTTTTACTGCGAGATAACTGTGAGCCATGAATAACAAGATTTTGAAACCGTTTAAGGCCGGACCTGGTGCTCGATGGAACAAGAAGGTCCACCCCCCCATACCGTTAATTGATGAACTGATGGCAGCGTGTTTAGGTGAGGAAAAAGACGGTGTGACTGCGGCACAAATTATGTTAAGAACGTTGAGGTTGAAAGCTCCTGAGGGTGACGTAAGAGCCACTGAACTTGAATTCGATCGAGGCTGAGGCAAACTAACGCAATGGCTACACCTAACAAGTAAAAGAGCAGCCGTTCATAGGGATTGAAATAATCAAGACTTGCGACCGCCTTTAACGCACTACTCGCGAAAATTAACCTTGATAGTAATTTTCAACCTATGCGGGATTTAGATAACTGGCTCGTATGGGGCATTGATGCGCATAGGTATTCAGTCGATAGAATCACGATAGGCAAGTACGTAACGGGTGAGCTACCCGAATCAGCGGACTAATGAAAATTAACGGAAGGCAGTACAGGCTCATCCGGGAGAGTGAAACGGCCCAGCTTTGGGAAGCGCACTTTCCCGGGGGCGCCCGTTCTTTGAGGTTCGACGCCGGCGGGTCAATATAGGCCCCTCCTTGTCCGCGCCGGGAGGCGTCAACTGGACGTACCAGGAATTAATAGCGCCCTCCAAAAGTTCAATGACCTGCTACCCGTCACGTCGGAGAAAGTTGCCTCATTATAATAAGCAAATACATGGTCTCAATTGCTATAGTAGTAGGCCGTCTGTTGTACCTTCAATAGACTGTCGAGGCTATGTCTGCTTAAATACTAGCCCTTTATAAAAACCGAATTGATATCAGTGGTATTTGCAATGTCTTGAAGTGGATTGCTATTTAACAGTACCATGCTTGCGTATTTATTCGATTGTACGGTTCCGTAGTCGTTTGTTTTCCCCATAAAATACCGCCGGATTCAATGTTGCTGTCTGGAGTGCCTGTAAATTGGTAAATCCATCATTGACAAGAAGCTGAGGCTCCGCGTGCAAGTCAAAGCCTGGATATGTATAGAATGACGGCGCGTCGGTACCCGCAAGAAACTTAACTCCTGCTTGCCTGAATTTCCCGATTAATGTCCGTTCAAATTCATATTTGCGCCGGTAAGCTGCAATCTCTGCAGTGTCGCGTGGTGTTTTCCAATAGGTGAGTATATTAGGGTGGAGGTACTTCATCCGAGGGTCGTCATAGTAACCAGTGTCGTATCTGTGCGACCAACCACGGGCGGCCACTAACGTTGGGGTTAAGTATACGTCATGACTTGCTAAATAGAGTGTGAGTGAGTCAAAAAGGTGTTCATCGAACGTCTTAATCAACAGGTCGAATACTTCTGTTTTCCAGCCGGCAAATATCATATCAGTAGTATTGAAATAGGCATAAAGTGAGTCTGATTTGGACGAGCAAGCTTCAAGGATACCCATGCTGTGTTCAATACTTCTCTGGTTTAAAAGGACGGCATCCCAGACGCTTACTTTGAACGGTACATGACCCTAAAAGGGCATAGCAAGTGAATCTGTGCACTTTGCAATTTCGCGGTACACCTCAGGCGACAATTGATTAAGGACCTTTATAAAATCCACCCCATCTTTCTTTTGCCTGCTAATCGCGCTGATGACGTCCCGTTTCGTTTTCACTATTTTCGAATCCTGCAGAATCGGGGCCTGGGCCATCCAGTACTAACCCCCCGGAATAGACTTCAGGTACAATAAACTGCTTGCCTACTTTCCGCTGCCTTAATTCAGAAAGTTGTTTCATATCCACAGGATTTTCGCACATTCCGATAACTCCATTTGCCATGTTCAGGTTGGCAAAATACAGATGATAGCGTGTGTACATGTCCCACAATCCGGGGATCAAATACTTATCCGTGCCATCGACTAATGTGTCGGCTTGATGATCGTAAATCTCACTATCAATCGCTGTGATTCTTTCGCCATCTATATGTACCAAGCGATTTTTATCTATTTCTCCAGTAGATATATTTACCACGTTAACATTGGCGATAATAACATCGTGATGCTTACTTGAAATCTGGCAGTTGAATAAGACAAGTAGCGCAATAAAAGAATATTTCATGGAGAAAAGTTTACGGGACATCGACCCTTAACAATATAGAAATTTCAATCCACGCAACCTGGATGTCATTATTAGTGTCGAAACGCTCACGGACACCGCGACCATTACAAAACCTCATAACCTTGAATTTTCAAGGAAAGAAACAGACTGCGACAGGTGCTGCGACCGGGTGGAATTATCGACACGGTTATTAAGGATCGTAATGGGCTATATATTCGGCAACATCAACTCCCAAAAAACATATAGCAAATTCGGATGCCCAGTAATGTTGCATTATCCTTTATCGTTCCCGGAAAGTCCTTTTGTACAATAGACAACTTAGGCTCTATGAAAATCTTCTTGACTTTGATTCCAATCAAAAAGTCAATAGAGTTAAATTCCAATTGAAGTGTCTTTGTTTTCGAGTCAACCGAATAGGTCAGATCTTTTCCAATATTGTATTGTGTAAATCCTATACCTGCGTACAACGATTTGTAGATGGATTTAGATATGAAACCGTTGACATCGAAATAAAACGTGTTTACTGGATCGCCATCCTGGCCATTCGGAAATTCTCAATAATAAAAGTCATAACGAATTGTTGCACCTGCTTGAACGTTAATTTCCTCTTGCAGGTTGTCTGGTAGTACTCGGTTAGATGTCGAACACCTCTTTAACCGGCACATGGCCTGGAGCGATGGCCCCTGTCAATACAGTGTCGTTTTCGCTGAACAACCCGGTGTAAGTAGAAGCAGCATATAAATTCGTAATAGTATAATCATCTATTCGAGGGCGATAAAATTTGTACTGGGATTTATGGATCGAACACGTTTTTCTTATTGCCCTTCGTTTCGACCAATTCTTTATAACTTTCTTCTGGAAGCCCACCAATCATAATCCAGACAATACCTTTGGTTCCAACAATCGCCGCTATAACATCACTCATTGGCGTTGTAATCGACTTAAAT
>DATHKA010000214.1:0-4283 GCA_035489615.1 Chryseolinea sp.
ATTGATCAACACGGTAGTACACTACAACGACCAGGCGCACAATCAACAGCACACCTATACGAGCAGGAAACTGCAGGCGTCTATCGAAACCGACCATGACGTATATGACATTGAGGCCGACGGGGACCTGACCACGACAAAGCTTTCGATAGATGGAAAGTCCTACCTCGCCGGTAAGTCGTTTCAGATTGAAAGCGATCTGGTGTACGACGACCTCAAGAAGGTGCTGACCATCCATCCAAGCTTGCTCGTGCTACACGAAGCTTCCTTCAATGTATCGGGGAATTACTCGTGGAAGACGAAGAACGAGATCGATATCCGGGTTGATGGAAAAGACACGGATATTCAAACCCTGGTGTCATTCCTTCCGGAGTCGACCGCCGGAAGCCTTGCCCAATACCGTAGCGATGGGGATGTTTACTTCAATGGCCGGTTGCAGGGCGTGATTGGAAAGAACGCTAACCCTTCGCTGAATATCGAATTCGGATGCACGAAGGCAACGTTATACCATCCTACCTATAAGTCACGTATAGAAGACGCCCGGCTTGAAGGCTCGTTCAAAACGAATGACGTCATGAACACCTCGATCGCACGTTTGTCGTTGAAGAACATCAGCGGAAAGCTGAACGGTGAGCCTTTCTCGGGAAATCTCACTATTCATGATTTCACTAGCCCTGACGTTGTGTGTAATTTCAAGGGTCGTGTGGATGCGGCCGCATTACTCGGCTTCTATCCTAGCGAACATGTCAGGTCCGCATCAGGGTCGTTGCTTGCCAATGTGTCGTTCAATGGGAAGATCGATTTGCTGAAGAAAAAATCAACCGCGCAGAAAGTGACTACGCAGGGAACCATCGATTTGCAAAGCATTGCGTTCAACTTTGGCAAAGACAATGTCCGGATCGATGGGTTGAATGGAAATCTTCAGTTCAGCAACAATGACCTGGCTTTGAGTAACGTCTCCGGGCGCCTGGGCAACAGCGACTTCACCCTTAATGGTTTCTTTAAGAACATCATCACTTTCCTGCTTTTCGAGAATCAGCCGATCGGAATCGAAACGGACCTTAAGTCAAGATTCCTGGACGTCGATCAGCTCTTCGCCATCGGCTTTGGAAATTCGAGTGGTGGTAGCGCCCAGGAATATGCGTTCAGCATTTCGAAAAACATCAATTTGAATTTCAACTGCGATGTGCAATCACTGCGTTACAAGCGTTTCCACGCGAGCAATCTGAAAGGCGACTTGCTTGTAAAAAATGAGATGGCAGTTTCGCGCAATATCACCTTTCATTCGATGGGTGGAGATATGACCTTCTCGGGCATCGTTGATTCACACAACAAAAAGGCCATCGACGTGGTCAGCACGTCCCGCCTCAATGGAATTTACATCGACAGCCTCTTCTATGTATTTGAGAATTTCAAACAGGACTTCATACAAGACAAGCACTTGAAGGGACAGGCCACGGCAGACGTGAGCCTTGAGATGACGCTGAATCCGAACCTAAAACTTTTCCAGGAAACCCTAACGGGCGATATTACTACATCGATCAAGAACGGCGAGCTTAACAACTTCGAGCCTATGAAGAAGCTCAATCGGTTCCTGAACGACGAAGGGTTGAGTCATATGCGTTTTTCAGAATTGAAGAATGATATTCACATCGAAAACAAGACGGTTTACATTCCCCAGATGGAAGTCCGGACCAATGTCACCTCGCTGCGTTTGAGCGGAACGCATACGTTCGATCAGCGCATCGACTATCATGTAGTGGCACCGTTGATCAACAACAAAAACGTAAATTACCAGGAGGCGAAGAGCGCGCTGGAAGAGGATGGTGCGGGTCAAACAAAAGTATTTTTTAAGATCACCGGCACTACCGACGATTACCGGGTTTCGTACGATACCGACGCGGTTAAAAAGAAGATTGCCAGTGACCTGAAGAACGAAGTGAAAGAACTGAAGGAGGCTTTCAAAAACAAAGGCACCAAACAGAAGAAGGAGCTTGAGCTCGAGAGCGATGAGTACTTTGAGTGGGATGACAACAATCAATGAGATTCTGAGACAATCCTAAGCACGCTTTGTTCCTGAGTGAGTAGGGTCGCCAAGAGGAAATCCCTCTACACCAATCATCAAGAAAGCGCAACACCAGCGCCGTCATTTCGCACCGGCGTACGCATCAGCTCTGAGAACAACTTCAGGGAATTCAACCTGGCCTCCTGATCGTAAACATTAGTCGTGATCATAAGCTCATTGATGCCCGTTTGCCGAACAAAGGAATCAATGTGAGTTTTAACCCGCTCCTGGCTTCCCGCAAAAGAACAGGCAAGCATGCCGAGAACCGCCTGTCTGGTCAGGTCATCCCACATCAAATCCATATCGGCCACCGGCGGCGGAAGGGGTTGGCGTTTACCGGTGATTACCCCCATGAACATTTGGAGCACCGACGTGAACAGGTAGTTGGCTTCTTCGTCGGTATCGGCGACAACCACATTTGCTGCAGCCATCATGTAGGGCTTATTGAGCACAGAAGAGGGCCTGAAAGTTTTCCTGTAAAGGTCAAGTGCGTGAAAAAGGTGTGTCGGAGCGAAGTGGCTCGCGAACGCATAAGGCAGTCCCAGCTCTCCGGCCAGCCTGGCGCTATCCGGACTCGAGCCCAACACCCAGATGGGAATGTCAAGCCCTTCGCCGGGAATGGCACGCACGGAACTTGAGGCATTCTCCTTCGAAAAATAAGTTTGAAGCTTGCGTATGTCGTCCGGAAATTCCTCCACGCGTGATTGCTGACGGCCTATCGCGCGGGCAGTAAGCTGGTCGGTACCCGGCGCCCGGCCGAGACCGAGATCAATTCGGTCCGGATATAGCGTCGCGAGCGTTCCGAACTGTTCAGCAATGATGTACGGCGAGTGATTCGGCAGCATAATGCCGCCGGAGCCCACGCGAATCGTTTGGGTGCCTTGTGCAATGTAACCAATCAACACAGACGTAGCCGCGCTGCCTACGCCGACGCTGTTGTGGTGTTCGGCCAGCCAATAACGATTGAATCCCCATCGTTCGGCCGCTTGTGCCGCATGAAGACTGTGATGAAAGGCGTCGGCAATGGTTCTTCCCTCTGCAATGATGGCAAGGTCTAGTATAGAGAATGGAATGCTGGCGTTTGACATGTTCTTATCGGGTAAAGTACCAGCCGTTAGAACAGGTGTTACTTCAACAAGGTTCCGCGATATAAAAATCGGCGCTTTGAAAGAAGAGTCAAAAAAAAGGAGGCCATTGCCTAAAAGCAACGGCCTCCCTAGAGTACGATCAACTAATCTTTGAACTGGGATTGTCTTACAGGACAACAGCCGTTGAAGATTATTTCAATCCGTACAGTTCCACGTGTGCCTTATCTTCCTTCTGATTAGGCAGGGTCTTGTAGGTAAATTTTACCTGCTTGATGTCCGGAGATCCACCCTTCAGGTCGATCTGACGCGTTTCTGAGCCAGCCTTCAATTCGCTCTTCACGTGAATGTCCTGCGTTTCTCCATTCTCGAAAATAACGGTTACGTCTTCGATGTTGATGGGTGCATCGGTCACTTTAAGAAGAATAGATTTGAACTTGTCGTTGCCAAGAACTGCGATGGATTGGTCCTCCATTTTGAAATCTGCCTTCACTTCGCCGATCTTGTGCCAACCGGGTTTGCTACTCAGCATGACGCTAGGCGTCTGAGCCTGCGCAAAGTTTACAATTGCTGCGACAAGCACAGCCAATACGATCATTGTCTTTTTCATATAGGTTCTATGTATTAAAACTGTCGTCACACGTTTAAAAAGCGTGCCACGCTAATAGGTCACCCTATTCATGAAAAAAGCCCCTGTGCTGCTATTCCCGAGCGGACCTTATTCTACATCCCTTGCACAACGAAGGAACATCCTCCACAGATCCTGGGTGCGTTTCAGCCGTTGCACCGTTGTGATTGCACGTGACGCGGTGGGCCTTCTGCCGGAGCCCAAGGGGAGATGTCACCGGACATCCCCTCATTTCGGTACGCGGCCCAACATGCGATCCGTGCCCGGGAGTTTTCTGTCAAGTCATGCCATCTTTACTGGACACGAAAGGATTTTTGGTGCATCTTAGAACCAAATGCACGTGGTGCGTCATCGTTCAGCTATCGTTAAAACTACTCGCCATGATTAAAAACTTCCTCGTGATCGCATTCCGGAGCCTTATCAGGCAGTTCACGTATTCTGTTATCAATATTGTGGGACTAGCCATAGGGTTGGCCTGCAGCGCAGTAATTTTTATGTATGTGTT
>DATHKA010000215.1:0-17105 GCA_035489615.1 Chryseolinea sp.
CTGCACAGCCAGCCCGCTCTTGCCAAAGCGCAGATCCTGCTCGCAGCTTCCCGTCAGTTCCAGGAGGGAGACGTTCAGCATTGGTGGCATCCACCGATCGGTCGCGGCGTGAGGACGTTGTGTTCCGATGATTTCCTTTGGTTGCCCTATGCAACCGCACAGTATGTTACTACAACGGGAGACGCGGCAATACTTAAAGATACGACACCCTTCCTCGAAGGGCGCCAGCTGAACAGCGCGGAGGAATCTTATTATGATCTGCCCGCCATTTCCGAGAAGCGTGCGTCGCTCTACGAACATTGTAAGCGAGCCATTCAGCACGGGCTGCGCGTCGGCGAACACGGCCTTCCGCTGATTGGGTCCGGTGACTGGAATGATGGCATGAACATGGTAGGTATCCACGGCCGTGGCGAAAGCGTATGGCTGGGATTTTTTCTCTATGACGTGCTCGTCAGATTTCAGGCCGTGGCTACGCTTTGCAACGACGACGCATTTGTTGCCACTTGCCAGGCACGGGCAATCGAACTCAAGCGTCATATTGATCTGAACGCCTGGGACGGCGAATGGTACCGTCGCGCGTATTTCGACGACGGCACGCCCCTCGGCTCTTCCTCGAACGACGAATGCCGTATTGATTCCATTTCGCAAAGTTGGTCTGTCCTCTCAGGTGGCGGTGATCCACACCGCTCCGAACAGTCCATGCGGGCTGTGAACCGCTACCTGGTGAATCGCGACAAGGGCCTCCTGCAGTTACTGGACCCCCCCTTCGATAAATCAGCACTCGATCCCGGTTATATTAAAGGTTATGTTCCTGGTGTACGAGAGAACGGCGGGCAGTACACGCATGCAGCCGTTTGGATGGTAATGGCTTTTGCCAAGCTGGGTGACACCGCGCGCACGTGGGAACTATTGAGTCTCATCAATCCGATCAACCACGGCAGCAATGCTTCGGACATGAACATCTATAAGGTGGAGCCCTATGTGATGGCTGCCGACGTATACGGTGTTCATCCCCACACGGGGCGCGGTGGCTGGACATGGTACACGGGATCCGCCGGATGGATGTACCAGCTAATCCTATCATCGTTTCTCGGCGTACGGCGCGAGGGTGATAAGCTTTGGATTGAACCAGCTACACCTGCTAAATGGGATCAATTCACTATCGACTATCGCTGGGGGAAGGCAAAGTATCAGATTCGAGCAAAGCGTGCGGCTACACATCAGTCCCCTGCGATCAGGGTCGACGGCGATGATCAGGCAAATCCCTATGTCACGTTACTGGATGATGGCCGTCAACACGAAGTGGAGATCGTTTTCCAAACGCCGCAGTGGCATGGTGAACCGGCCCTGATAGGATAGCGCAAGGCTGATTTAATTGTTCGACGATGCAGTAAAGTGAAAGCCAAAGCAAGGGTCCTCACCTGCGGCCTTTCAACTTATCAATCCAACGATTCACTTCGCGTTGACGTTGGATCGAACCGTCGCGCAACTGGCTCGCCAAAGTTGGATTCATCGATCCTTTGGATGTAAGATGGTATCCGCCGCAAATATCACATCGATAGACCCCGACAGGTCCGTCGCCGGCGCGAAATTCACTCCTGCCTTGAAGCTCAAGCAAGGCATGTTCAGCCTGGGCGGCGGTGTCATACGTTCGCTTTCGCGAGGAACATGGTTTCATGATGTGCTATGGCCTCGTTCACGTAGTTTACAATACCAGTGCGCCGTAGCAAAAATACCTGTACAGTTATGCTGGATATAATCCATTGGTTCACTTTGACTTAGCTACGTCTTGTTCTGTACGTTTATTTTTGCGATGGCGCACCAGCCTAACCGGTAAACGAACCGTTCCATTTTGCACAAAATTACAAAGCTCTTGTAACTTGCACCCCGGAAACTAAAAAGGTATACGAAAAAATCACTATGAAAACAGCCGAGATCCATACAAAAAAGGGCGTACTCAAAATCCGTTTCTTTGAAGAAGATGCGCCAAACACCGTGAAAAACTTCGTGACGCTGGCAGAGAAGGGTTTCTACAACGGGCTCATTTTCCACCGTGTTATCCCCAATTTCATGATTCAGGGAGGATGCCCGGAAGGCACAGGTCGCGGCGGTCCCGGCTACCACATCAATTGCGAGCTCACCGGAAAGAACCAATTCCATGACCGCGGCGTTCTCTCTATGGCCCATGCCGGCCGCAATACCGGAGGATCCCAGTTTTTCATTTGCCACTCACGAGCGGGCACCGCTCACCTGGATAGAAATCACACTGTGTTTGGGAAGGTATATGAGGGCCTGGATTTGATTGACGACATCCGCGCCGGTGATGTCATGGAGAAGGTTGTGATTAAAGAAGAAGCTTAAACGCGCTGGATACTAGACTGAATGACAGGCCTCCCCCGGAAAACCGTGGGTAGCAGCCTGAATCGTGCGTTTAAAGTCTTTTCCGGTGATGACCCCTATCATCAGTTAGCCTTCTGGGGTCGTTGTACCTTGGTGCGTTTGAGTCCCATTCCTGTTCGGACGAGCTTCGAGCGGAGGATTCGGCGAAAGTCGACAAACGGACAAAAATAAGGCCCCAAAATTCTTCACTTTGAATAGTGTAGTCCCCTTCGTTAGCGTTTGTTAACGCAGAGGGCTATCAGGAAATCGTACTCGGATGCTGGTAAATTATACAAATAGGGTCGTCTTAGGGTTGCTGCTGATCGCGGGGATCTTCTTTATGGATTTGATCTTTCCATGGGGCGATCTCGTCTATCTGCTTGCCGCGATCTTTATCTTCACCACGCCTGGAAAGTTCATTCATGGAGTCGTTCTGGGGCTCGTAACGAATTCCTTTATCGTGCTGGGTTACTTTGTCGCCGAATACCCGCCGAACACGGAGAATTTTGAGATCACGATCAGGCTCCTGCTCTTGTTCTCCATCTCGCTTTCCGTGATCGCCAGAGTCCGCAACAACCCCTTCGAGTCAGCTGAAGGACAACTGGTTATGCTCGATTCAGCCATTGCAGAACGTGAGGAAGCTGTCGCCAAACTGGCGCAGGCGATCAGGGAAAAGGAGGTCGCCCGAAGCGACAAGAACCGCGTTGAGAACGAGCTTCAAAAGGCGCGCCACCTGCACGAGGCCATGGCACACCACTTTCCGGATGGCGTGATCTGCGTGCTTGACCGGGATATGCGGTATACGATTGCCGACGGTCGCGGACTTGAGGCCCTGGGACTTCACAAACATGACGTAAAGGGGGAGTACGCTGCGATCAATGCGCAGCACGAATTGCGCAGAGCGCTTCAGGGCGAAGACGTTGCGTTCGAAACCGTGCTTAATCACGAGGTCTACACCGTTAATGCTGTACCTATCCCCGACGGAAAAGGTGAGATCAACGAAATCCTGGTTGTGATCCGGAATATCACCGACCGCAAGAAACTTGAAAATAACCTGCTGAAAGCGCTCGATAAGGAAAAGGAATTGAACCTGTTAATGTCTCAGTTCGTCACGATGGCTTCTCACAAGTTCAGAACACCCCTTAGTACGATCCTGTCGTCGGTGTTCCTGCTTGAAAACAACGTAGAGGCTGATGATCAGGAACGCAAGTCGTACTTCGACAAGGTGAAACGTGCCGTGCACAATGTGACAGGCTTATTGAACGACTTTCTCTCACTCGGAAAGCTTGAGGATGGCAAAGTAAAGGTTGCGTTCAGCGAAACGGAGATCAAGTCGTTCTTCCAGGAGTTTCTTCAGGAGGTTGGCTCGATCAAGAAAGCAAAGCAAAGGATCAATTTTACCTACGACGGCGTTGCCTGTACGGTGATGACAGACCAGCTGCTTCTGAAGAACATTCTGATGAGCCTTTTATCGAATGCTATCGAGTATTCGGCATTTGATGCCGAGATAGATTTGGTTGTTGAGTTGAGACAGGACAACCTGAAAATTCGTGTGTCGGATCATGGCATTGGCATTCCGGAAGAAGAACAACATCAGATTTTCCGCCGATTCTACCGTGGGCAAAATGCGAACAACATTGAGGGGACTGGATTAGGCTTGAACATTGCAAAGAAGTATATTCGCCTTTTAAAGGGAACCATTGAATTCACCAGCCAGGTGAATAAGGGAACAACTTTTATCGCTAACATTCCTGTGGTTACCCTGGACATTTTGGAAAAACAGGCCTGAGGCATTAGCCATAGGGCCGCCAACGAAATTAAGGCCCTATGAAACCAACGATCCTCCTGATTGAAGACAACAAGGAGATGGCGGAAAATATTTGCAGCATCCTGAAGCTTGCCCATTACAACGTGCTCAGCGCACCAAATGGCAAGATCGGGGTTGAAATCGCGCAGCAACAACACCCGGATCTTATTTTGTGCGACGTAATGATGCCTGAACTGGATGGCTATGGCGTACTTCACATTCTCAACAGCGATCCCGATACCGCTAATATTCCCTTTGTATTTCTAACGGCCAAGGCCGATAGGAACGACCTGCGGACCGGCATGAACATGGGCGCCGACGACTATGTAACGAAACCGTTCGAGGGGCTCGACTTGTTGAAGGTGGTCGAGATCAGGCTCAAGAAAAGCCAGTTGCTGAAGGCGAGCAACAACGCCAACAAGAACGACCTGTACGATGTGAATACGTTCTTCAACAAGGCGCGTGAGCTCAAGGAGTTTCAGAAATTATCAGAAAATCGCCCCGCCCGCCTGTTCAAGAAAAAGGAGTTTGTTTTTATGGAAGGACAAACGCCATCCGACTTGTATTTTATTATCAGTGGCGAGGTGAAAACGTACAAGGTTAACTACGATGGAAAGGAGTTAATCACCAGTATTCATTCAGCGGGTGATTTCCTCGGATACGTTCCGCTGCTGGAAGAGCGCCAGCACAACGAAAGCGCGGAAGTGCTGGAGGAGGCGGAAATTTCCATCATTCCAAAACAAGACTTCCTTACGCTCATTTATTCGAGCAAGGATATGGCACGCAAGTTTATCAAGATGCTTTCGAACAACTTGATAGAGGCTGAGAACCGGTTGCTCGATCTGGCTTATCAGTCCGTGCGTCAGCGCGTAGCGGGTGCGTTACTCCGTATCTACAACGAGCACAACGTCCCCAATAAAAAGGAAATCATTACCATTGCCCGCAAGGATATTTCGAACATGATCGGTACGGCTACAGAATCGCTTAACCGGACTTTGGCCGATTTCAAAGATGAAGGGCTGATTGAAATCACCGACGAGGGCATCAAGATCCTTGAAAAGGCTAAGCTTGAGCACCTGCTCATGGCATTCGCCAATCGGGTAATGAAGTACAAATAGCAGAAAACCGCGATTTTACGGGCCTTTTTTGCCGATCCGCGTCATCACAAGGGGGGTCGAAATATTTTTTTTTGATTTTTTAAAAAAATCTTACACCGATTTCAGGTATCCGCAATCGATGTAAAATGCATATAACGGGGGCAAAAAACCCGTTTTTAGCGCAGATGAGCAATGTTTTGCTATACGATGACCGTGGTCATTAGGCAGGAATGCTTCACAAATTACATTTATAGCATGTCTGGCTTAATTCTCATCTCTCATGGAAGATAAATATTATTCTCGCGTCATTAAAATGATGGTATTTATCCTCGATTTCTACCTCATTTCGCTTGCCTTCACTATGGCGAAAAAATTCGGCATAGAAGACGGCATTCCCGACAATCAAGAGACGTCGTTCTTTCTCATCTTCAGTTTAATCTGGGTGATCTCCGGTTTTCTGAGTGAGATCTATAGAATCAACAAACTTACCTCGTTCAAGAATATCGTGTGGAATCTGGCCGGCTCATTGCTCGTCCACTTCTGCCTGCTGATGCTGTTGCTGTTCACCACCAATCTCTATCAGCTGCAAGGCATGTTCGTGCCCGTGTTGTACGCCTTAACTTTCACACTGCTGGTTGTTTCGCGTGTAGCCTACAAGATCACCTGGAAATACTTTGAGTTCTCTGGCTTCGACCAGCGAAAGATCGTCATCGTGGGTGCAACACATTCAGGCCGGGCGTTGTATGAGTTTTTCGAATCTCATGACTTCGCACGTTACAATTTCAAAGGCTATTTCGACAACAACCCCGATCCACTCATTGTACACAATGCGCTGATCAAGGGAAAATTTGCCGACCTGAAAGCATTTTGTATCAAGGAGTCGATCGATGAAATCTACTTCGCCCTCCCTCCTGGCAACGAAGAGCTGCTTTCCGATATATCGAAATTTGCAGATGACAATTGTATTTATCTCCGCATCACGCCCGACTTCGGCGACGTGGTCTCTGAGAAATACAACATGTTCATGCTCGATTCTATTCCGGTGCTTACGACGCGTCGCGAGCCCCTGGGTATGGCGGTAAACGTATTCCTGAAGCGCCTGTTCGACATCGCGTTTTCAATGCTGGTTATTCTTACGGTGTATCCCATCGTGTTGCCGATCATCGTGATTGCGATCAAACTGGATTCGGAAGGTCCTATATTCTTCAAGCAACCCCGTCAGGGTAAGAAGAACAAGCTCTTCCTTTGCTGGAAGTTTCGCAGCATGTTCATACACGGTGTTTCCGAACGTCAGGCCACCAAAGACGATCCACGCATTACCCGCGTCGGTCGCTTCCTGAGGAAGACCAACCTCGACGAATTGCCACAGTTCATTAACGTATTGCTTGGCGATATGTCCGTGGTCGGGCCGCGTCCGCACATCAGCGCACAAACTGACCAGTACAGTGAAGCCATAAAGAAGTACAAGGTTCGTCATTTCGTCACTCCTGGTATTACCGGCTATGCGCAAGTAAATGGCTTCCGCGGCGAAACGAAGGAAGTGAGCATGATGGAAAAGCGTGTAGAATATGATGTGAGCTACATGGAGAACTGGAGTCTCGCCCTCGACGTTAAGATCATTTTCCTCACCGTTTGGAATATGGTTAAGGGCGAAAAAGGTGCCTACTGACATTAATTAATTGGTTTTAATCGCCTAGGCAAAAGTCGCTTCAACCGAATAGTTGACGCGACTTTTTTTGTGCTGTTGCGCGTCCGCCGACTTGCACGCATTGAGCCTATTTTCAAGCAGTGTGTTCCCGGACGGAATACATCAAGTCACGATAGGGCTGAACGCCGAAAAGAGCACCCGCAAGGCCACGTATACTGCTCGATTTGTTGAAAAACGGTGACGGGTTCCGCGATCGGCACAACCGAAACGGTGAATTGAAAGCGCCACCAGGGACTTCGCCGCCAGGGACTTCCTTGAGGTGCCGGCGAAATGTAAGGAGCACTGATCGGGAGGCTATAGGCAAATAGCGCATCAATTCCCATACCGATCTGGTTATCAGCATCTTAAAACAAAAAAGCACCCCGCATACGGCCGGGTGCTTTCTATCTGGAGTGATTGGAATTCCTAATGCAGCGATATGCCGTGATTACAGGCGCTTTCCCGCCCAGTCCGCAACCGTCTTGCCGATGGCCAACGACGATGTAGCAGCCGGCGAGGGCGCGTTGCAGACGTTGATGACCTGTTTGTCCTCCAGGATGAGAAAGTCGTCCAGAAGGCCTCCGGTGCGGTCGCAGGCCTGGGCCCGAACACCCGCCCCACCGGGCACAAGGTCCTCCTCCCGAATGTCAGGCATCAGTTTCTGCAGGGCCTTTGTAAAGGCCGCCTTGGAATAAGAGCGATGTATCTCCCCCAGCCCCGTGCGCCAGTATTTGGCAGCCACCTTGCGGAAGCCGGGCCAGGCAAGCGTTTCAGCCAATTCAGGGAGGCTGACATCCGACTTCTTGTAGCCCTCCCTCTTAAACGCGAGTACTGCGTTAGGTCCGCACTCCACGCCACCTCCCACCATGGTGGTGAAATGCACGCCAAGGAACGGAAAATTGGGATCGGGAACCGGATAAATCAATGTCTTGCAGAGATACTCCTTCTCCTTGCGAAGTTTGTAGTATTCTCCACGGAATGGTATGATCTTGAAGTTAACGTCCTTCAGGGTTAGCCTGGCAATCTTATCTGAATACAGCCCCGCACAGTTCACCACCAGCTTCCCGGTGTAGCTTCCCTTTTGCGTAACCACTACCGCCTGGCCATCGCCTAACTGAATGTCGAGGACTTTTTCACCCAACTTGAGGTGGCCATCATATTTCTGGAACAGTTCGGCATACTTTTCGGCGACCACGCGATAATCCACAATACCTGTCTGTGGCACGTGAATACCGGCGATGCTGGCGACATGCGGCTCATATTCCTTAACCTGTGGGCCCGTAAGCATCTTCAGGTTTGAGAGCCCATTGGCCTGACCCCGCTCATAAATGGTTTTCAGGGCGGGCAATTCTCTCTCTTCCGTGGCAACGATGACCTTACCGCACAAATTGAAGGGTACTTCATTCTCTCTTAGAAAGTCGAGCAGCATGTTGTATCCACCAATGCAATTCTTTGCCTTCAAGCTGCCGGGCTTGTAATAAACGCCAGAGTGAATCACGTTGCTGTTGTTACCCGTCTGATGGTTTGCCACCACGGCTTCCTTTTCGAGTACTACGACTTTCAGCTTGGGATTCTGCTTTTTTAGCTGCAAGGCTGTCGCCAGGCCCACGGCACCGCCGCCGACTATTATTACATCGTATTGCACTTCTATCAGATTATGTTAGTCATTAGTTTGCTGGATAAGGTCGCTCGGTCTACCTGGGTAACGGACGCCCTATCCGCATTGTTCGTGGTCAAGCTATGACACTGTAATATTCATTTTGTTCCTGACGGAGCTTATCGCTGAAGCGACCTTTGGGAAGAGTAACATCGGCATATGTCAGGACTTTATCTTTCGGAACATCGCGCGTCAGGATACAATCCTCGGCAAGGCCCATCGGCAGCAGTTGCTGCTCGCTGGTGATCTCTGCTGTTTCGCATTGCCCGTAGGTCATATAACAGCCAAGGCCATCCAGTTTCTGTCCTGCCTTCAGGTCGATTTTTGCCGTGGTTACCACTTCCACGCGGGGTGCGCCCAACGGCGTGATGGCCGCATCATTAAACAGCACGGCGCGCGCTGCTGTGAACGGTACTTCGAAGTGACAGAGGTGATAGGGTGTGTAGAAAAGATACAACGGCCCCTCACCCAGTTTATAAAGATTGAGGTAGTGCTTTTGTTTCGGGTGGTCGTGAGTACCCAGGACGAACACACCAGGTCCCGGATCCGCGCCCACCACGTAATCAACTATACCAGGACCCGACAACAATGCCTCCAGGGGATATTTGTCAAGTACTTCCTTCAACGGAGTGCCTGAGGGTAATGTCGGGCCAAACATGCCCCGCTTTCCAACCGTCATGCCTGTGGCATTCGCCACAATCGCTTGTTCAAATGATATTTTGGTACCGTCGGCAAACGAGGTCACCATAGCAGGGTTCTGGCCCCACTTCTTGGCAAAGCCCTCCTGCGTCGTGGGATTTCGATAAGGATCCTGAAGTCCCTTGATGTTACCGCAAAGTACAGGCTTCACGCCGATACCCTTAACAAAACGGAACAGATTCATTTCCACCCCTGGCTGGTCGCCGTCGGCGTTCGTTAAAATTACGCCCGCCTTGTCAGCGTAAACTTTTAAAATACCGCCCACCGTTCCATCAAGTTCGGCTCCCATGATGACGACGTGCTTCCGATTCTGAATGGCTTCAAAAACTACCCGAGAACTGAACTCTACCGCGCCTGTTACTTCAATGATTACGTCGATGTTCTCGGCACGGCAAAGCAACAGCGGATCTTCTGTGACGGAGTATTTTCCTTTCGCGATGCGATCCTCCAAAGCTGCCTGCGAATTAACTATTTCGAAGTCTTCGATTCCCGCTTCGACATAGGCGCGTCGCGCACCCTCGGTCGTTCGGTTGTATATCGCAACAACCTCCATCCCGGGAACGGAATTCACAATTTGTAGGACGACTCCTCTTCCCATAAATCCTGCTCCAACCAATCCAACTTTCACCGGATTGTTTTCGGCCCCTCGCTTTGCAAGTGCGGTATCTACGATTACCATATAGTTCTTTCCTTTTGCGTGTTATTACTTAGTCACAATTATCTCTTTGAAGTCGGGGTGCACCAAGTCCTTTTCCGAGATAACGGAAGGCTTGATGGGCCATACAATGTTGAAGGCAGGATCGTCGTGGCGAATCCCTGCTTCCGCACCCGGGGTATAGAACTCAGTCACAACATAATGTACCGATGTGTGGTCCTTTAACGTAACGAACCCATGAGCGAAACCCTCCGGTACATACAGCATGCGGAAACTTTCCTCCGTTAACTCCACGCCAATCCACTGCTTATAAGTAGGCGAATCGGGACGGATGTCAATGATGACATCATAAATCGCTCCCGCTGTGCATCGTATGGTTTTCGTTTCGGCGAATGGTGCAACCTGGTAGTGCATGCCCCGCAGGGTTCCCTTCACCTTGTTGTACGAAACGTTTGCCTGAGCGGCATTTGCTTTTAAACCATGCTCTTCAAACTCGTGCTTGCACCATGCACGCCCGAAGAAACCACGTTCATCTTCCAGCCTCTTTACATCAATGATAAATGCGCCCTTAAGTTTAGTCTCCGTGAATATCATAGTTGTTTTTTACAGACTGTTATTGCCATTTCAAATCACCGCTCAACTGTTTCTTTTCCATCAACGAAGTCAACACTTTCAATCGCATTAACTTGGAATCACGAAAATCAGAATCGTTGAACCTCATTGAATCCAACCCATCTCTAAGTTCTTTGATGGTTGTAAGCAAATCGTATTTGGGCTGATGATTAGGCGCCAGTTTTTTGTACAGCGCGAAGTTTACGCGATAAGAGCGCTTATCCGGCGGTGCTTCTGTGTTGATGGAAACTTTCACTCCTGGAATGACCGAAGCAACTGCTTCGGCGAGGTCTTTCACCTGGTAGTTCCACTCGTCGCTACCTGTATTAACCGCCAGGAATGAACCGATCGATGCCGGACGAGTAAGCGCCCAATCTATCGCTATAGCCATGTCCTTCACGTTGATCAGTGGTCTCCAGGGCGAACCGTCACTGAGAATGGTAATGTGTTTCGATGATAAGGCACAGGCCACAAAGTCATTCAATACCAGGTCAAGGCGCAAGCGCTGACTCATGCCACACGCCGTAGCGAACCGAAGACAGGTGATCATAAACTTGTCATCAGCCAAAGGCTGCAGGTCCTGCTCGGTAAATACCTTAGAACGGGCGTATGCTGTGAGTGGATTAAGTGTAGAGTCTTCCGTTTTTGCGGCTTCGCTCGCCGCGCCATACATGCTACAGCTCGAAGCAAAAACGAACGACTTCACACCGAGTTCTTTCGCGCGCTTTGCCAACGCGATACCCGATTTGTGATTCACATCAAGCGTCACTTCTTCAAACTTAGTTCCCATAGGATCGTTCGAGATAGCGGCCAGGTTGACTACCACGTCAGCACCTTCCAGCACGAAGTCAGGAACATTTCGGATGTCACCAAAATATTGATGATCCAGTTTGCGCTCAGGAAGGAAATCAACGTCGGTGAGACAACTGGCAAAGAATCCCGTGTCGTATCCGATGAGAGTAGCCTTAGGGTATGTTTCCCGAAGTCTCGAGACAACTCCAGGGCCGACATAGCCCATGTTACCAAAAATGACGATTTTCATATGCACGTATTACAATTATAGTCAATTATACAGAATGATTTTTTAGGTTATTTCCAGATCTTCCACGGCGCTTTACCCGACTTCCAAAGGTCCTCCAGGAAGTGCCGGTCACGAAGCGTGTCCATAGCCTGCCAGAAGCCTGCGTGTTTATAAGCTGCCAGGTTACCAGAATTCGCCAATTCTTCCAACGGCTCGCGTTCCCACGTGGTCTTATCATCCTCGATAAGATCAATAACCGACGGCTCGCAAACGAAGTAGCCACCGTTAATCCATGGCGTTTCACCCGTCAGCGGTTTCTCTTTGAAGTTGTTGATCCTGACATCCGAAGAATTGAGTGTAAAGGCTCCAAAACGGCCTGGCTGTTGTACGGCAGTCAGCGTAGCTTTTACATTCTGTTCTTTGTGAAACTTGATGAGTTCAGTAATGTTAACGTCGCTAACACCATCACCGTATGTGAGACAGAACGTCTCGTTTCCGATATACTCTTTTACCCGTTTGAGGCGACCACCGGTCATGGTATCTTCACCGGTTTCAACAAGCGTTATCTTCCACGGTTCCGCTTTAGTATTGTGCACTTGCATCTTGTTGCTCACCAGATCAAATGTCACATCGGACGTGTGCAGGAACAGGTTTGCGAAATATTCTTTGATAACGTACGACTTGTAGCCACAACAAATGATAAAATCATTGATGCCGTAGTGTGAGTAGATTTTGAGAATGTGCCACAAAATTGGTTTGTTGCCAACCTCAACCATCGGCTTGGGACGGACGCCGCTTTCTTCGCTTATCCGGGTACCAAATCCACCGGCAAAAATTACTGCTTTCATAGGGGTATTGTATTGATCCTTTTTTATTGTAAAGTAGTTTCACAAAAAAGCCCATTTTCTAAAGGCTGCATCATGACTGTAATCATTCGTTTCGCAGATTGAAATCATACTAAGTCAGTATGAAATCTACAGCAATGGTTTGCGCCGGGCTCACCTCAGCATGCGCTCAAGTCGACTCACCTCCAGCACGTTGTATGGCTAGGTTGCTCAGTACCTGAATGGACGTAAAAGGTAACGCGTGCTCCGAGGCGAGCACTTTGCAATCATCTGCCCGCCGGCTTTAACAAGCCGCTTTCCTCCAAACGCGAGGCAGCTTCTCTGATCACACTGAAATCGGTATTAGATCGCTGGGCAATGTCTAATAGCGAATATTCCCCACTAGCAAGATTAAGCGTCCAAAGCAAAGCCATTTGGAATGCCTTTGCGTCATTATTCCCTCCCTTCAAACTATATAAACCTCGCTTTCCAAGCTGGGGTTCGCATTTGGGATTGGTGTTTATATAGAAGCGATTCTGATCCAGGATGGAAAGAATTTCAAGATATACGTCATAGGATTCCTCCATCGACTCAGGCGTGATGAAATCAAGATCATCGGCCGATGTATGGTATTGTGGATATTGCCCGAACGGTGTACGCGACAAGCACCCGACAGCCAGATTAAACCCTGGCGAACAAAACTGTCGCTCGTCGTAACCATACGGGAAGAAGTCAATAACCTTATTGCGTTCCCCGTGTTTTGCTAATACGTACTCGGCGATCCTGTCAATTTCCGTATTGCCTCTGCGCGACCTCTTGTATGTGAATGGTCCCGGATCACCCAGCAGCGAGGCAACCAACCCAAATTGAATTCGATGCACACGTTCTTCATTTTGAGCAAGCCAGGCGATAGCGCCAATCGTTCCGGGTATAAACAGGAAGCGATAGGAGTAATAATTTTTCCTTTTGCTGAGTGTCTCTGCCAGCGAGCTGACCACGGCAAGACCCGCCAGGTTGTCGTTCGCCAGCGAAGGATGACAGACATGGGCCGAAATTAGTACTTCATCCTCTACTTCTCCCGGAATAAAATATTCGCCGTAAGTCAATGATCCCGGCTCCAACGTAGAGGCTATGCATACTTCGTAGGCAGGATCATTTAGTTGTTTATACTGATTGTGCGTAACGCAGAACCCCCAATCCTCCTTATAATAGGAAGTGCGATAGGGTATCCAGTCCGGATGATCTTCCAGGTAGTAAAGATGCTTGCGGAGTTCTTCCAGGCTCACCTGTTGGTGAATGGGCACGCTGTAATTCAGCACATGGAGATTGGAACGCGCAAAGTCAATTACCCTTCTTCCATCAGCGTCCTTTATGTAAGCGTCAGTAATGTTCCACTCGCGGGGAACATCCCAGTCGAATACCTTCGTCCCGGTGGGGATTTCCTTCACGCCGAGTGGAATTATCTCCGAAAGGATACGTAAAGTCTCGCGCACGCCATTCCCGGTAATGCTTCTGCAAATCGGAAACAGCCTGGTGCTAAGCTCGTGCATTTCCAGACCCCGGCTTTGGCTCACCGCGACTTCTTTATCCATGGAGAATATGATATCGTGTCGAACTGCAAATAAAGGGAAATAAAAAAAGGATAAGGAAGGGCCTTATCCTTTGACTGAGGAAAGCGAACTAGCTCGCGTGTTTGTAGCGCGACAACCAGCGCGAATCCAGAACTTTCAATTCAGGTATTGGGACGACAAACTTTCCTCCCCACTCATGGATGAACGACATGCTCTCCATGATTTCATCCTTCAGGTTCCAGGGCAAGATGAACACATAATCAGGTTTCGTCTCGCGAATCATCGCTGGTTCATAGATAGGAATGAGCGTTCCGGGAAGGAAGTTTCCTTGTTTCTTCGGATTGCGATCTACTGTATAATCAATAAAATCTGTTCGTACCCCACAATAGTTGAGCAGTGTATTTCCCTTGCCCGGGGCACCATAACCGACAATGGTCTTGCCGTTGTTTTTTGCTTCTATCAAGAACTCGAGAATTCTCATCTTGGTAAGACGCACATTCTTTTCGAAGCTGGTATAGAAACTCATTTCAAGCATTCCGGCATTCAACTCCTGCATCAGCATAGAGGCAACCGAAGGCAGTATGGTCCTGCTGCTATCTTCGCGATGTTTCGCATAAATGCGGATCGATCCCCCGTGTGTACTGAGCTCTTCCACGTCGAAGATTGAAAGACCGTGATACTTGAAAATCTTATCAACCGTTGTGAACGATAAATACGAGAAGTGCTCGTGATAGATCGTATCAAACTGATTTCTCTCCACCAAACGAAGCAGGTGAGGAAATTCCATCGTAATCACACCCTGAGCACCCAGGAACGCCTTCATGCCCGATACGAAATCGTTGATATCTGGAACGTGGGCCAGCACATTGTTACCAATGAGCAGATCTGGCTTGCCGTATTTGGCCGTAAGTTCGGTCGCGGTATTCAAACCGAAGAACTTATTCTCCGTGCGGATGCCTCGCTTCGAGATGGCAAACTCAGCCACATTCGACGCTGGCTCAATACCTAACACAGGAACATTCTTTTCCAGGAAATACTGCAACAAATAACCATCGTTACTCGCCAACTCCGCCACGAGACTGCCAGACTGTAACTGGAGTCTTTCCGTAATCTTGTCAACGTACGCTTTGGCATGTTTCAGCCACGAATCGGAGTAGGAAGAGAAATAAGCATAATCGTTGAAGATTTCGGCCGGGGCTACAAATTCCTCGAGCTGAACCAGGAAGCATGAGCCGCATACATAAGCATGCAAAGGATAGAACGGTTCCATTCGGTTCAGTTCTTCCGGCTTGACGTGATCTTGGCACAACGGTGACATTCCAAGGTCGACAAAAGTCTGTTCGAGGGGGGCTTGGCAGAATCTGCACTTGCCTTGTGTCGGGTGATGATTCATGTTAATTGGGTGTTAAAAAAAGCCACTACATTTTGTTGAGTTCATCCTGTCAGTTTGCAGAAGGTAACAATCCATACACTCGATAAGTGTTGATATTTCCAACTGAACGACCGGGGAAACGCCATCCAATGTTTAAAAGTAGCCCGATTATCAGACACGGTTAATGACGGCGGTTGGAAAACAGAATGATTGTAATCATGTCGCGCAAAAAGGGGCTTTTTGGAGTTTTTACGCCGTTTTAACAGCTGGTATGCCTTTACAGAAAGGCCATATATCTACCCTCTATTTGCTACGTCGTACTAGTACTTGTAGCCATAGCCGTATCCGTAAGCGTAATAGTTGCCCGATTCCTTCGACGGTTGCACGTCGTTCAACAGAATACTGAAGTTGCCAATTTTCTCGCGATCGAGAAGTTTATTAATTCTCTTCAAGCTCTTTCGATTGGTATAATCAGACCGGACAACGTACAGGTTCGCGTCGGTATACTTCATCAGGATGATGTATTCCGAAACATACCCAAGCGGAGGCGAGTCTATAATGATTGTGCTGTAAGACTGCTTTAAGGATTGAATCAGTTCCTCCATTCTCGGATTGCCAATCAGATCGATGGGATTGGGTGGAATCGGACCTGAACCAATCACATCAAAACCCTTGTGCTCCGTGTTGTTAATGATTTCTTTGATAGAGCCATCGCCAACGAGAAAGTTTGAAAGTCCTTTTCTGTTTTCAATCTGAAAATACGAAGCGACTCTTGGGCGACGCATGTCGGTGTCGATCAACACCGTTCTGCGACCTGAGTACGCCATCACAGCAGCAAGGTTGACCGAGCAAAAAGTCTTTCCTTCGCTCTCTCTTGACGACGTGATTCCAATAACGCTGGCATTGGCATTTAGTGTGAGGTATTGCAAGTTCACCCGCAGGGAACGGAACGACTCTCCTACAGCGGAACGCGCATGGGCAACGATCGCATTCTGCTCTCGCTTCTTGGCATGACTGATGGTACCTATCAAGGGTATCTTGGTCGTGGCCTCAACGTCTTCGGCCGTGATGAGGGTATCCCGCCAAACATCTTTCAATACCGTTATCAAAATAACCGAAAGGAATGCGGCGGCGATGGCTAAGCCATATACTACTTCGGGCAGTGGTGAGACGGGCTCTCCGCCCATCGCTGTGTAAGGCTTGTCCACAACGGTCTTATCCGTAACGACAGACGCCAATGCCATGCGTGTCTCTACGCGTTTGTCGAGCAGGTAAGCGCGCATCTTTTCACTCAAGGTATCCGATTCACTGTTGAGCTGATCTTCTATAAACTTCAGTGTCTGAAGCGTCATCCCATGTTCTGAGGCAGTTGAAACGTCGAGGTATTGCTTGATGAGTGTGTTCAGAAACAACTGCTCTTTCCCGGGCACTTCGCCATTCACGGCAAGCGACACAATTCGCGAATCCAATGAAATAGGTTCTACAGAAAGATTACGCTGATATTTTTCTCCTAATTCATGCAGCGGATGAATGACAAAAAACATCGCATCGCCGCCCTCCACTTTATACTTGTCGTTGAAAACAATCCGGAAGTTCAGATGCTTATTTCCCAGGGCCTTATCAAGAGGCACCTCTTCATCGATTTCAAGCTCCTCCAGTGAGCTCTCGACCTGGTTGGTGTAGCAGTTGTACAGCTCAACATCGCGCGCGGATACCTTAACGTG
>DATHKA010000216.1:0-5867 GCA_035489615.1 Chryseolinea sp.
ATTTAAGTCGATTACAACGCCAATGAGTGATGTTATAGCGGCGATTGTTGGAACCAAAGGTATTGTCTGGATTATGATTGGTGGGCTTCCAGAAGAAAGTTATAAAGAATTGGTCGAAACGAAGGGCAATAAGAAAAACGTCTTCGGTCCATGAATCCCAGTACAAATTTTATCGCCCTCGTAATAGGATAATTATACTATTGCGAATTTATATGCTGCTTCTACTTACACCGGGTTGTTCAGCGAAAACGACACTGTATTGACAGGGGCCTTGGAATCTGAACAGAAAATTTCTGGAAGCAATTACGATGTAGTAATGTTAAAGGTAAAGTAACCTTGATCCCGGCAGGCGCGATGATACATATCCCGTGGATGGTATTGTAAAAGTGTTGTAAACCGTACGAGAGGGTTGGTACTTGCTTTCGTGGAATTGCCATGCCAGGATGTCATTGTTTTTTTTGCGTAATCAGCCGTGCGTTTATGTTTTGTTAGAAGATAATCTTGATTATTCTTAAATAACAGTCGCTTAGCGTCGAGCGTCAGATAATCCGGGCGACAGAACATATGAAATGCGTACACTTTTTGTTACTGGTAATGGTCGGATCGATGCCGGATCTTGCCTTTTCGCAAGACATTATCAACGCCGCCAACATAGCCTGGAAGTTTAATGAGCTCACTGATAATTCCGGAAACCATAAGCTAAAGCCATCAGCCAACGCACCTCAACCACAAGTTGATGAATCACACGACGCGCACAGAAGCGACGGCCTAAACTATCGGTTCGACGGCACCAACTGGTTCTCATTTACGGAGCATTCTCCCGTTATGCCTGCGCAAGAGGGAACACTGGCCATCAGATTTTATCCGGAAGGGTCTGGGGGTATTTTCCATACAGAACGAATGTCTGTGTTGGTGCATGAAAGCGGACTTCTGCTGGTCATTGCAGCAATCAAAGACTCGATCGGCACCCAGTATCGCGAAATGCCATTCAATCACGTTAAACTTAAAGTCTGGCATGACCTGGTCGTGCGGTACAAAGACGGCGAACTAAACGTAGTGCTCGATGGCGTGCGGCTGGGAAGCACATCATTGGGAGGAACGCTTTCGTCGATCCATTCGGGTAGCGCATACGTTGGTAAGTGGTGGCTGCAAAAAATGCCTTTGAGAAGTTTTCCGGACGACATTGTAAAAATGCTTTTCGAGAAAAAATTTGAGGGAAGTGTTGACCACATTGCTATCTGGGATCATTACCTCGCAGACGAGCGCGTGTCAGAACTATGTGGTAAGGCCTCGCTTACTGATGCTGCTGAGAATAGCGTGTCTGGAGCGTTGCAAGCCTATCGCAATTTCTTCCTTGCCTCCAGGAGGGCGGACACGGCCACGACAGTTGCGCTCGGCAAGCAAATGCGACGGGTTATGGCGGCTGACCATCGCAGGCCGGTATATCATCTTACCGGTCCAATGGACGCTATACTGGATCCGGCAGGTGCCTTTTATCACAAGGGGAAATACCACGTTTTCAGCTATAGGAATATGTCGTCGCTGCTTGCGGCAACGCCGTTGGTGCAGTATGTTAGTGCCGACCTGATTCATTGGCAGGACTTCCCCGTAGCCGTATGGCCGGACAGTAGTGTTGATGTGTTTGGAATTTGGCTGGGCAACATGTTCATCAATAATGGAATGCCCTATATGTTATATACGGCGCTGGGACAGGATAACAAGCAGGGCGCACTTGCGCACAGTGACAAAGGATTGCTGACCTTTACCGACAAGGAGGTCGTAATTTCTGACATGGTTCACCACGATGGACACACGTGGAAAGAGGGGCAACGATGGTTCACGATAACGACCAAACAATACTGGGGTTCGCGACCCGACGAAAAAGGTGATGCTATTTTATTATTGTCTTCGACCGATCTGCATCACTGGATCAATGAAGGAGAAATATTTTATGTTCCTAAGATGCCTCAGGGAGCCGACGAGCAACAGCGTGGCGGGTTTACAGAGTATCCCTATCTCATTCCATTTGGCAACAAGCATGTATTGATTACAGGAACACGACCTGCGAAATACTGGGTTGGCCGATTCGACCCAGCAATTCCAAAGTTTATTCCTGACCATGCGGAGGGAAAATTGCTGGATCATTTGAATACATTTCATTGCTTCAATCCGCTAACCGTTGATCATAAAGGTCCTGGAAAATCTCCACGTAGAATTGTCGAAGCGATGCACCTGTATGCATCCGGTAATGCAAATGGACTTCCCTGGTACGGTGTTCATACGATACCCAGAGAAATACTACTGGACGGAGACCGGCTTGTTCAATTCCCGATTGATGAACTCGCTTCAATTCGAGGTAAGCACCAGTACGCAATGGACAAGATGCTTCCCCGCGATAGTATGGAGTTAAAGTTCCGCGGAGATGCCTTGGATATTGTTGCCACATTCGATAGAAGGTCTTCCGGGAGATTGGGCTTGAAAATTGGCGGTGACGCTAATGTCAGGCATGCGGTAACGATATATTTCGACGTAAAGAAAAATTCATTTGGTGTTGAAGGCGATTTCAAAAAGCCAGCCAGATATCCCGAACTCGGCAGCGTTGATAGCCACCTGCAGCCAAATGATATGATCACGTTCAGGGTACTGATAGATCACAGCTTCTTTGAGGTCTTCGTTAACGGAGAGACGTTCACCGGTGTGTTCAATGGCGATCAAAAGCGCGAAGAAATTACCTTGTTCTCCGAGGGCGGTTCTGCGAAGTTGTCAAGAATTGACATCTGGCAGCTCGAGCCTGCGATGGTGTCGGGTACGAAATAAGCTCGCAGTGTATCGTGTTGGCGGAGCATACTTCTATTGCCTATATTGGAATTTAATACCTCCATCCCCTTATGAACCCGTTCAAATCTTCAGTCATCTTATTGTTCCTATTTTCCTCTGTGTCAGTGCTTGCTCAGGGCACCCGGCTGCTCCGCCAACCTTCACTGAGTGCCAAGGACATGGCCTTCACGTACGGCGGTGATGTATGGCTTAGCGACCGGTCTGGAAGCAACGTGCGTCGTATCACCAGTACGGCTGCGGTGGAATCCGACCCACAGCTATCACCAGACGGAAAATGGATCGCGTTCAGTTCGAACCGTTCGGGTACTACTGCAGTATATGTTGTTTCGATTGAGGGCGGAGCACCAAAAAGACTTACCTGGCATCCGGCTGCATCATATTCAAAAGCCTGGACTCCGGATAGCAAACAGATCCTATATGCTTCGACGCGCGACACGGCACCGGTGGGCTTTAATCGCCTGTGGCTGGTGTCGCTCGATGGTGGTCCATCCCGAATGGTTAGCCATCAGTGGGGCAACGATGCCGCCTATTCTCCGGATGGAAAGCAGCTGGTGATTGACCGGATGGATCGGTGGGACGGAGAATGGCGTAATTATCGCGGTGGTCAGAACACACCCTTACTCATACTTAACACCGTTGATCAATCAGAAAAGCTTTTGCCTAATGCCTCTACGGTCGATATTCAACCGGTATGGCTAGGCGACAACGTCTATTTTCTGTCCGACCGTGACTGGACAACAAACATATGGCGTTACACCGTTGGAAGCGGCGAATTGAAGCAGGTAACTTCCTTATCAGGGTCAGATGTTAAGTCATTGGACGGATTCGGAGATCATCTGGTGTTCGAGCGTGATGGTACGCTCCATCTCCTCAATCTTACCACCAGCCAAACCACCGTCCTAGCTATTGTGATTCAAGGAGATTTTCCATGGGCCGAAACCAAATGGGAGGATGTAAGCAAGAGTATTGCATCGGTTTCTGTTTCCCCCACGGGCAAAAGGATCATCATGGAATCCCGTGGTGAAATTTTCACGACTCCCGTTGAGAACGGGGACGCGCGCAACCTTACGCAAACATCTTCTGCAGCTGATCGCGCTCCGGTGTGGTCGCCCAAGGGCACCGAAATTGCCTGGTTTTCAGACGCCGGTGGAAAGGGATATGAACTCTTGATTGCATCTCAGGATGGCTTATCGAAGCCGAGGAAAATCGCCATTGGCGAGTCGAAAATGGCGTGGACACCTGCCTGGTCGCCCGATGGAAAGTTCATCGCATTTACGGACGACAAGGTAAGAGTGCGCGTCGTGGATTTAGCGCTCGGTACGATTAAAACTGTCGACACCGGGGGCACCAATATTGAGCGCGAGGAATTGGGGCTAGCCTGGTCACCGGACTCCAGATGGCTTGCCTATGCGAAGACCGGGGCGAACAACTTCAAGAGGATTACGCTTTGGTCGTCGGCGACCAATCAAACTGTTGCCGTCACAGATGCCTTTGCCAATTCTTTCGCTCCGGCATGGGATCGGGACAACAAACATCTTTATTTCCTGGCAAGCACGGATCTTGCATTGGCATCAGGCTGGGCAAATACGAGTGCCATGACTGCCTCTCCGGCGTATAGCGTATACGTGATAAATCTCCGGAAAGACGACCTTTCACCATTCGTTCCCAAAAGCGATGAGGAGGTGGCCGCTGACGACAAGAAAGCTGAACCGGCGAAAGCTGACCAGAAAACTGCCGATATAAAAAAGGAAAAGAAGACAGAGGTGGCGAAAACCGAATCTGAACCGTTAAAGGTCGATGCCGAGAATCTTGGCAGGAGGACTATTGCATTACCACTCCCTCCGGCAAATTATCAGGTTGTGCTCGGCGGACCAGCCGGCACCGTGTTTATCGGAGAACAAAAGAAGAATGAACCAGGATTGGTCGTTCATAAATTTTCTCTGGAGGACGGGAAAGCAAAAGAGTTCACGACGCACGCGTCACAACTGTCTGTTTCAAACGACGGCAAGAAATTACTCGCCAATATGGGCGGAAGCTGGAAGCTCATGGACACCGAAAAACCCAATGGAGGCGATGGAGCAGGCGTGAAAATCAGTTTAAGAATGCTGCTCAACCGTTCAGAAGAATGGAAGCAAATTTTTGAAGAGGCGTGGCGCTATGAGCATGATTTCTTTTACGATCCCGGCATGCATGGCAGAAACTGGGATGAGGTACATAAACGATATTCCCCGTTGGTGCCCTTCATGAAACATCGCAGCGACCTCACGTATGTGCTCGATCAGGTGAACGGTGAACTTTCAGTAGGACACAGCTTCGTTTTCGGCGGTGACTTTCCGGAAGTGGAAAAACAAACGGTCGGGCTATTGGGTGCCGACTTAGTGGCTGATAACAAGCGATGGAAAATATCGCGCATATATACTACGGAGAGCTGGAACCCTGAATTATCAAGTCCACTCGACCGACCAGGAATTAAGGTTCAGGAGGGGTACTACCTGGTTGGGATCAACGGGCGTGAACTTACGGTCGCAGATGATCCGTATGCCATGCTGGATGGATCGCTCGACGTACAGACCACCTTGCACATCAACAAAGTGCCGGAGTACACCGGTAGTTGGAAGGAGGTTGTGAAGCCAATAAGCAGCGAAAACAATTTGCGACAACGCGCGTGGGTAGAAGACAACCGGCGTATGGTTGATAAGATGTCAAACGGAAAACTCGCCTACGTCTGGGTTCCGAACACCGGTGGCAGCGGCTTTGTATCCTTTAATCGCTACTTTTTCGCGCAACAGGACAAAAAGGGAGTCGTGATCGACGAACGTTTCAATGGCGGCGGTTTGCTCGACGACTACATGGTTGACCTTATGAATCGCAAGTTGCGCGCGGCGATCACAAACGAAGTACCCAACGGCAATCCGTTCCGTTTGCCAGCCGGTATTCTTGGGCCAAAAGTGCTTTTAATAAATGAACTCGCGGGCTCCGGAGGTGACTTCTTTCCGTGGGTTTTCCGACAACAAAAAACGGGGCCACTT
>DATHKA010000217.1:0-35503 GCA_035489615.1 Chryseolinea sp.
ATCGTTGTGGATGCGCGGGCGAAGCAATACTATGATGGTGATCCCACCGGCAACCCCCGGGATGGCCACATCGCGGGTGCCAGGAACCTTCCTTATTTCGACCTGGTGAACAGCAAGAACGAATTTAAATCTCTCGACACACTGCGCGGCTATTTCGCACCGGTAGCACCTCCGGAGAAGGAGGTCGTGACCTATTGCTTCATCGGCCAGACCGCCAGCGTGGTGTATATGGCGGGCCGACTCCTGGGCTATAACATGAAGCTCTATGATGGATCGATGCAGGAGTGGAGCCGAATTCCTACACTGCCGATGGAGAAGACTCCCGCCGTCACACCGAAGTAGTCTGCTCATTAACAACGTCTAACCTTTTCATTACTTGGATGCATTGATTGGATATGCTGTGATCAGCCTGATGGGTGTGTGTCTGGGCATGATCGGTGCCGGAGGATCAATACTTGCCGTGCCTGTTCTCGTTTACTTGTTTCGTATAGAGCCCACGTTGGCAACGGCATATGCTTCGATCATTGTAGGCATCGCGGCCGCGACCGGCGCCGTTCGAAGCCTGCAGACGAGGTCCATCGATCTGCGTTCAATGGTATGGTTCGGCGTGCCTTGTATCATAGGTGCCTACCTGGCACGGTTCTGCCTGGTGGCGCTGATTCCTGACGTGATGGTGTCGCAACCCTCATTCGTGTTAACCCGAGATGCATTCGTGATGCTGCTCTTCTCGGCGACCATGTTGCTGGCCGGCTGCAGCATGTTGTCGCGGAGGAATCACGGGCCAGTGCAGGTCGTCGGCGACGGGCGGCTACTGCCGGTAGGTATGTTGGTGGGGATCGTGACCGGCTTCGCGGGTGCCGGTGGTGGCTTTCTGATTTTGCCGTCGCTGGTATTGGTAGCGGGGTTGGATGTTCCGTTGGCCGTAGGCACATCGTTGCCCATCATTGCCGTTAAGTCGATCGTCTCGATGCTCGGAGATTTATCAGGAGGTGTACAAATAGACCTGCTGTTGGTTGGGTCGCTCACGGCCGTGGCCATACCCAGTGTGATGGCAGGCAGATGGCTGAACGGCTACGTGAAAGCGGCGGCCCTCAAGACCGGGTTTGGCGTTATCATTTGCCTGGCTTGCTTGCTCATGTGCATTCATCAGGTCGTCATTATAGTTCGAGGACATTAAACACCGCAGCTGGCCCGCAGTTGGCGGAAGACTTGCGCCAACCCAGCTTGCGCCAACCCATAGCCAACCACTGCCACTTCCCACCACCTTCCCTCATTCCGCAAGAATCCATAAATTGTACCTAACCAGCTCAACTATCGAAACAATGAGCCATGCGAAATCCTTTTTATTCGGGCTAGCCACCGTGTTGCTGGCAGCTTGTGCGACCAACAATAAGTCGGATAATGTTCGGCCAACAACCGTAACAGGATTGGAAAAACACCGCCCTGAAGTTCACTTCACCCCTGCGAGCGGATGGATGAACGATCCCAACGGGATGTTCTTTCTGGATGGCGAGTATCACCTGTTCTATCAATACTACCCGGATACTACCGTATGGGGTCCGATGCATTGGGGGCACGCGGTGAGCCCCGACCTTGTGCATTGGGAGCGCCTACCCATCGCTTTGTATCCCGACTCGCTGGGCTATATATTTTCTGGCAGCGCGGTGGTCGACATCAATAACACGAGTGGATTCGGCACGGCAAATAACCCTCCCGTTGTGGCTATATTCACTTATCATAACGCCGGGGAAGAGCGCGCGGGCAAGGATGATTTCCAGTCGCAGGGAATTGCGTACAGCACCGACAAAGGTCGATCCTGGAAGAAGTACGAGGGCAATCCCGTATTGAAAAGTCCGCACGTTCGAGACTTCCGGGATCCGAAAGTCTCTTGGATCGATGAATCCAGGCAATGGGTGATGACCCTCGCGGTGAAGGACCATATTGAATTCTATGGTTCACCCGATCTGAAGAAGTGGACGAAGCTTAGCGAGTTTGGAAAGAATGATGGCGACCATGGCGGCGTGTGGGAGTGCCCAGACCTCTTTACGCTCACCGACTACACAGGAAAATCAAAGTTTGTCTTATTGGTGAGCATCAATCCCGGCGCACCCAATGGAGGATCGGGCACACAATACTTTGTCGGTAGTTTCGACGGGAAACGATTTGTCTCCGGCACGCCTGGCAAAAATGCAGGTTGGATCGATTATGGGAAAGACGATTACGCGGGTGTTACGTTTGCCAACGTACCGGCTATTGACGGAAGGCGCATTTTTATTGGCTGGATGAGCAATTGGGACTACGCGCAGGTGGTGCCCACTGAAGCGTGGCGAAGTGCGACAACAATCCCCCGGGTGCTTTCACTGAAGAATTCGGGAACGGGCTATGTATTGAAATCAACTCCTGTTAAAGAGCTGGATAAACTGGTGAGGAAGGAAATGACGCTAGAAGCTAGTTCGGATGTCGATACCATTCGCGTGGTGTCCATAGAAGACACCTTGTCGATTCCGTTGGTATTACGGGGCTCAGTGCGCAAGTCGGATTTTGCCCTGGAACTTAGCAATGCCAGGCATCAAAAGTTAATAGCCGGATTTAATCCAGCTAAGGATGAGTTCTACATCGACCGGAGCGTCAATATGGCTACGGGATTTCACCGTGACTTCAAGTCCGGGATGGCCGCACCCCGAAATGCCGGCGATGATACCATCGAATTCACTGCCGTGATAGACGTTTCGTCTGTGGAATTCTTCTTTGATGATGGAGCGACGACGATGACGGCCATAACTTTCCCGGACGAAATCTTACGGGAAATAAAAATATACGGACAGTCGTCGAAGGTCAGTGCCGGCCCGCTTAAAGTGCAGTTTCTTAAACCGATCTGGTAGCGCATAAACGTTCTGGGGACACGACAATCATGTGTATATTGCGATGGTGGCGCGATGCCCTCACGGCGAAAACCAGATGATTGATCAATTTCCATTTTACCTGGCCCTTATTGTAGCCATCGTGCTCATCATCATGCTGGCCAATAAAATTAAGGTGGCCTACCCGGTATTACTGGTAGTCGCGGGGCTGCTGACGAGCTTCGTGCCGGGCCTGCCCGTGCTGCACATAGACCCAGAGTTGATCTTCATCATATTTCTTCCGCCGCTGCTGTATGATGCGGCGTTCGCCATGTCATGGAAAGAGCTGTGGCGCTGGAGACGCATAATCGGAAGCTTTGCTTTCATCGTGGTTTTTCTAACAGCGACATCCGTGGCCATTGCCACGAACTTTTTTATTCCAGGATTTTCGCTGGCGTTAGGGTTTTTGCTGGGTGGCATTGTGTCGCCGCCGGATGCTGTCAGCGCGAGTGCCATTCTCAAATTTGTTAAAGTGCCGCGCAGAATGTCATCCATACTTGAAGGCGAAAGCCTGTTGAACGATGCCTCATCGTTGATCATCTTTCGTTTCGCGTTAATAGCGGTGGCGACCGGGCAGTTTTTTTGGCTTCCCGCGACTTTGAGTTTTGTCTGGATGGTGATCGGAGGCGTGGGCGTGGGTCTGCTGGTGGCATGGTTGTTCATGAAGGCACACCGGTTTCTTCCTACTGATGAGAACATGGACATCATTCTCACTCTCGTGGCGCCGTACGTGATGTACATTGCCGCAGAAGAAGCGCACAGTTCGGGTGTGCTGGCCGTTGTCAGTGGAGGCCTGTTTCAATCGGTGAGACGGCATGAATTCCTGCGCAGTTCGTCGCGGCTGCGGGGCGCCAATGTATGGCAGAGTCTCGTGTTTGTACTCAATGGATTGGTGTTTATGTTGATTGGGCTGGACCTGCCGGAAATCACCGAAGGACTGAAACATGAAGGCGTAAGCCTGACTGCTGCCGTGGGATATGGCGTGTTGGTTACCGCAGTGCTAGTCATTGTCAGATTCTCATCGGCATTTGGAGCGGTATTGACCACGCTCATCGTGGGTAGGTTCGCAACTGTCGCCGACCGTAATCCAGGATTTAAGGCGCCCATGGTCCTGGGCTGGACAGGCATGCGGGGTGTTGTGTCGCTGGCGGCCGCGTTGTCGATACCGATCCAATTGAGTGAAGGCGTGCCGTTTCCCCATAGAAATCTCATCTTGTTCATCACCTTTATTGTGATTACGACGACGCTCTTGTTGCAGGGACTTTCACTTCCGTGGATCATAAAAAAGGTGAACCTTCCAGACTACCATGATTACCTTTCCGACCACGATGCGGAAGTATTGTTGAAACGAGGGCTGGCCCAAAAGGCATTGAGTCATTTGACCACTCAATTCGGCGATCACATGAATCACCACAACTCGCTGCGTTATTTGATCAACAAATGGGAGTCGAAGAGTAACGGCGATGACTCCGAACTGGACATGCCCGAAGAGAGTAAGGCAATCTACCTGGATGTACTCAAACAGCAGCGTGCGTGGCTGTTGACGAAGAATTCATTTGAAGGGCACATTGACGAAGAGGTGATCAGAAAGTACTTACAACAGCTCGATATCGAGGAGGAGAAATTGCGTATGCTTTAGACGCATCTGCCAAACGGCTACGAAGCGCCGGAATGCTAGTCAGTAGGCCACTCACTCCGATCTTCAAGCATATCGTAAATAGCATACTGAGATCGCACCTTATCCTGGTCCGTTGTATCCAGGTGCGTATGACTCATGTCTTTGTTGATCGCAACAGCTTGCGCAGAATCGAGACATTGCCACCTTAGGATAAGCTTGAGTTGTTCCCTGATCGCGAGGTCATAAACGGGGAAGCACACTTCGATGCGGTGATAAATATTGCGATTCATCCAGTCAGCGGAGCCACAGAAAATCTCCTCGCTTCCGTCGTTGTGAAACATAAAAATCCTGCCATGCTCCAGGTATCGATCCACGATTCGTCTCACACGAATGTTGCTGCTTAGACCTTCCGTTTCCGGAATCAAACGACAGATGCCACGAATGAGTAAGGTAATTTGTACACCGGCAGCGGATGCTTCGTACAGTTTGTCGATAAGGGTTTCTTCCTCGAGGTTGTTCAGTTTAATAGTGATGGCCGCCGGTCGTCCTTTGCCGGCATAGGCTATTTCACGATCGATCAGGGCGAAGAATCTTTCTCTTATGTTGAAGGGCGCGACGATCAGTTCGTTAAAAGTTTTCTTACCAGGATCGGGCTTACGGGAATCCTTCAACAACATTTTGAACACCGTCAGCACCTCGTCCAGCATTTTGCTATGAGCGGTAAGCAGTATATGATCGGTATAGAGGCGCGCGGTATTTTCATTGAAGTTTCCGGTCGCGAAAAGGCCGTACTTCTTCGAAATCTTCCCTTTACTGCTGACGACGAGGGCCACCTTCGCGTGCACCTTGAGACGTGTGCCACTATAAACGATCGTGACCCCTGCATCTTTCATCCTGGCCGCCCAGCGGAGGTTGTTGGCCTCGTCAAAGCGTGCTTTCAGCTCGACGACTACCGTGACCTTTTTTCCATTCCTGGCGGCGGTAATGAGCGTTTGTGCGATGGCCGAATCAACGGCGATACGATACAGTGTGACGTAGATCCTCTCCACGGCGGTGTCGATGGCCGCCTCGCCAAAGAAGCGAAGGATCAGGTCGTAGCTCTGATACGGCGTGTGCACCATCACGTCGCGCTGATCGATGGTATCGAATAGCGTTCGCTCTGCCGCTATCTCGATTGGTATCGGGGGCTTTTTCTCGTAAAAGAATTTTGAATCTACTTTCGGAAAGGAGAAAAGATCTCTCAGGTTATGATAGCGGCCGCCAGCCATGATCGACGCGTCAGCCAGCTTGAGCGTCTTGACTATTTTGTGCAGCATGCGTTCCGGCATAGCAGCATCATAAAGCAATCTGGTGGCGAATCCGTAGTCTCTCGCAGCCAGGCGTTTCTCCAATTGTGAGGTGAGGGTGCTTCCAACCTCGTCGCTTAGGTTTAATTCGGCGTCGCGGGTGACTTTGAACGCATAGGCGTATCGTATGTCTACACCACCAAAAAGCGCCGATGCGTGGTATCGAATGATGTCGTCGATCATGACCACATAGGTGATATCACCGACCGGTATTGCACAAAACCTATTCATGCTCTCCGAAGGCACATTGATGATAAAGATATCGTCATCGCCAGGCCGCGATGTGGCAAGAAAGAGTTTATTGTTCTCAGGAAAGAATTTTGTGCTTTTAGTGAGACGTACTACCTGGAGAAGTCCCGCAAGACTTGTATAGAAGATGTTCCTGAGGGGACTGATCAGTACCTGAGGGATGTCGGTGTTGTATAGAAATTCGATGCCATTCGCGCGCAAGGCGGGAATGATATCCTGCGTCAAGGTCTGTCCATACCGGTGTTGGTGTTGTTCGATGACAGCGTGGATATTGTTAAGGAGCCCCTTCCGCTGCTTGTTCAGCTTGCTTAAGGCAATGAGCGATGCAATTCTCACCCGGTAGAACTCATCAAGGTTTGAGGAATAAATGGCGAGGAATCTCAGACGTTCGTACAGGGGAACATCTTTTTTGGCCGCCTCCGCCAATACGCGTTCATTGAAAGACAACCAGCTGAGATCTCGGTCAAAATATCGTTCGGGCATGAGGATGACGTATTGGGCAAAGGACGTAAAGAATTGCCTTGATCCAAAGATCAATCGTCCCGCCAGAGGATTAAATGCTTCCCACCACACATAACAGTTTGGTAATAGTGAACCGAACCAGACGATTCAAGAGCGCATCCTCAACGGGTTTCCTTTTCCAATAGCTTACCTGACGAATCAACCGTCAGTGTAAGGTCTTCATCGTCGGATGACGCATCGATGGTGTAGTACGGGGCGTCATCGGGTGCTGTCACGTAGAAAAAATTGTCGAGTTCGAAGTCCGGACACGCTTGCCTGGCCGCTTTCAACACTATAGAAGGCAGATTTTGAGGCAGCACAGCGTCAGTAGTCTGTAGCCATTTTCCATCAAGACTGACTTCAATTAGCCTTAGGGCAGTGGTACTCAGGGTGGTAACTACATACCTCCCGCGGTTTTTGTCCAGCACCCACGACGAGACCTGATCATTCTTATTCTGCGCGACAGCTGTAGCGCGAACGTTGGAAGGAACATCACTTTCCTTGACTACCTGCGCGGCGGCGCAAAAACCAACCAGGAGCAGCATTAGAAAGAGAGGAGCGCGCAAAGATTGCATAGGAAGTTTTTCACCATTCAACGGCTGCGCCGTACGCAGGTTTCACGATGTCTGGGGTATTTGGGGCGATTCAATCAGTCAATAGAAATATCCAGCACGTCAGCGCCCAGCGTTTCATCCCTGCGTCGCTCAAATCGCTTGTTGTGGACCGTGATCACAATTTCTACTGACCCCGTGCTCACCGTACCTTTTAGAATGTGTCCTGAGTGCGTTTCGAACGACTGGTCACCGACAACGCCATGGGCATGTATCGATGGCTTGCCCTCTTTCCACGCTATCGACCCGTGCATACTTGCCAACTCAACGTTAGCAAATTCCCCGGGCAGGTATTGCTTGGTGTCGAAATCAAAATAGCCGAAGGTGATGTTAACGAACCCCATGCCTGTAAAATTTGCTGCTGGTATCTTTTCTTCGCTGGCAAAACGCTCAAGTTCCTCAAAGAGATGCTGACCCTGCCGAAGCACCATCACATAGCCATTCGAAACTTTCGTGTATGATTTCATGGTTCTTCCCGGAGAAGTTTGTAAAGCCGTTTGGGCCTGCCCACCGGACGCCACAAGCGCCAGTATTATAGTCATGTACGCAACGGCGTTGTACGTTATGCTTTGACGGCACATAAGTTATTCTTTAACAACTTTGCCTTGCGCATCAAAACGATAAATTTTCGTTTTGTTATTCTTCTCGAGTTGCAACTCATAAGTCTTTCCATCTGCCGATCGGAAGATCTTGCCCTGTGCCCAGCCCCTGTATCGTTGCTGGTCCCAGGCGCTTCTGAGTTGTTGAGGAACTTCAGCAGCAGGGACGGCGACCATGTTATCCAACTTTCTATACAATATGTCATCCTTGTTTTCGTAAGGTGCCTGCGTAGTAGAGTCGCCCTGTTGCTGGGCATTTTGTGCGTATCCCGCGAAACTCGCGGAGATGGAGAGAAAGAATATGATAGTTTTCATGACATCCATTTTTTATCGGCTTGCAAACTGCGATTCAATGTGACCGGCGGCGTCCGCCCCATCCGTTACTTATTTCGCAGCCTTCGCCAGAAGACTATCTTCTCAATGTTGAGTCGGGATCAATTGCCTGTGCTGCCGAGTCGGGTGGCGAGCCTGGATTCGAAGGAGTTCCGCCATCAGTAGGCATTCCATCCGCGGCCGGCGCAACGCTTTCGACCGAATCTTTTTCTGATTCCCCAGCCGTCTGTGCCGAATTTTCGTTTCGCGTGGAACAAGCGGTTGCCAGGCCAATGGCAATTAAAAACGCTATCAATTTTACGGTAGTTTTCATGTTATTGTTGGTTAGATGCCAATTGAGGTCTATGTATAAGCAACTCCTCTTTATAAAACCATACCAGTGTAGTTAGGTGTGATTTCCAATAAAATTTGCAGGATTACGTCGTATTAATGAGTCAGACAGGCACAGCCTGTGGATTATACTCCTCGTGAAAAGAACTGTCCAGGAAATATTGAACCCTATGAGCACGCCTCAGCCTGAGGTGTCGTGTGCTATACTGCGCCGGCGACGGAACAACTGTGCTTTGTCGTTGACGCATTTCACCTACTAATGTGTCGCTATCAGCCCCCGTTAAAGTCGTTGAGGAAATGCATTTTTGTAAGGCGATCGTGAGTAAGGAAATTCAGAGGCAGGGCGTTTGCTCGGGAATTTTGTCGGAGAACTTCCTGTGAGGCGCACGTTGCCCATGGGTGGCACACGCCTCAGAATGTTCGGCGAACTAATGAATTTTGAAAATACAACACGCTAAAAACAAAGATTATGAACACAGACATGAAAGAAATCGAATTCAAGGCAGAGATCTTGGCCCCCAAGACTAAGGTATGGGATACGATGCTTAATCAGGATACCTACAAGGAGTGGACAGGCGTAAGCTGGCCTGGTTCTTCTTATGAGGGGCAATGGAAGAAGGGAAGCGACATCCGATTTATTGGTCCGGATTCGAGCGGGACATTGGCCACCATTACTGATCTGGAACCTTATCGGCGCGTCGTAGCAAAACACGTCGCAATATTGTTGAAGGGAGGAGGAGAGGACCGCACCAGTGAAGGCGCAAAGGGATGGGTAGGTACCTCCGAGAGCTACTACTTCGACGAAAGCAACGGAAGGACAACACTGAAAGTAAATATGAGAATTGCGAAGGAGTGGGAGCAAATGATGAAGGACGGATGGCCGTTGGCGCTAGGCAAGCTGAAAGAGATTGTTGAAAAGCAAAGCACCGTGTCGGCAAGTGAGAATTAACGACCTGCCGCTAAAGAATCGAAGACAGACTGACTAAACCTATGCGGAAGCTCATCGTTGAAGAATGGCTCTCTTTGGATGGATTTGCAGAGGATCGCAAAGGGCAATTGGATTTTTTTCCTTCTTCGGAAGAGAATCGCTATGCCGATGAGCGACAACTCGAATTTCTGGACACCATTGACACTATATTGTTAGGACGTAAAACTTATGAATTGTTCGTGGACTATTGGCCGATGGCCACTACGGATAAGGAAATCATAGCCGACAAGTTGAACCAGACACCAAAGATGGTGTTTACGAATTCTCTGAAGAAAGCGCCGTGGGGGACATGGCCAGAGGCTGAGGTAATGTCAGGAGATGCGGTCGATGCCATCAGAAAGCTGAAACTACGCTCTGGAAAGGATATGATGCTTTGGGGTAGCATCTCGCTAACGCAGGCACTGATAAAAGCAGATTTGATTGATCTTTATAAGATCCGCCTTTGCCCAACGGTTGTTGGCGGCGGGAGGCCACTGTTCCCGGTGTTTGATCATTACAAATCGCTGAAACTGGTTGAACAGGGATCCTATGAAAATGGCCTGATTTACCTTTCCTATACGGCCGTATAAGAATCTGTAATAGTGGATGGATCACATACGCATCGGATCGGTATGCCGGGCGATGAGTCACCGGACGAAGTTGTCGTACAAGATTAGAATCGATTTTCTAAGTACCACACGGACGTCAATGTCGGCTTGTGGTTGGCAACCATTTGTGATCACGACAAATCCGAACTTCTTAGTCGGCTCAAAAAAAGATGGCTGAGTAAAGTCCGTAGGCAGAACCAGGGCGTGACAGGCCGGATATCAGTTTTCATGCACTACTTCCATCGTTCTCGGACTTCATATTTTGCGAGACGATCGCCGTTCGTCGGGTATTTCTGTTGAAAAAGTTATAGAATAGCGACCTACGTCACGGGTTGTTGAGCCCTTCAGAAATATTTTAGACGGCTGGTCGGCTTCTGCCCAACGTGGAAAGGCTTTTCTTCAAAAAAGGCCAAAAATATTGTGCAACATTTGTCCAAAATGCCCAGACCGTTTGTCTTCCAGCTATAAACAAACTTTTAATAGCATGGAAAGCAGATTGAAAATTTTCGAACACATGGCAGCCTTGAAACCGCTTTTCGGAGTGGCCGCCCACCTGAACAAATCAAACCTTGAAATCGGTCTTAGAGAGCTTGTTAGCTTCCGGGTATCTCAAATAAATGGCTGCGCCTATTGTCTCGACATGCATGCAAAGGATGCGCGTCATCATGGCGAAACCGAACAAAGATTGTATGCCCTGAGTGCGTGGCGGGAAACGCCGTTTTACACCGACCGTGAACGTGCGGCGCTTGCGTGGGCGGAGGCGGTAAACAAAGGACACGTTTCTGACGCGGTCTATGAAGCCGCGAAAACGCAATTTTCGGATACGGAGTTGGTCGACTTAACCGTGGCCGTAACCACAACCAGCACGTGGAACCGCCTGAACCTGGCATTCGGAAATGAGGTGGGTTCTTACCAGATAGGACAATTTGCCTAAGGCGTCCACCCATCTTTTAAAGTTTTCTATTTTTATTACCACATCGGAATAACTTATGAACGAATACCTATTGATCATTCACCGCGATCTTTCCAAGGAAGCGGCTCCATCACCTCAGCAGATGCAGGATCTAATCAAGCCCTTTCAGGAGTGGATTGGTGGAATAGCTGCGCAGAACAAGTTAGTTGTGCCGCCCAAGCGCCTGGATGTTAGCGGCAGGGTTGTGAAACAAAGTCTGGTTACCGACGGCCCGTATGCAGAAGTTAAGGAATCGGTGGGTGGGCTCATTGTGATACGCGCTAAGGACTACGACGAAGCAGTGGAGATAGCTAAAGGTTGTCCCATTCTCAATTGGGGCGCATCACTGGAAGTACGCCTGGCCGTTCCCAATCAATAGCCGATTATTTTCAGACCTTATTGCGCTATTTTAGTGCCTTCGCCTTAAATGGTGAGGGCATTAACGTTTTATGGAGCATTCCGACTTACTTCCCAATCTGTTTCGTTCGGAGTATCGTAACATTGTTTCGGTGCTCAGTTATTCTTTTGGCATTAAACACGTGGAGATTGCCGAAGACATTGTCAGCGATACCTTTTTGTCGGCCACTGAGGATTGGAGTATGGGAGACATCCCGGACAACCCAAGGGCATGGCTGTATGCCGTTGCCCGCAACAAGATCAAGAATTACCTGAGACGCCATGCACTTTTCGAGAAAACGATCTCCCGGGAAATAACGGGGGCGACCGAAACTACAGAAGAGCTTGAACTGGATTTCTCCGTGAAAAATATAGCCGACAGCCAACTGGCCATGATCTTTGCCATTTGCAATCCGACTAATTCATCGGAAGCCCAAATTGCGCTGGCATTGAACCTACTCTGCGGATTTGGCGTCCAGGAAATCGCGGACGCCTTTCTCACCAACAAGGAAGTGGTGTACAAGCGAATCAACCGCGCCAAGGAAAAGCTCAGGCAGGATGAGGTAGCGATCCGACAACCGCTGCCGGCGGAAATTCCCGAACGCCTATCTAATGTCCTGATGACATTGTATCTATTGTTCTCTGAAGGATACTACTCCATGTCACAGAACACAACCCTTCGGAGAGACTTTTGCGACGAGGCCATGCGTCTCAACATGCTACTGATCGACAACAAACTTACGGACACACCGGCAACAAAGGCGTTGTACGCGTTAATGTGTTTTCACGCGTCCCGGTTTGATGCGCGGCAAAATGAGCAGGGCGATAGTATTCTGTACGAGGACCAGGATGACGCGCGCTGGGACCAGTCGCTCATCACAAAGGGCAGTTACTTCCTGAACTTCGCTTCGGTCGGTGAAGAGGTCAGCCGCTTTCATCTCGAGGCGGGCATTGCCTATTGGCACACACACAAAGAGGATACGACCGAAAAGTGGAGTAAGATCCTTGGTTTGTACAATCACTTGCTGACGTTGGAATATTCTCCCGTGGCGGCGCTGAACAGAACCTTTGCACTTTCAAAGACGAGAGGCAAACAAATAGCTATTGTGGAAGCGGAGAAGTTGAAGCTGGAAGACAATCCGCATTATTTTAGTCTGCTGGGGCACTTGTACACAGGCATTGATAACATCCGTGCCCGTACGCATTTTGAAACGGCGTTAACGCTTGTTTCTTCGTCAGCAAATCGCACAACGATCCTGCGCAACATTGAGAAACTGGCAGCATCGTGTTAGTTTGGAAATGATGATTGCCCAGATGGTTTGAAGCGACCCCTCGAAAGAGGTACGCTGACTCATCCACCGTCTCCGTTTTTATCGCATACAAATTGACAAGTCACGTTTCTGTGTATCTTGGATATGCATGGCCAAGAAGTTTGAGTATACAACGCTGGCACACCGCTATACCGCGAGATATCCTTTGCTTACCTATCTCGGTACGCAAACAAACTTCTGGATCGTTGCCAATATTTTGCTGGTCACCATCACGCACCTTCAGGCGAGGGTGATTACGCACGCTTTTCATAACCCCATAGCGGTAAAATTTAGTACGCTCCTGCTCATCGCGATTGTGCTGGGCGTAGTGTATGGCGTCATCCTGGGCCTGACAGGCTATTACCTCGACAGAAATGTGGTGAGGAAGCAGGCGTTGGGAAAAGTGATCCTTTTCAAGACACTGATATCCCTGAGCGTCCAGGTTCTCATTCTCATTCTACTGAGATATGTCCTTATCGAGTTCTTGATTTCACCATCCCTTCGGGCAAATGGCATTGTGCTGAATGACCAATCGTGGAAAGCCCTGTTCACGCTGCTGGTGGTCTATTATTTTTTCATGACAGCCGTCATCAATTTTATCAATCAGATAAACAGGAAATATGGTCCGGGGATCCTCGTACCCTTGCTGTTAGGCAAGTATCGTGAGCCGCGGGAAGAGGACCGTATCTTCATGTTCATGGATTTGAAGTCGTCGACCACGACCGCCGAAGCGCTGGGACATTTGAAATACAGCGCGTTCATACGCGACTGCTTCGCCGACATCAATGATGTGTTGTATCCCTTCTATGCCCAGGTCTATCAGTACGTGGGCGATGAAATTGTGGTGACATGGCCTGAAAGTGAAGGCATTAGGAATCATTGTTGCATCGCATTTTTCTTTGCCTGCAAAGAGCAGTTTCAGGACCGCAGCCAGCACTATCTGGAAGCCTATGGCGTGCTGCCCGACTTCAAAGCAGGAGCTCATGCTGGCACGGTGACGGCCGTAGAGATCGGCGACGTGAAGCGCGATATTGCTTATCACGGCGACACCTTGAACACCGCCGCCAGGATCCAGGGTATTTGCAATACCTATGGAAAGAGTTTTCTGGTGTCAAAACGACTGTTGGACAAGGTAGGGCCGCATCCCTATATGAAGACGGAAGACCTGGGATTGCTTTCACTGAAAGGCAAAACAATCAAGGTCGCGGTGGCGAGTGTCGAATGGGTTGAAGCAATAGCCGTATGAAGGGTGTATCAAAATTCTGTGCGTCCTTCAAAAGGAAATCGACAATTTAGGACGAAATTCAAGTGAAACCTTTCAGCAATGATGCTGTCGTTCGTGACAGCCGTGACTATCATGACATGTTTATTTATGAAAAAGATATTAGTAGTTCTCTTCGTTCTGTTACCTGCGGCATGGCTGTTCGGCCAGCACGAACATGCAACACACCCGGGTGATGTAAAAGTAGATGCGCAACCTTTGCTGGCACAGGCACTCCGACTGAAAGATGCGCTTTCATTTCTGGGCAGTGGACTAAATAAAGACGACGAGGTGAAACTGGCCGAGTTGCAACACCAAACCCCGAGTGAACAAGTCACGAAAGCCATCCAGGCAATTCTGGATCCGTATTGCCTCGCCATCGTAAATATAAATCCAGAATCTCGCGTGAAATTGGACCGGGGATCTGCGCCGGCAAGGCTGATGCAAAACGGATGGACCAGTTTTCTCGTGAAAGTAGTTAACGATGCCGGCGCAACGGCGCAATTGAACCCGGAGAGCCCTAACGCGGCGAGACCCTTATTTGCCCCTTCGTATGATCCAAGAGTAAAAGAGGAAAATAAACTGTCGAAAGGTCAGGTAGCAAATCGATTTCTAGAGCTGGCGATCTATCGTAACCGTCCCTTGCTTCCGAACTTGTCCGGTTTGAAGCTGGAGTACGCCGTGCTTCAAATCTATAGCAAAGAGGCAGGCCAGCGTGAAATAGAACTGGGATTTAATATAGGACAGGGTACACAGGACATCGGGTTTCGAAACGCCATCGGCATTCTGTTCGACATAAAACCGTCGGTTCGCGTGAAGTTCAGCATAAAAGATGTTGATGGCTCACCCACGATGGCATCCTTTATCATACGTGATGGCGTAGAGCGCCTCCTGGAGGACAGTGTGATGAAGGTTGCCAAGGCGGACATTCGTCTGGTTTCCTCCCAAAGAGAGTTTGCACCCTTTTTTAACGGGGCGGCTGACTACAAGGTGCCAAAGCAGCTGGTCGGAATATATCCCCTTCCAGGCAGGCGAGTCGCGGCCTATGACGAGTATCCGGACTTTTTCTTTCAGCCCCAGGTCTATCGCGCTGATGGCGAACATGTTCAGCTTCCTCCTGGCACATACAACGTGACCTACACACGCGGACCGGAATATGTTCCTCAGGAGACTGAACTGGTAGTTCCGCCGACTGTGCAGGAAATGGAAGTGAGCTTTCAATTGAAGCGGTGGGTTGACATGCCGGCGCGCGGATGGTTCAGCTCCGACCATCACGTGCATGCCGCTGGCTGTATGCACTACGAAAGTCCTGAAGAGGGTGTAAAGCCGGGCGACATGTGGCGGCAATCCCTCGGCGAGAACGTGAATGTGTCCGTCGTCCTCGCTTGGGGGCCGAGCTGGTACTACCAAAAGCAGTTCTTCACCGGCAGGGACAACCCCTTGTCTACACGCACAAATATTCTCCGGCAGGATGTTGAAGTGTCCGGGTTTCCCTCTTCACACGCCGGTCACATCGTCTTGTTACGGTTAAAAGAAGATGACTACCTGGGAAAGCAAACCATCGAAGAATGGCCCAGCTGGACGCTTCCCGTGCTGCAGTGGGCGCAGGCGCAAGGCGGTATTACCGGCTATGCGCACTCGGGTTGGGGATTGGAACCCATCACGCCCACCCGGGAACTGCCGAACTACGTGGTTCCAAAGATGGATAACATTGGCGCCAACGAATTCATCGTCACGGTGACGCATCATGCTGTCGACTTTTACAGCGCCGGCGACACGCCTTTGCCCTGGGAATTGAACATGTGGTATCATACGCTCAACAGTGGCTTCACTACCAGGCTAAGCGGTGAGACTGACTTTCCCTGCATCTACGACGAACGCGTAGGCCTGGGACGAAGTTATTTTAAACCCCAAGGTCCGCTGACTTACGATAACTTTATTGCCAACATCAAGTCCGGCAGATCGTATGTTACTGAAGGGGGCTCGCACCTGGTTGACTTCTTCGTGAACGACACGGAAATGGGTTTAAAGGATAGCAGATTAATATTGAAGAAAGGTGGTACCGTGAAGGTTTCTGCCAAAGTCATAGCCAACCTTCCCGCGGTACAAACGGAAGCAGGCAAAAAAATTGCTCAAGCTAAATTGACTGAGCAGCCTTTTTGGCATATCGAAAGGTCACGCGTCGGAAATTCAAGAAACGTCGCCGTTGAACTCATTGTAAACGGAGTGCCCGTCGACACGGTGGTAGTAGCCGCAGACGCGCAATGGAAGGACATCCGGTTTGAGTACCCGATCACCCATTCATCCTGGCTGGCCCTGCGAATCCTTGGAAGCTCCCATACCAATCCCATTTTTGTCATAGTGGATGGCCGTCCGATCGCTGAAAAGCGGAGCGTAGAGTGGTGTATTCAGGCATTGGACCAGTGTTGGAAAATGAAGCAGGCCAACATCCGGCCAACCGAACGATCCGCTGCGAAAGATGCCTATGATCGTGCGCGCCGAACGTATGGAGACATACTCAAACAAGCTAACTAGTGCGCCGTAGCAGCATACCTGTACAGGTATGCTGCTATAGTCCATTGGTTCACTATGGCTTAGCCATGTGTTGTACGGTACGTTTATTTTTGCGATGGCACACTGGTACAGACGCCCTGCATCTATTCGCTTTTCAAAATATCGGCAGGATTGGTTCGCGCGACCTTCCGTGTTTGGAAAACGATCATGATCAATGCGATCAATAGCACTGCCAGTGCACCACTGATCATGTCGATGAAGCGTAAGGGTTCCGAATTTTCCATAGTTGGAAGCAAGACCATGTCGAAGAAAAGGTAAGTAGCGGGCAGCGCTATGCCGGCGGCGATGAGCAGCAACAGCAGGAAGTTCCGGCTCAACAGCACGAGTAGACCTGTCTCGCTGGCTCCATGTACTTTGCGAATGCTTACTTCCTTCATTCTTATCTCGGTTGTGAATATAACCATGCCCAGCAACCCAATGGAAGCTATACAGATGACCAGCGCCGACAGGAACCCACCCACCTTCACACTTGCTTTTATTCCTTTATAGCTGTCCGCGATTTGCTCACTGTAGAAGGTGGCCCCAAGAGGATGTACCGGATCGATTCGCTTCCAGATAGACTCTATTCGGGCATACGTAGCGGGCCAATCCGTTGATTCAATTTTCACATTGAGATATTGAGGCTGTTTGGAATAGCGCATCACGACTTCCTTGTTTACGTTGTCGTTGGGCTTCCCATATACAAAATCATTCAGGACCCCGACAATAGTCATGTTTTTGCGATTGATGGTGACCACCTCTCCAATAGACTTGTCCGCATCTCCCCCGGCAATGTTGAATCGTTTCAATGTCGCCTGATTGACGATCACCTCGGTTTCAAGTGAGTCGCTAACCTGGTAGTTGAAATTTCTTCCGGCCATGAGCGTATAGTCATGAAGGGGGAGATAGTTTTCGTCGATTAGATTATAGTACACGCCTGCGGAATCTCCCGGGTTATTGGAATACTTCATGTTGGTAACCCAATATCCTCCAAGGCTGCTGATGAGCGCGGAGTGTGATATCTCCTTCACTTCGTGTAGCTCCTGTAGTTCTTTCTTAAGACGTTCTGCTTTGAGCCGGGCTCCGTCGTTTTCCTGCAGGTAGATATTCAACACATTGGCTGTCGAAAAACCGAGGTCATAGTGGAGGTAGTGCTTGTACTGGCGGTAAATGACGAGTGTGGCCGTGATGCCGATTATGGAAATACAATATTGAAACACGATTAGTGCCTTTCGCAGGGTGATGCCTTTAATAGCCGGCGCGGCACAGAAGTTCTTGAAGGCATGGATGGCACTGACACGTGCAAACGACATCGCCGGAGCCAGACCGGCAAGCACGCCAATGACGGTGGCAAATGCAACGAAGGCTATTATCAGCCGCGGGGAAAGCTGCAATACCAGGAGTTCCTGCAGTGATTCTTCCATGCCGATAAAATGGGGTCTTATGAAAAGAAATATCAGAAAAGAAGAGGCCAGGGCCAGCAACGCAATGGCTACTGATTCGACGATGAATTGGCTGATCACTTGTCGTTTCATAGCGCCAATCGTTTTTCTGATTCCCACTTCTTTATTGCGTCTGAAGGCACGCGCCAGCGACAAATTCGTGTAGTTAAAACAAGCCGACAGCACTACCACGAACGACAACGCCAGGAACACACGCACAGGCGTTTGACCAACTATTGGACCGATCTGATTACTGAGATTTTCACCCGTCATAATATCATCGATTCGCTGCAGCTGCAATGAAACACTGAAGACTTTTGAATTCTTATTTTCCTGGGCGGAAAGCTTGTCGAAAGCTGGTTGAAAGGCTTTGATATCGGATGCTTCCTTCATCAACACATAAGTCCAGGTATCCCACATGCTGGTCCATTTCATAGCCTCTGCATTTTCCTGTTGTTGGCTCTCGAACGTCGAAAGGGAAGCGAGCATGTCAAACCTGAAATGAGAGAATTTGGGAACATCTTTCAACACGCCAGTCACGGTATAGGTCTCAGTGCCTTTGCGCACCACTTTTCCCAATACATCGATGTGACCAAATAGTTTTTTTGCAGCAGTTTCGGTTAGCACAATACGGTAAGGTTCCTGCAGGGCGGAAGCGGGATTGCCCAAAAGCAGATCGAAGGAGAACACATTGAAGAACGAGGCATTTGCCCACAAACCGCGAAGGGGGATGAATTTATTGTCGGCTTCCATGTCGCCAGAGAACTCGCGCCGCAGTATCGCGACATCTTCTGCGCCGCTGAAGGATTCTTTGATCGCCTTCGCAGCCCTGAGCGAACTGGAAGCATACAATTCGGAGTCATTATTTCCCTTGGGCTCATATTTACTGATCAATCGGTAGATGCGACTGTGCTTATCGTGGAACTTGTCGTACGAATACAGATCAGACAGCATCGCGATCATGAGCAATCCTACTGACATGCTCACGCCAAGACCGACGATATTAATAGTGGAGAATAGTTTGTTGCGCACTATGCTGCGGCCGGACGTCTTGATGTAGCTTGTAAACATTATCCAATGAATTAAGGCGTTAAAAGATGTTGGTTTCCGCAGCGTATAAGGACGCATAAACTTGATCACATCGATGATATAGATGAGACGCGCTCGTTTGATGCCCTTTGCTCTCACACGGCGTTGGAAATATTCATACAGGTCGCCTTGCAGGTCTTCAAGCAGCTCAGGCCGGCAATACCAGTTCAGCACCTTTTCGGCCCACCGTGGAGGCTTGATCTCTGACTCAGGCATAGTCAATATTAATTACGTAAATGTATGTAAAATAGTTTCTGAAAAAAATTCAAGCCTGATCGTCCGGTTTCGGGCGCACACATTTCGATTACGGTCAAGTGTTTGCGACATCATATGGTCAATGGTGACCCGTTGATAGCGTGAATCAGGAATTGGCCTCCTGGCCGGCGCGTTAATCCGCTGACCGTTTCGGTTCAGTTGTCGACGGATGTCAACCGGAAACGACGACATCCACTACGTTTTACAATTCCTTTACAACCTTCAACGGCTCAGGTCTTACCTTGTCTAGAACTATTTACTTTTCATAACCATCTCAATACGTTTGGTAAAGAATTTGCGTTGTCGATAGTATTACCATAACCGGATGCTTAAATTTCCGGTATTCAGGTCGGCGAGCGAATAAGCGTTATGGCACAATACGTTGTACTAAGAGATGGTGCCGACAACCGAGATTATTGACCCTGAGCGCATGACCTGTATGGAATCATGCCAGTGTTGCACGGATAGTGAGGGGAGCAAATAGTATAGCAGAGATTAATACGTGTCAGCCCGCAGCCCTGAGGTGGTCTGATCCCCAATAATATTCCTTATGAAGAAGAAAATTCTGATCGGCGCAGGCACGCTCGCGGCCCTGTTACTCGTATTCCTTCTCTTGCGCGAGCGTACAACGGCCAGCACCAACGACATCATCACGACGGTGAAACAGGGGCCATTTAAAGTCGAAATAGAAACGACCGGGGAACTGGAAGCCAAGAATTCAGTAAAGATCCTCGGCCCGACGCGCTTGCGGGAATTCGAGATCTGGCAGGTTGTAATTCAGAATATCGTCGACGAAGGCACCGTTGTGAAGAAGGGTGACTGGGTGGCCACACTTGACAAGTCGACCTTTCAAACCAAGTTTGTGGCTAAACAGATTGAGTTGGAGAAGGAGAATGCCAAATACATTCAGACGCAACTTGACACCACGCTGGTGTTGCGGGAAGCCCGCGATCAGTTGATCAACCTGAAATACGCCGTGGAGGAAAAGCGCATTGTGCTTGAGCAATCCAAGTTCGAACCGCCGGCCACCATCAAGCAAGCGCAGATCGACGTAGAGAAAGCCAATCGCGAATTCGAGCAAGCGCGGGAGAATTACAAGATCAAACAGCGCCAAAACGTGGAGAAGATGCGGGAGCAATCCGCCGTATTCCGCAAGGTTCAGGACGAATTCAGCAACATGACCTCCGTGATGGAGGCGTTTACGATCAATGCGCCGGAGTCGGGTATGGTGATCTACACCAAGGGATGGGATGGCAAACCGATCAAGGCGGGCTCCCAGATACAGATGTGGGATCCTACGGTAGCTACGTTGCCTGATCTCACCAAGATGATGTCGAAGACGTACGTCAACGAGGTGGATGTACGCAAGGTGTTGCCTGGTCAAAAAGTAGAAGTAGGCCTCGATGCCTATCCGGACAAGAAGCTCACCGGCATAGTAGCGCGCGTGGCGAACGTAGGTGAACAGCGACCCAATTCGGATGCCAAGGTATTTGAGGTGGCCGTCGAGATCGACGGGACTGATCCTACGCTGCGTCCGGCGATGACTACGAGTAACAAGATCATCGCCAAGCAAATTGACCAGGCATTGTTCATTCCGCTGGAATCACTGCACAGTCATGCCGATTCAATCACCTTCGTTTACAAACGGAGTGGCATGAAAGCACAGAAGCAGGAGGTAGTGATAGGTGAGGCGAACAACAACGATGTGATTGTTGTGACGGGACTCGGCGACAAAGACGAGGTATATCTTTCAGTTCCTCCGGACATGGAAGATGATAACATCTCGTTGCTGAAAGAGCTGGATGGAAAACGGAAGAAGAAGGATCAGGATGGCGGTAAACCGGCCGTAAAAGTTTCTCCATCAGCAAGCCTGTCGCACCCATGAAGGCCTATCTTTCACCACGCGTCCTTTCCAATTTTTCGATCGCTTTTGATGCGGTTACGGCAAATAAGGTAAGGTCCCTGCTTACGGCCCTGGGAATCATCTTTGGCGTGGCGGCCGTGATTGCCATGCTGGCAATAGGTAATGGCGCGCAACGTGAGATCCTTGAGCAGATCAAGCTGGTGGGCGTTAACAACATCGTCATTAAGCCCATCGTCGAACAAAGGGAGGGAAAAATCGAAGAGGAAGTTGGAAAGAAGGAGCAAAAGAAATTTTCTCCTGGTCTGACCGTGCGTGACGTCAGAAGCATCGAATTAATCATCCCGGGTATCAGCAGCATAAGTCCTGAAGTGATCCTTGACACCTACGTTATAAGGGACGGCACGCGACGCTCCGCCAAGCTGGTGGGTGTGGAGTCCGCGTATTTCAGTCTATACAATTTCGAACTGGGTGAAGGCACATCCTTTAATGGAGAGCAGCAGCGGTTGGGTTCCAGCATCTGCATCATCGGGTATGCCATCAAGACGCGTTTTTTTCCGGTGGAAGACCCCATCGGCAAGAGCATCAAGGTTGGCCAGCACTGGCTAAGGATCATTGGTGTGCTAAAGGAGCGGCCAGTGTCCACGTCCAGTATCAGCAAACTGGGTATCCGCGACTTCAACATGGATATCTATGTGCCGCTCAGAACGATGATCATCCGCTACCGCGACCGTGATAAGATTACCGCGGAACAGCTGCGACTGGCCACCATGCGAAGCAACGGGCGGATAAGAGAAGCAACGCCAACGGCCGAGCAGGAAGCGGAGCGGAAGAATTACCACCAGCTCGACAGGTTGGTTATCCAGGTTTCTACGACGGAGATGCTCACGCCGACGGCCGAGATCATTTCGCGGCTGCTTGAACGCAGGCATTATGGTGTAGTGGACTATGAAATCGAGATTCCTGAATTGTTACTGAAGCAGCAACAGCGCACCAACGACATCTTCAACTACGTGCTGGGTGCCATTGCGGGCATCTCGCTGCTGGTGGGTGGCATCGGTATCATGAACATCATGCTGGCGTCTGTGCTGGAGCGGATCAAGGAGATCGGCCTTCGGTTGTCCATTGGTGCGAAGAAGTCGGATGTGGTCCAGCAATTCCTGTTTGAGGCCGTGATGATCAGTGTGAGCGGCGGAATTATCGGGGTGCTGTTAGGCGTCACGTTGGCGTTTCTCGTCTCGAAGTTCGGCGACATTCCGACGGTGATCACCTTGCCCTCTATTGCCTTGTCGTTCGGGGTTGCCGCTACCGTGGGACTTATTTTCGGAATTGCCCCGGCGCGTCGTGCGGCAAGTCAGGACCCGATCACGTCGCTGCGATACGAATAAGTTGCGCGTTGCACACCAGACTAAGTCCAAACGAATAATAAGTTGCTGATGAAGAAAACGTTGCTGATTTGTTTAATGGCGCTTAGCCTAAGGGTTGCCGCGCAGAATACGTTTACCATCCAGGATGTCATTGCGCGATCGCAGGCGCAGTCCGTGTACGCGAAGTATGTCGAGACCAACCGGGAAGTCAGCTATTGGCAATACCGGAACTATCGAAGTAACTACAATCCGCAGATAAGACTGTCGAGCAGCACGAATTCCGGTGCCTTATATAACAACAGTTACAGCCGTATACTCCAACCCGATGGTTCTGTGCAGTACCTGCAAGTGAACCAGTTGAACCCGGGTATCAATGTCGGCCTGGAGCAACCGATTAGCTGGACCGGTGGTACGATCTCGGTGAATTCGACTTACAGCTTTTTCAAGGATATCCAGGATAGTTACCAGCAATGGAATGGTCAGGTCTTTAGCGTGAGGCTCACCCAGCCGATCTTTGCCTACAACCAGTATAAGTGGGATAAGCAAATAGAGCCGATCAGGTACGAAGAATCGAAGCGGGAATATGCGGAAGAAATGCAAGTGGTGGCATCCGAGGCGGTCGACCAGTTCTTCGAGGTGCTAAAGGCGCAGGTGAACCTGGAGATCGCGCAATACAACCTGGCTAATAATGATACGATCTACAAGATCGAGAACGGCCGTTACAATATTGGCACCACATCGCAGGACAAATTACTGCAAGTAGAACTGCAGTTGCTTCGATCCCGGCAGGATGTGGCGAAAGCGCAACTGGATCAGCAACGTTCAACGCTGCGGCTGCGCTCCTACATCGGGTTGCAATCCAATGAACCGTTTCAACTTGTTTTGCCGCAGGAGATCCCCACGGTAGTGGTGAATGAAGCTCAGGCGCTACAGCATGCACGCGAAACACGGTCGCAGTTTATCAGCTTCGAAAGGCGTCAAAATGAGGCGAATGCGGCGGTGGCGCGGGCGCGGGGCTCGCGTTATCAGGTGAGTCTCGACGGCGGATTCGGTCTGAATAGCGTGGGCAACGAATTCAGTGAATTGTATAATGACCAGGCACGCCAGCAGTACGTCGCTTTTACTTTCAGCATTCCCGTGGTAGACTGGGGCCGTCGCAAGGCGACCATGCAGACTGCGAATGCGCAAAAAAAATTGACCGACTTCGACGTGGAACGCCAACAGATTAACTTCGAACAGGAGGTCGTGATCCAGGTGAGGCTTTTTGAGACACTGAAACTGCAGATTGACATCACCCGCAAAGCAGATCAGGTGGCGTTTGAACGGTATAATGTCGCACAGAATCGCTACCTGATTGGCAAGATTGACATCACCAACCTGAGTATTGCGCTGACCGAGAAAGACGACGCGCGGCGGAGTTACGTGGAGGCGCTAAAGTCGTTCTGGGTTGAATATTTCAATCTCAGGCGGCTAACGCTATATGATTATGTGGAGCAAAAATACCTGTATAATCCCCTGGCGAAGGACTGAGGCCAAGGGTGCTCAGATGCCGGGTAGGACCGTCGGAATCGTTGACGGAAGGGTCAGGACCGTTCGTTTTGAGCAATACAAAAGCTTTGCGTTAGTGTAGCCAACGTGAAGTCAGCGCAGGTTGCGCTGAACTGCGGGACGTAAGCCGAGGCATCTGTTCCGCTTGACGGTTTGATAATCCGATACCTCCACACTACCTGAGGGGAGGTACCGGATTAATGACTTACCATCTTTTATTGAAACCGCCGCCGCCGCCGCTGCTGCGACCGCCGCCGCCACCAAAGCCACCGCCTCCACCACCACCACGGCTAAAGCCGCCGCTGCGGGGAGCATCGCTTTTCGGACGAGCTTCGTTAACGACAAGTTCCTTGCCCAGGAAGCTGAAACCATTCAGCTCGTCGATTGCTTGCTTGGCAGCATCGCTATCGACCATTTCCACGAATCCAAATCCGCGGCTGCGGTTGGTTTCCTTGTCAAGGATTATTTTCACCGACGATACTTCGCCATGTTGCTCGAATACTTCTCTCAATTCGTCTTCTGAGGCTTTGAAGGGAATGTTTGCTACGTAAATGTTCATGATTATTAAAGGTTGAAATTAATGATTGTTTTAGTTTGGTTCAGGCAATGGGCATAGACCTCATTTTAGATGCTGAAAGCGAAGTTCTTCTTTCTTTGAACGTTGTCGCGTCCGGAAGAGTTTGCATTCAGACGCCTTGAGAACGTGAAACCGGTGGGTATAGGTGGAAAAAAGAGCTGACGCCAGTGAACGGCAATCGACCTGTGTTACGTTGTTATTTTTTGTTGAATAGAGAACTGCCCTAATTTGTGGAATTAATAAGTAACTACAAATGGCAGGACCAGCGCAGTGAATTAAATTATCCGCAATTGATAATGCAAATGTACCGGATCCGAAAACAAATTCCTAACCGAGAACTGTCGGGGCGAATGATTCGGCAATTTGTGAGCTTTTTGCAGTGAAAAGCCATACCTTTGGAGCCTTGGTACGCAATCGTCCGCAGCGGAAACCGCATTCGTTAATTCCTCCCCGGACCCGGATCCGCAAGAAACGAAAGGGTTTCTAGAAGGCGATCCGGAGATTATTTGCGTATTTTCGTTTCGGACCAACGTTGTTTCGGCACCAGCTTAGATTTGTTTGCCATTGTGGTGCCTTTAAAAGTGATTTCGTGGCTATCATTTAAATTATCTATGTCAGAAACATTCAGTAAAAAGGAAAAAGAAAAAAAGAAGCAGCAGAAGAAAAAGGAGAAGGAGCAACGCAAGTCCGACAGGAAAGCGAACTCGAAATCCGGCCAGCCGTTAGAAGATATGTTGGCATATGTAGATGAGAACGGCAACATCTCGTCGAAGCCTCCCGACCTTAGCAAGAAGGTCGCGATCAATGAAAACGAAATTGTCATTGGGTCGAGGAATATCGAAGGAATGGAGGTCAACCCGATTAGAAAGGGCCGTGTCACCTATTTCAATACCGCGAAAGGCTACGGGTTTATCAAGGATCTCAGGACTCAGGAGAGCATTTTCGTGCACACAAACGCTTTGGAAACTCCCATTAAGGAGAATGACATGGTGTCATTCCACACGGAAAATAGCGTTAGAGGCCTGAACGCCGTACAGGTGAAGAAAGCGTAGATCGATAGTCCGAACGCTGAAATGGCTCCACGCCATTCAGGGGCTATTGGACGCAGCGCAAAAAAGCAGCCGTGGCGCCGTTGCACGACTGCTTCCCATTCACTTATCCTACCAGGAGATTTCTCTGCTACTGTACGCTCACCGAGGTTCGTATGACCTGCGGATACGGCATTTGTGAGGTAATCACCATGTCGAACGTTACGGTGCCCGACGCATTGGGCGTCGTGTAGGTCGCCTGGCGTGTCACCTCGGAATCTTTCGCATCAGACTGCGCGTCGAATGTCTGAATTGTCTCATAAGTCCCGCTTCCGATTTTCGCTTTCAATTCCACCATTCTCAGCAGGTCGGATGCGGGATTCACATAAGTGAGGGTTATGGTAATGTTCGAAGCCTTCGCTGGCTTCGAATTTGACGGGGTGATGGTCGCCACGGTAGTGGTGGTGGTACCTTTTTTCTGGTAGCCCGGCATGATCTCATTTTCGTCGCAGGCCTGGAACACGAGCCCTGCTACGAAAAGGGTGAGGGATATTTTCAGGGTTTTCATAATGATTTCTGTATTGGTAAAAGAACTATTCATCCCACCAGATCCGATCCAGCAAAGTAACTGACGGAACATTGTCGCTGTTGCGGGATGTTTCGGAATCCGGATAGATCAGGCGTCTGATATAGCTGCCATTCAGGTCCGGGTTGAGATTTGCTGGAATCGTCATGTCCTTGTATTGATAATCGAAGCGGCGTGCATCGTTCCAGGTTTCCGGACTTAAATAGAGGGCGACGTACTTTTCCTTCATGATCAGGGCCAGCGTGAGGTTGTCTTCGCCTACACTAACCGTTGCGTTGGTGATATAGGTGGTAATATCAACGGATTCAACACCGACCATACGCATATGGGCGTCTATTCCAGCGAGATAGGCGTCGTAAGCGCGCGATTTGTTCCCCGCTGCAAGGGCCGCTTCTGCTTCGATGAAGCGTGTTTCGGCGGCGGTGATGATCAATATGGGAGAAGTGTTTGCCGCGTAGTAGGTCTCACGCGAGATAACAGACCGGTCTCCACTGATATCGACGTTTGTGCCCCTGCCTTCGCCATTGGGGACACCGATAAATTCACCGTCGTCGGTGGCACTCATCAGGAAAGGCAATCGCGGATCCACCACGCCATAGGTGGTGCCATTCATGGCGTCGGCCAGTTGTTCAGAGATCCATCCGTCGAGAATGGCGCTTTCCTGATCGATGGCCACCTTAGCCCAGGGGTTGTAAACATCAAAGCCCTGGTCGGAATAAACGATCGCTCCGTTGTCAATGTTGAGGAGTATGCCGTTGTCGACCGCAGCCAGAACGTCGCTTGTACTCGCGTCGCCGGTGGCGGTGGCGTGTAGCAGGTAGCGGGCCTTGATTGAGTAGGCGAGTTTCTTCCATTTGTCCACGTCGCCTCCGTAGATGAAGTCGTCGGTTCCTGGCGCGAGCTCTGATGACGCCGCATTCAGATCAACCAGGGCATCGTCCAACAGGGACCTGAGCACATCGTACAAAGACTGGTCATCGTCGTAGACCGGTTTGAGGTACTCGCCGGTAAAGGCTTCCGAATAGGGAAGATCGCCCCAGAGGTCGATCGTTAAACCGAGGTTAACGGCCATGAGCACTTCTGCCGTGCCCTTGTAATGCGGAGCGTTCTGTTCGTCGGCGAGTGTCATGATGTCGCTCACATCGCTCATCATTCTATACAACTCCTGCCAGGTTTCGTCAAACGCCGTAGCGTCCTGTACATCCTTCGAGCCAAATGCGTTCGGTGAAGCGAGGTATTGAACGTAGTATGAGGTGATGTTGCCTACGCGCTGAATGTTGTCACCTGTGCGATACGAGGCATGCGCCATAAGCAAAGACATGGGCACCTCAGAAGGCTTATTCGGATTTTCGTTGATGTCGAGGTAATCGGAGCACGATACCAACAGGAGTGCTGCGATGATGCTGGTTAATTTAACTTTGATTTGGTTCATATTTCTACAGCGTTAAATTAAGCGTGAACAAAGTGCTCATGGTGGCTGGGATAAGTAAGCCCGGTGAAACCGGTCGCGTTGCCGCCTGCGCCGCCGCTAAAGGATTCTGGATCGAAGTTGATCCAGGGTGTCCACAGGATGATGTTGTTCACCGTAGCAGAAACTCCAATCGCTTTAAAGGGCGTCTTCTGCAGCCAGGTCTTGGGAAGTGAGTACGACAGACTGACGTTCCTCAGTTTGACAAAGGAGGCGTTCCGTACGAAATTCTCCGAAGTCGTCCGGAAGTACACCCGGTAGAACCCTTGTCCGTAGTCAACTCCGTCCGGTCCCAGGGCCTGACCCATAAATACTTCTTTTGTATTCGGTGTGCCATCGGCCATGACACCGTCGAATACGACCATGTCGTTCCGGTTCTCCGAGTAATAGAGCTTGCCAAATGCCGACAGGAAGTTGTGGAACTGATCGTACTGATCGATGCCCCATCGTGCATCGATGAGAAACGATAAGGTCACGCCATGATAGGTGAGCGTATTCCGGATGCCGCCGAGCCATTTCGGTTGCGCATTTCCCAAAACGAGTTGATCTGTATTGCGTACAGGGAATCCGTTGGCACCAATAACCAGGGGAAGGCCGTGGTCAAGATACCGCAGGTTCTCCGGGGTGTCACCTTCGTAGTATCGCTGGTAACTGGTACCATAAATATTGCCATAGGCATCACCTTCCTTCAACTTCATGGTAACCGTGCTGCCGCTGTATCCAAACTGCGTAGAGATGGGGAACTCATCTAGGCCTTCTGCAATGTCTGCCACCCGGTTGCGGTTTCGGGTAAAATTCACGAGCACATCCCAACGAAAGTTGGTGGTTCGAACGGGGTTACCCGTCAAGACAAGTTCGATTCCCTTGTTTTCAATCTCTCCCACGTTGGTTACGATGGTGGGGTAGCCTGCGGCCTCAGATACCGGAACACGGAAGATCTGATCGCGGCTGTTTGACTTGTACCAGGCAAACTCGATTCCGAGTCGGTTCTCAAAGAACTTGAGTTCGGCTCCCAGATCGATGGTGGTTGTACGCTCCGGTCGCAGGTCATTGCTGCCGCGAACATCGTCACGGGTGAAACCCAGCTGGCCGTTTATCGGAAAACCGAGGCTGTTGGCGTATACCGTAGACGTTAGGTATGGATCGGTGTCTTTTCCGACTTCGCCATAGGAGGCTCTCAATTTGCCAAAACTGATCTGTTCTGGCAGATTGGCGATCTCACTGAAAATAAAACTCAGGTTGTAGGAAGGGTAGAAGAACGAGTTGTTGCCTTTGGGAAGCGTGGAGGTCCAGTCGTTCCTTCCGGTGATGTTCAGGTACAACCAATCTTTGTAGTTGAGCATCAGGTCGCCGTATGCGCCGATGAGTCTGCGCTTTCTCAGTTCCTGATAATACAGCAGTTGCTTCGCGTTGCTGAAGGCAAAGAACTGGGGAATTTCAAACTCCTGCCCGGTCACTATCGAAGACCGTCGATCTTCCTGGAACAACTCCTGGCCTAGGCGCAGGGTCGCCGTGAAATCGGTTCCAAACCCCTTCTTGAATTCTGCAAACACGTTGGAATTGAGGATTCGGCTGTTGATCTGGGTATCTTCTATATAGCCTGTTGCACTAATCGGAAACTCATCCGTTGCTGAACGCGGGCCCGGTGCAATCTCCTGACGATAATCGGAATAGAAGTCGGTACCCAGGCGATAGTTCAGACTGAACCATTCAACGGGTTTATACGAGAGGAGAATATTGCCCAGTACGCGATCGACCCTGTCTTCGTATTTGCTGTATTTTGCTGTATACAGCGGATTGTCCGACAAACCCTGGTAGTTTTGGTATCCATCTTCATCTTCGAAGTTGCGTACGTCACGTGTCACCGGGTAATACATGAGATTCTCCATGAACCGGTCATGCGGAACGCGGTTACCTCCGGAGTTGGTATAGTTCATCGATACCGTGGCGGTAAACTTGTCGTTGAAGTTCAGGGAGCCCGAGACTTTGGCAACCGTCCGTTTCCACGTACTGTAGGGAATCACCCCTTGCTGATCGGTATTACCCACTGCCGCGTAGAACGTAGCGATCTTGTTGCCACCGGAAACGCTGATGTGGTTGTCGAACGTCTTACCCGTTTGCATGGCGTTCTTCACGTTGTCGTAGTAGCGATACTCCGGATCGACCACGTTGGCCACACTGATCGGCGCACCCCAGGCTGGAAAGATATCTTCAGGATTGTATTGCCCGTTAGAACCCTGACCGTACTTATCCTGGAATGAAGGATACTTGTTGATTTGGTCCATGCCGAACGTGCTGCTCGCATTGATTTGCAGCTGGCCGGCGATACCCTTCTTGGTTGAGATAACGATGGCGCCGTTGGCGGCGCGTACGCCATACAACGCGGTGGCTGCTGCACCCTTAAGAACCGTAAGCGATTCAATATCATTGGGGTTGATGTCCATGGCACGGTTGCTCAATCCGCGGGGCGTATTTTCAGTGGCGCCGCTGGCTGTTTCATAGGTACTGTTGTCGATAGGAATACCATCCACCACAAACAACGGCTGGTTGTTTGCCGTAGGATCGAGCGAAGTGATCCCCCTTACCAGTATCCGGGAACTCATGCCCGGTGCGCCGCCGGAGCTGGTGATCTGCACGCCGGCCACCTGTCCTTGTAAGGCATTCACGACGTTGGTCTGCCGCATCTGTATGAGTGATGAACCATCTACTTTTTGTGCGGAGTACCCGATAGACTGTTTTTGCTGTTCGATGCCGAAGGAGGTGACCACCACCTCATCTAACTGTGTGATGTCCGGCTCCATAGCCACGTCGACCACATTGCGCTGACCGACTTCTGCTTCGACAGTCTGGAATCCGATAAACGAGTAGACCAGCGTGGCGGACCCGGTTTCCGTATCCAGGGTGTATTTGCCGTCGGCATCCGTCATCGTTCCCGTCTGCGTACCTTTCACGACAATGCTTACGCCCGGCAAGGGCTCATTAGCAGAAGTGCTGGTCACCGTTCCTGTGACCGTGAAGGCGGGTAGCGCTTCCGTTACTGACTGAGAAACAGCTGATGAGACTCCCGTGCCTACGCGCTCGATGAGTATCATTTCGTTCATCTCGCGATAGGTTAGCGTTGTGTTTTCCAGCAGTAACGTGAGTGTATTTGCCAGCGAGCGTGTACCGCTTTCAAGGGTTAACCCGGTCACCTTTTTAACCTCCTGGTTGCGGTACATGAAGCGGTACGAGGTGCGCTTTTCGATCTGCTTGAGAGCACGTTCCAGCGATTCACCTTTAAGCTCAAGGGTAACCTGAACACTATCGAGCCGTTGACCTTTGCTGTGGGTGGCAAAGAGCCGCGGAATCGCAGACGCGATTAGGATCAGGACAAGAATAACGATGCGCATGAACTGCGGGAGACGCCGTTCAAGGATTGGCCATGCCAGCCGCACTGCCGGACGGTGGGGCGAACGCGGCGCATGAAAAAGTGATGACTTCATTTTCGGTGGTTAATGATTTAGGTTAGCGATTATTCGAACACTTCAATCAAAGGGCAGACGCGCCAGGCGCACGTCAGGAATCAGGTCATTCACGTTGCTGGTAGAATTTTTCATTCGGCTTATTGTTTAGGTTATTTGAATCATGTTGTCTGGTCGCCGTGGATAACAATTCTTGATTCCGGGCCGGCAACGCTGACATTTTTGTCGTCGTGCCGTCCCTTTCAGCACCCAGGCCCTTCAATAACGAATTCACCTGGACCGGCCTGACGATAATTTGCGTGGTTGAAAGCACAGATTACCTCCAGTACCTTAATAAAACTTTCACCTTCAATGAACGTTGCTGTAAACCTGCATTGAGAAGCGTGTTCGTTGGCGAAGTGCATCTTGATGCCGAAGCGTTCCGAGAGTCGTGTAGCGGCTTCCGCAAAGGTTACATCATCGAAATGGATATCTTGTCTTGTCCAGGCCATGGTTGAGTCGCTCCTGATGGCCTGCTGCGCGGACACACGGCGTTGTTTGTCGAATGTGATTTGCTGATCCTTTGTTAACGTGCCAATCACGCGCTGCTGATCGGCGACCTCAACTTTGCCCCGACTCACGACAACGGTAATATTGGCATCAGCCTCGTAGGCCCTGATCACGAACGCCGTTCCCAACACGCGTGTTTGCAACACGCCCGTGTTTACCACGAACGGTTTCGTCGGATCGTGAACAATATCAAAGTATCCTTCACCCACGAGCGTGACTGATCTGGCAGATTCACCGTCGAATGTTTTAGGGAACACGAGTTCGCTTCCAGCTTTCAGCAACACCGTGCTGCCATCGGGCAGGACCAGCGCTTTAGGCTCCTGGCTAATCTTGATGGCTGACTGAGCATTAGCCATATCGTTGTATATAGGGCGCGCATCATAATAGTATGCGGCTGATCCGGCCAGAATGAGACCAATAAAGACAGCGGCGACGCGATACATGGCGCGCCAGGGATTACTGGGGCGTACGGCCATGATGGTGCGGAGCATGGCATCGGCCATGTGTGGCTCCAGCGAATCCGTTGCAGGCTCGCGCTCCCAGAGTTCGGCCATGAGGGTGTCAAGCTCCTGTCGATTCGCTGGATCAGCTATGTGTTGCATAAGCTCACGTCGTTCGTTGGACGTGAGGGTTCCTTGCGTATGAAGTACGAAGAGGTCGCGTAGTCGGCTGTGGTTCTTTGGCATGTCTCACGTATGACACGCGAGGCTCCTCAAAGGAGTAGTCACGCCAAAAGTTTTTATAATAGTTGCGAAAATATCCCCCCAATCACAGCAAGGATCAGGCGACCCAGCTGCAGCCGGATCGTGCGCAACGCCTGCTGCATATGCGTCTTCACGGTCAGTCGTGAGATGTTAAGGAGGGTCGCGGCCTCCTGATACTTGAGCCCTTGTAGCTGGCATAAGTGAAATACGCGCCTTTGTTGCCGCGGGAGCGCATCGATTACGCGACGGAGTAATTGCTTGCGTTCGCTGAAGCCATCATCTTCCTCGGATTGAGGTGCCTCTCTGAGTTCGCGGTAGAAGGTCGTCCTGACCTGCGCCTCGAGCGCCTGGCGTCGAAGCATGTTGTAGACGTGATTGCGAACAATAGTGAATATGAAGGCATCGAAATTTTCAACGGACTTCAATGATTCTCGCTTCAGCCAGATCTTCATGAATACGTCCTGCACCGATTCCTGTCCAATGCTTTCGGATCGTGTGAGGCGCGTGGCAAAAGAATTGACCCTGTGACAATAGGCATTAAAAAGCACCTTGAAGGCGTCTTGGTCACCTTCAGAAACCCGGAATAGTAGCGGCCTGATGTCGAGCTTCTTGTTCATACTAAGGTTCAGGATAAACACAACATAGGAAAAAGTGAGGAATGAAAAAAGCAAAAATCCTTCTGACTGCCGGTTGGATCAGTTGTCGAAGTATTGTGAGCCTTGTCGAAATACCCTGTTTGCTTAGTACTCCCGAGACTATTTTAGCCTATTGCAACACTGCCTCCTTTGATGCTTTCTTCCCCCTGTTGTCGCCTGCAAGCGCGCGCAACCGATTTCGAATTCATTACTCCAAGCATACATATAATCTACTTTCATGAATAAGAATGCACTCGCTGTGTCGGTCAAGTACGGAGTACGGCTCGGCATCTTAATGGTTCTTTCAAATTTTGTTATCGTGAACCTGAGCCTCTCTTCAGGCCCCGGCATCATGACCTTTCTCGGCATCGGTCTGCTGTGGATCGCCAAGCTGGGAATTCTGGCAAGAAGTCACTACGAATTCAACGAGAAGAACAATGATTTCATTTCGTTCAAGGATGCCATTTTCATAGGGCTGATCGTACTGGGCATTTCGAGTGCGATGTCAGTTACCTCTACGTTCATTAATTACCAGTTTATTATCAAGCAAGAATTGGACACGGCGTGGAGAATCGGAGAAGGAAGCAATGTCTCAGCGACAAAAATAATTCTTTTAGGCGCGCTGAGCAGTATCGCAGTAGATGTGATCGTCCTGTTTTTCATTATTACCATGGAGGCTCTTTGGAAGATCTTTAAGAAGGCAGGTAAAGAAGGATGGGCATCGCTGGTACCGATCTACAACACGATCACTATGCTTGATATCGTCGGAAAGCCGGCGGTCTGGTTCTTGCTCATGTTTATTCCCATTGTGAATGTCGTTCTCGGGATATGGGTGGTGAACCTACTGGCGAAGCGCTTTGGAAAGAGCGAGTCTTATACGATCGGACTTTTGCTATTGCCTTTCGTGTTCTATCCGCTCCTGGGACTCAGCGAACAACAAATGATACCCTACGGGGAAGAATAACCTTGTCATTCCTGACCTCTCAGAACGACACAATTCCAATAAAGCTTATAGTCATACAGACTATAAGCTTTATTGTTTTCAGGCAATGACAAGTGATGCTTTTTTTACGTTCGCTGAATGTCGTCAACTTTCCCGGAGGTCACACGTTAATGCATCAAATGGCAGGATGTTCTTTCATCCTTACGCTTCATGACGACAGATATCATAGAATTGCACAACTTCATCGTTTTGATCGAGGAGTCCAGAGCCCCGAAAACGTTCACACAAAAATGTGCGATCGATACCGATGTGGTAGGCTTTGCCTTCTATGGTTCGGGAAATGTGGAACTGGAAATCAAACACAACGATCAAACGAAGTATGTCACCAACACAACGGGCATGGCCATTTCGTTTTACGGAAACCACAAGGTGGAATTTTCCCATAAGATAGCGCCCGATAAGCCCTTACAATCCATCAGCGTCTTTGCGAAAATCAAGCATCTGCATACTCTGCCGGAGTCCGAGCAGCAGATCTTTGAAGAACAACTTCCTCAACTATTGCATCCACAGGAGAATTTCGTCAAAGGCCCGTCTTTTTATATGAACCTCGATATGCAGCATGCTGTGCAAAAGGTATTCAGTACCCGTTATTCTGGTAATACGCGGCTTTTATTCTTAAAGAGTCAGGTGAACGAGTTGCTCGCGCATTTCTTTGCTCGGTTATTGGTCGGGCAGGAATCCGACGTGCTTGATTCCGATAAGTTGTTCCAGGCGAAGGAGATCATCGCGAACAACATCGCCAAACCCCCGTCGTTAACGGAGCTTTCAAAGCTGATTGGACTGAACAACAATAAGCTGAAGAAAAATTTCAAGGAACTGTTCGGACTTCCGGTGTTCAAGTATCTTCAGGAGGAAAGGCTTAAGAAGGCCTATGAACTGTTGTGCCATAATGAATTGAGTGTCCAGGAGACGGCCTGGTATGTAGGATACGAAAGCTTGAGTTCTTTTTCGAATGCTTTTCAGAAGAAGTTCGGCATGAGGCCTAATGAACTGAAGCAACAGTTCCTTTCAAACAAATCATAGTTCTTTCAAGACAAATGCGGGAGTGAATGGCAGCGCATTTTTGTGCTCATCAATTCATCCATCAGCAACCATATGAAAGAACAAAGAATTTTCGTCACAGGCGGAACGGGAAAGACAGGCAGGCGGGTAGTAGAGCGACTGCAACAGTCAGGTCATCGTAATATTCGCGTGGGTTCCAGGAGCCATCAACCGGCGTTCGACTGGGAGAATGCAGCGACTTGGGAAGAAGCCATCGCAGGAATTGACACGGTCTATATCACCTATCAACCCGACCTTGCCGTGCCGGGTGCGTCGGAAGTGATTGCCGCGTTTACGGCACTGGCGTCTTTGCGGGGTGTAACAAAAATGGTGTTGCTTTCCGGCAGGGGGGAAA
>DATHKA010000218.1:0-9247 GCA_035489615.1 Chryseolinea sp.
TTTTGGTAACAATAACATTATAACTGCCGAGATTCTTAAAGAACCGAATGGTAATCTCGTCCTGATTGAGGAGGATCACTTTCTTCCGGGATTTCAGCGCAAGGGCAACTTCGGAGGCCGTTCCTGCAGCCATACCAAGCACCACGATAACGTGGCTGGACAACACGCTGATGTAGTTGCGTCCGCTGCCCATGCTGGTGATAATTTTTATTTGTGCGTTATCAGAAGAATTCTTGTCACTGTCGCCCGGAAGTATGCCGATCGTGATGCCTCCTTCTTCAGCCGCACCTTTCATTGATGCGTCCATCACGCCAAAGCTTCTTCCGCCGGTGAGGGTGATCCATCCCGATTGGGCAATCGCTTTTCCAAGCTCATACGCAAGCTCATTCTCGTCGGGCGTGGCGTTTTCACCAGGACCCATTACTCCAATAATGGTTTTGGACATAGTTTTATTGACGGCGCAAGTTAATCCTGCGCCGGATACGAACAAAGCGTCGCACAGGCTAAAACTCGCGTTCGCAATTTCCGCAACGATACACTTTCTTCTCTGGCGAGAATATTCCAAAGAACAGGTAGCGCAAGGCAGACCAGGTGTTCTCGGAGAGGTCTTTGGGAAAGTCCCGTTCGATATTCGTTGAAGCGCAGCCTGGGCAGTGCAAGACACTATCATCCTGCAATACAAGGTTCGATTCGGCGAGCACCTGATGGGCTGTTTCAACATCGTGCCCAAACAAATGCAGACGCACCTGTAAGTTCATGAGCGCACTGGCGCCGGGATAAAGATTTGAAAGATTTTCCTCCGTGAGAAAACAGGGAACGCCATAGGCATCCAATTTGCTTTTAACAATATTGGCCGAGATGGTATCTCGAAATGTTCTGAACACCACAATGTCGTCCTGCTCGTTCTGGTCTTCCCGTGTGTTCATTGATCTGTTAGAGTAAATTTCGCAACGTAATCGCCACCCGCCACCAGACGGATTTGCTTTTGGTTGACTGAAGGTACGGAGAATTCTACCACGTCCCGAAGAAAGCCTGTTGGAGGAACGGTTACAGTTGCGCATCTTCCGCTGAAAATTACAGTTTAGCAAATGAAGAGAATGATCATCGACATGGACGACGTGATTGCAGACGCAACCGGACAGTTCATCAATTTTTATGAGAAGGAATTTGGCGTGCGCGTGGAACGGGGTAGCCTCAACCATCATGAAGAAGGTATGGGTTTTCCGGGGAACTTTGATATTGTGAAGCAGTTTCCCTATCGCGAACAGTTCTTCCTCACGATGAGCCCTAATGAAGGTAGTCAGCTGGTGCTTGAAGCGCTCAATCGGAAATATGATTTATTTATCGTTTCGGCAGCGATGGAGTTTCCCCAGTCGCTTCCGGAGAAGCTGGAGTGGTTGAAAGCGCATTTTCCCTTTCTAACCTGGAAGCAGATTGTTTTCTGCGGCAGTAAAACGGTCGTGCATGGCGACTACATGATCGACGACTTATATTATAATCTCGACGGTTTCAACGGCGAAAAGTATTTGTTCACGGCCCCGCATAACTTGCACATCACGCAGTTCAACCGGGTAAACAATTGGAATGAGGTGGCGACGAAATTTCTTTAGGAGAACAGCGCCGATGGTCCACGCGCTGTGGTCAGGTCCCGATCGTGACCGGGCTGTGCAGGAGCGCTATGGACAGGCAATGTTTTCGGGCCAAGTATTAACTCCCCGTTTTACCTAAAAGGCCGGAGCGCCAGGAGAGGCCGTTTCAACCACCACATTCCGTCACGTGGCACTATCCTGACGTCCGACAATAATTCTACTTAAGCATTCTTCTAACGACTTGTCTGCCCGAACTGTGTGTGCGGGATGGTCGTTAGCTTTTTACGAACTCAGCGAAGACTTCAATCTTCACATCGTCGCTAACCACAATGCCGCCGCTTTCCGTGAGCGCACTCCACTTCAGACCGTAGTCCTGGCGGTTGATCTTCCCGGTTACTTCAAAGGCTGCCACGTCAAAGCTGCCGCCGAAACCCTTCACGGTGCCGTTATACGTTACTTTCAGCTTGACTGATTTTGTGGTTCCGCGAATCGTGAGATCGCCCGTCAGTTCATATTCGTCGCCTGATACAGGCTTCAATGACTTGCTTGTGAAGGTGATCTTTGGATGGTTGGTCGCATCGAAGAAGTCGGGTGACTTCAGGTGCCCGTCGCGGTTTTCGTTTTTCGAGCTGATGCTATTTACATCGGCTTCGAATGTGATCGCAGCGTCGCTGAAGTCAGCTTTGCTGCTATCTACTGTTGCTGAGAACGTGTCAAAGCTGCCGCTGACGGTTGATACCACGAGGTGCTTGACTTTAAATTTCACTTCGGAGTGAGCGCTGTCCATTTTCCAGGTTGCCATAAGATTTGGTTTTTACTTGTTTAAATGATAGTTGTAGATACAACAAATGTATGGCTTATAGGTTCCTGGTCGTTCCGAAATTTTTGAAAAACCTACTTTTAGGGCCTTAACGCCCCACTCCGGCGGTGCGCGTGGCCCTGGTACGTGCTTAATTACTATATTATACACCCTAACTCATGGCCATGCGTGTAACGTTAGTTCTGCTCCTTTTCGCCCACTACGGTCATGCGCAAACGGCTGCGCAGCAGAAAGCGCTCAATAATTACGCTGACTTCGCCAATCAATCTGCCGATGAAGTTGCCTCCGTCGTCATGAGCGTCATTCAATATTACCCGTCCATCTATCAGAAGACTTCCCGGGGAGTTCCGCGTTATACCTGTCCCGTTCAGCCCGAGGAATACTACCTGAAGACAGCTTTGGCTGAGTCCAGGGCGTTGCTACCGGCGTTAGCGGACGGACTTACCAAACGACTCAGGGAAATTGAGGCCGCTGCGCAAGCCGTTGATGAGAAGTGTAAGGCGCTCGATACCTATCATAAGCTGGAAGATTACAAAAAGGACAATTTCGCTCAGGCTGCGGCTATCATCACGCAATTGCAGGTTGCTGTGCGCGATTACCGCGCCCGACAGGATGCCTTGAGTACTGAAATGGAGAGCGCTTTCAAAAAACTCAACCCAACGGCCGGCCAGACCGCTTACGGAAAGGCAGATGCCCTGCTCAAGGCGCAAATTGCGCGCGAGCGGACCTACCTGGATAGCTGGACGTTTAACCTGAACGAAGATTTGCCAACGGGGTGGCCAGTGGACAAATTACAACAGAGCATCACTGAAACAGCGGAGGCGCTTGAGATGATCAGGAAGCAGCAGCCTGTACTGAAGTATCCGGCGTCGAGCATTTGGTCGAACTTTCAGGAATCGCTCGCGAGTGTCCTGGCAGCCAAGCGGAATGCGCTGGATGAATATAATAATGAGGCGAAGAAATCCGATCATCATGCCAACGACGCGTACCTGGGTCTTATCAACTATTTTAATGGAACGCTCATATCGGATCAGAACACATTTATCCAATACGCTTCGAACGATGGTTATCATGGACTAAAGTCGATCAAGTACTTTCCGCTCTTCGATATCAGGTTGCAGGTTGTGGCGCAGGCCGTGAGCGTCAAACCCTTCACCGACTATCCCCGCACGCCACTCAATCCGCCGACGCAAAAAGCGGCCCTTTCAAAATCTGCGTATGGAGCACTTGTGAACTACATCGAATACATCAATGAGACGGAACGCGAAACTGAATACCTCGCACAGGTATTGCGTAATCTCAGCAGCAGCGCTGCCTATTTCAAGTCGCTGGAAACCTATGAACGACACGGGGCGATGTCGTTCGACTATAAGGATTTTCAACTACCGCTGTCGCAGTATCAAAAGACCGTGTCTGAAAGCAGTCAGTTGGCACCGACATTTGCCAGACCACTGAATCAACAAGCGGAGGTATTACTGAATATTTTGAAGGAACTCGACGCTATATCGGCGACACTCGAAGCAGAGACCGCCGGACGGAAATACGAAAAGGATCGCGTGGCGCATGTGTATGAATTGCTTGAGCGCACGAAAGTGTTGCTGCAAACTTGGGATGATCGAAAAGAACTTTTGTACAATGATGTGCGCAAGATCTACGACTCCTACCCGGCGGCACAACCGTCGTCTTCCTGGTATGTATCGGGGAAAGCTCTTCAACAGCTCACCGATTTAGATCATGATGCGCTTTTCAAGGCGAAGGCTTTTTACCAGGGTGGTCAGGTAGGTGCGACCACGTCGATTGCTACGGACGCGATCGATGCAGCTGTCCGCGACGTTATTAGTAAAGAGTACCAGAACATGAAGGGAATTGAGAAATATGGACGTTCCAATGGATTGTGTCCCTATACCCCGTATGAAGACCTTCCTGTGGCGTCGAAGAAGCTCAGCGAGAAGCTGAATCCCCTGGCTACGGGAAAGGGCAGTGGCTACAGTCATCCGTATTATGGGGTGCTATACCAATACAACGATGTGGTGCGATACTATAACAAGTTCTGCGAGCTTTCGAAGGCGGCGTTTCTTCTTCCCACCGTCTTGCAGCCACAGGTGTTTGAGCTGAGTTATCCAAAAGACAATGCCGCAGCGGCCACCAGCCCGGCGTCCAGGGAAAAGGTTGTAACGCCTGGACCTGTGCCTTCAGTTACGGCAGCGACGACGGGGAACGCTCAGGCGGGGACGAACAGCAGTACGACGGGGGGGAGTACTTCGGCAGGGTCCGTTCCACAGGCGGCGCCTGGCCAGTCCGTTGCACCGGCAAAGACACAGCCGGCGGCGGTTGTAAACAAGGTGGAACACGACACCGTCTATATTGAACGGCGCGACACCGTATATCTCGCCGACGGCGGCGACGGCCTCCGATCCATGGAGGGCTATGCCATCAACAACATGATCCTGCTGCTCGACGTATCGGGGTCGATGAATGCGCCGGACAAACTGCCGATCCTGAAATCCTCGGTGCTTGAATTGATATCGATGATGCGTCACGAAGACAAAGTGACCATCATTGCCTTCTCGGACAAGCCCAAAGCGCTGCTTACCGCTGCGTCGTTCAAAGATGAAGCACGCATTCGGGAGGCCATCAATGCACTGAAATCATCCGGTAAAACCGATGGCAATGCCGGCGTGAAGCTCGCCTTCAAGGTGGCTGATGAGAACTACATTCGCGGCGGTAACAACCGGATCATCCTGGCGACCGATGGCGAGTTTGCCGTGCATGAGGACACGCGAGAGCTGATCAAGAAGTTTTCAACGGAGGACATTTTTCTGTCGATCTTCAACTTTGGCAAAGGAGCGGGTGCGTCGAAGGCGCTGGAACAAGTGGCGATCCTCGGAAAAGGGAATTACCAGCATATCTCAAAAGAAAATGTGGAGTTGCAACTCATCCGTGAGGTCAAGGCCAAGCGTGCACGGTAGGGAACCGTCTTTTCCCCTGATTCCGAGTATATTACAAATATTTTCGAAGACCCTGTAACATCCCTTTAGGGCCACCGTCTTGTTATTGAATTTGATTGAATGAACCTCGAATCGTTTCAAACTCGGGTTTTACCTGTTAAGAACAAGCTTTATCGCTTTGCCCTCCGGTTTTTGGGCAATGAAGATGAGGCCCAGGACATCGTACAGGAAGTATTTATCAGAGTCTGGAACGGCCGCGAGCAAATGAGCGAGGTGCAGAACTGGGAGGCGTGGTGCATGCGCATCACCAAGAATCTATCCCTTGACCGTATCCGGACCATGGCGCGTAAGCAGACGCAGCCGATCGAAGAAGGGTTCGCAGTGATGCATTCGGCACCGTCGCCGCATGAATCGGCCGAGGTGCAAGAAAGTATGAGCAGAATCGCGCAGATCATAGCCGGACTTCCGGAAAAGCAACGCCAGGTCATACACCTGCGCGATGTGGAAGGATACACCTACAATGAGATATGCGAGATCATGGAACTGGACATGAACCAGGTTAAGGTGAACCTCTTTAGGGCAAGAAACGCTGTACGTGAAAAAATGACTAAGATCAACGCTTATGGACTCTAGCAAAGTGCAACAGCTTTTGCAGAAGTACTGGAGTGGCGAAACCACGCTGGAGGAGGAGCAGTTGCTCAAAGACCACTTTAAACAGGATGAAGTACCCGAGGAACTCAGCGAAGTAGCTGCTATGTTTCGATACTTTGATCAAACGAAACAAAACGCGCTCAACGACATCGCGTTCGACCGGACGGTGATTGAAAAAGTATCGGGAAAGCCCAAGGAGGGCAGGATCAGGAACCTGGTATTCAACTCCATGCGTATAGCCGCCGGCGTTGTGGTAGTAGTGGCTGCCACCTGGTTCATCCGCAAGGAAATCCGGCAAACCACGCCGCAAGCGATTGTTGACACCTACGATGATCCAAAGCTCGCGTTTGAAGAAACAAAGAAGGCACTTATGATGATCAGTAAGAGTTTTGGCACGGCCGAAGAACAGGCGAAGAAGATCAACCTGTTCAACGAAGCGCAGGAAGAAATACAAAAAACATCGACGAATAACTAGGTCGCATACACCACGCGGGCCACTGCACATACAAAAGCTCAGGCTCGCAAATTTTCAATAACAAACAAGCATTTAAGCATTTATCCATATGAAAAAGTTCATTGTAGCAGCTGGGCTGATGATCCTCGTAAACGTAGCATTTGGCCAGGATGCCATATCCAAATTCTTTAGCAAATATCAGGCGGATGAGTCCTTTAGCCAGGTGACCGTGTCGAGCAAGATGTTTGGTTTATTCACCAACATGGATGCCGAGACGCCCGAAGACAAGGAAGTGCTCAACGCCATCAGCAAGCTGAAGGGACTGCGGATACTGGGCAAGGAAAATACGAGCGATGCCCGCGGGCTGTATAAGGAGGCCTTCTCGCTGCTTCCTATGAAAGAATATGAAGAACTGATGTCGGTTCGCGACAAAGACAAGGATATGAAGTTTCTCATCAAGGAAAGTGGCGGAAAGATCTCTGAGCTGTTGATGGTGATGGGTGGAAATGACGACTTCATGGTATTGAGCCTCTTCGGGGAGATCGATCTGAAACAAATCTCCCGCATTGGAAAGAAAATGAATGTGAGCGGGTTGGAGCACCTGGATAAAATGGATAAAAAAGATCAGCAACATTGATCCGGTCGTGCAACGTCAGCGGTAGCCCAGGCATCTAGTCTGAAAAAGATATGAAAAAACTCCTCACTCTCATGGTGCTGATCGCAGTGATTCAGATCGTGCATCACCCCGTTGCGGCGCAAAGCGAGAGCTTTCAAACCTTCCGGGACAAGTTCGACGGCGAAGACGATGTGCATTATTTTAAAGTGAGCGGATTCGTCGTGCGATCAGTACTCACCATGGCTGGTGAGCCCGAAGCAAAGGATGCCGTCCGCGGAATTCACAAGGTGCGCCTGGCGGTGGTGCCGCGCGGAGCCTTCGAGGCGCAGGATGTAACGGTAGCAGGATTTCGTCGCGTTTTGGAACAAGATTCGTTTGACGAGATGATGGACTTCCGGGAGGATGGCGATCACGTGACCGTGTATAGTAATTCGCCCACGCATCGGAGTGAACAATGTTATTTGATGCTGGTGGAAGCCGATGATGAAATTGTCCTGATTGAAATATCCGGTTTCATAAACGAGGCGTATTTTAGAAACCTCGTCAAATTGCAGTCACAAAAAACCTAGTAATGACACTACGAAGATGCCTTTTCTTTAGTGCGCTCGCATTGGCTGCCACGTTTTTATCGGTGCCTGCCGCCCGCGCTCAAACGAAAACCACCGATGCCCTGCAGAAATCCCATACTGACGCACTGGCCCTGTATTTTTATAACAACACGTTGCGAATGTTGAATCAAAGCGAAGATAAGACGTTCGACGAGTTGATTAAGGACATCGAAAAAATGAAGTTTCTGATGATCGACAAGGGAAAGAGTTTCGGTACGACGCAATACAAAACCCTGGTTTCCGGATACAAGTCGGAATCGTTCGAAGAGATTATGACCAGTCGTTATCAGGGACGTAACTTCGATGTTTTTCTAAAGAGCGACGAAGGAAAAACGAAAGGCATGGTGGTGACGGTAAACGATTCGACCAGCCTGTATGTACTCGACATTGTGGGAAGCATACCGCTTGACAAAATCACCACGTTCTTCAACACCATTGACGACAGTACCGATATTCGGGAGAAGATAAAGAAGTTCACAGAAAAGGATTGATCTTTGTAATCCTGAGCTCGTATTATCGACTTACGATCAAACAATCCTGCACGCTTTGAATAATGTACTCTCAGTATCTGGCCTTACCAAGTATTTTGGTAAGCTGTGCGCGGTAAACAACCTCAACCTCGAGATTGGTGCCGGGCATGTATTCGGCATGTTGGGTCCTAACGGAAGTGGCAAGACCACGACGCTGGGAATGCTCATGGGCGTTATTAATCCCACCGGGGGCTCTTATAGTTGGTTTGGCGAGACACCGAATCATCAGGTGCGCAAGAAGATCGGTGCCGTGCTCGAGCATCCTATATTTTATCCTTACCTCAGTGGACAAAGGAACCTGGAGCTTAACGCCACTATAAAGGAGTGTCCCATACAGAACATCCCACGTGTTCTCGAGCTCGTTGAACTCACGACGCGGAAAGATGATCCCTATAAGACCTATTCTCTGGGTATGAAGCAACGATTGGCCATCGCGTCGGCGTTGTTGAATGATCCAACCGTGTTGATACTGGACGAGCCGACTAATGGACTCGACCCCATGGGTATCGCAGAGATACGGGAGCTGATCAAGAAGATCGCCGCCGGCGGGAAGACGATTATTCTGGCGAGCCACCTCCTGGATGAAGTGCAGAAAGTGTGTACACATTTTGCTGTACTTCGCAGGGGTAACCTGGTGTATACAGGCCCGGTTAATACCGTAGGTGCTGGCACAGAAACCGTAGAGGTGAGCGCAGACGCGCCCGATCTGCAAAACATGCTGATGACCTTTCCGGGTACCGCATCGGTCGCACGCGATAATGGCGTATACCAGGTAACGCTTCGCGACACGTATCACGGACGCGATGTAAATCGCTACCTGTTTGAAAAAGGCATAGCCGTGGATCACCTCGTGACACGCAAAAAGACCCTGGAGGAGACATTTATGGAGATACTTTCCGGAAAGAACTGACAACAACATGCTGCACCTGCTCAGAATTGAATTCAGGAAGATGTACAGCTACCGCACGTTCTGGATCGTGTGCGGTTTGTACTTCCTGACCATTGGTTTCTCGACGGCCACAGGCATGGAG
>DATHKA010000219.1:0-18019 GCA_035489615.1 Chryseolinea sp.
CCCGTGCAGGACGCGCCGGTAGCGTTGCCCGATGTCTTTTCAACACTCGAAGACACGAAACTGGTAGTGACCTGCGATTGTGTTTTGATCAACGACTCTGACGCCGACGGCGATCCCCTGACGGGAAGTGTTGTCGAAACCGTGAAACATGGCACCCTGACGTTTCAACCCGACGGTACTTTTGAATATATGCCGGAGCAGGACTTCTTCGGCACCGACACCTTTACGTATACGGCCACCGATGGCATCGACACAACGGCCCCTGTATTGGTTACCATCAATGTTATTCCCGTTAACGACGTACCCATTGCCGCAAATGATGTCGTTGATGCCACGGAAGACGTGCCGTCGCCGCTGCCAATCCTGGCCAACGACAGGGACGTTGACGACATCTTATCAACATCGATGATCAACATCGTTACTCCGCCACAACATGGCTCTTTGCAGATAACTCCGACGGAAGTAATATACACGTCGAATCCAGACTACTTTGGACCAGATGCCTTTGAATACACGCTGAAAGACGCTGCCGGAGCAGTTTCCAATACGGCCACGGTCACCGTCAATGTAAAACCTGTAAACGATGTCCCCGTGACTGTAGGCGACGTGGCAACTACCCCGGAAGACACGCCCACGACCATCGCGATATTGTCCAACGACACGGATGTTGACAATGCGCTGGATCCATCAACTGTGGCGGCCAGCACGCCTGCACACGGTTCTGTTGAGATCAAGCCCGATGGCTCCATCGTTTATTCTCCTGCGAAAGACTACTTCGGTCCCGACACATTCACCTATACGGTAAAAGATATTGCCGGTGGCATATCCCAGCCAGCTACGGTTAGCCTTACCGTAACGCCGGTAAACGATGCCCCTGTCGCCACAAACGACAATGGATCAACCCTGGAAAATACGCCGGTTGATATTCCCCTCATTGAAAACGATACAGACGTTGACAACCCTGTTAATCCCGGCACCCTTGTGGTCGTCAGTCCACCAACACACGGCACCGTGACGGTTGACCCCAACGGTGTGGCCACCTACGTTCCCCATACCGACTACGTGGGGCCGGACACTTTTACCTATACCATCGAGGATCCAGACGGTTTGCCTAGTGAGCCAGGCCGCGTAGACATTGCCGTAGTTCCTCCCAATCGCGCGCCGGTCGCGGTGAACGATGGTCCTATCAATCATCGGTTCCTGCTGGATCTTTCAGTCGACGTATTGGCGAACGATTACGACGTGGACAATGAGCACAGCGAGCTGGTTATCCAGTCGGTGACGCAGCCTGCCTTCGGAAGTGTGAGTATTGAAGGTGACAAGATTGTGTACCGCCCGCAGGGCACAACGTCTGGGCTAGTCACATTTTCCTATACTATTGCCGACCCTGCCGGCCTGACTGCCACGGCTGCCGTCACTATCCAGTACGTTTACAATCCCCTTACTGTATCAGAGGGCTTTTCGCCCAACAGCGACAACAGCAATGATTCGTGGTATATCCTGAGCATCGAAAACTTCCCGAACAATACTGTAAAGGTTTTCGATCGCTGGGGACTGCTGGTGTACCAGAAATCCAGTTACGAAAATACGCAGGCTCCCTGGGATGGTCGTGCCAACATTGGGCAACAGGCAGGCACACTACTCGATCAGGGCACGTACTACTACATGCTCGATGTAGGCGCAGAAATAAAAGTACTCAGTGGATTTGTGATGATCACCCGATAAAAATAAGCAAGCTCTTAAAGAACTTACTCATGAAAACCCCTCGAAAACTGCTGATCATCACGCTTGCCACGGTGGCGATATCCGCAAATGCGCAGCAGACGTCGTTGTTCACACAGTACATGTTTAATGGTCTGGTGATCAACCCAGCCTATACCGGGACACATGGTAACATGACAGCCACTGCCGCTTATCGTTCACAATGGACACGCCTGAAGGGAGCCCCGCAAACGCAAGTGGCATCCTTCCACTCCCCCATCAAATTTTCCCGTTCGGCGGCCGGCGCGCTGCTAACGCACGACCAGGCTGGGGTTACACACCAATACACGTTGAACGGAACCTATGCTTATCACATTCCGGTATCGGCTAATGGAAAGATTTCCGTTGGTGGCCAGGTGGGAATCAGCTACTACCAGTCCAACCGCACGGATGCAAACATTGTAACGAACGGCAATCAGCCGGACCCAACGTACCTGACCAACGATAGCCGCTTCATGCCCAACCTCGGTGTCGGAGCATACTATTACACCAAGCGCACCTACATCGGCCTGTCGATACCTACGATTATCAATAACAAGTGGAACCATGGCGACCTCAATAATGCCCGTCAGGCACGCCACTATTTTCTTTCGGCTGGTCACGTAATGGACGTCGGAGCTCATGTAAAATTCAAACCCAACGTGCTGTTGCGCTGGGAAGAAGGCGGACCCTTTCAGTACGACCTGAACGCCAATGTTCTTTTTTCGGAAGTTCTCTGGGTGGGTGTCAGTTACCGCATGAAGGATTCGGTGGATGGATTGCTGGAGTTTGTTATAAACAATCAGCTAAACGTTGGGTATTCCTACGGATATCCGATAACCCCATTGGCAAGTACGCAATCGGGAACACACGAGTTTGTGATCAACTATCGAATTAAACGCAACAAGAACGTCGTCTTCTCACCACGATACTTCTGACATGAAACACACAGTCATCTCTCTCCTGGTGGTGCTTTTTGCAGGGACATTTGCCTTTGGACAGCACAGTAGCAACGCCTATCGCGATCTTGCCGATTCGTTGTACAGGCACCATCACTATCAGTACGCGGCCACCTACTACGAGAAGGCAATGAAAAAGGCAGAGAACCCCGGCTACCTGATGCTGCAGTTGGGTAAATGCTACGACAAGGTGAACAAGCCACGGGTAGCAGAACAATGGTTCAGGATGGCAGTACAGAAGCGGGCCCCTTTCACGGACGAAGATTACTACTTATATGCCGAGGCACTTGTAGCCCAACAAAAATATCAACGCGCCGATTCCATGCTGGAGCATATCCTGTCGCTCTATCCGGAAATGAACCTGGCGCGCACCGCCCTGACTGATATCCGGAACCTGGATCGGTTTTATGCCGATTCGTCCCTCTGGAAGATCCATTACCTCGCGCTCAATACCGAGGTTGCCGAATTCAGTCCTGTTCGCTTTAAGGATGGAATCGTGTTTTCTTCTGCCCGGCAAGAAGGCGCTTTGAAAAAGAAATACCACTGGGACAATTCACACTTTCTGAACCTCTATTATGCCCGGAAGGTCGATGGCGGATTTGCCAACGCTGAGCTTTTTGAAAAGGATTTGAACACACGCCACCACGATGGCCCGGCGATGTTTTATGACAATTTTCAAAAGATGGTTGTCAATAGAAATCAACGGGTGCAGGCGGCAGGCCGTGAAGAGGTATATGAGTTGCGTCCAGGTTTATACGACGCCCATTTTGATAGCCAAAAGTCTACCTGGGACGTCTCTCCTCTCCCGTTCAATAACTCGGGTTATAGTTATGCTCATCCTTGCATCTCGGAAGACGGAAGCACCCTTTACTTTTCTTCCGATATGTCGGGTGGGTATGGCGGTATGGATCTTTATCGCGTGACTCGTACGGCAGGCGTCTGGGGCACACCATTCAACCTGGGGCCCGCTGTAAACTCGATCGAAGACGATGTGTTCCCATTCGTCGTAAACAAGACCCTGTACTTTTCTTCGAATGGTCACGGTGGCCTGGGTGGCCTGGATATTTTTGTCAGCGAGCAGTCCGCCAACGGCTTCGCGCCTCCGGTGAATGCTGGATTTCCCGTCAACTCATTTGCCGATGATTTGTCGTTTACTACAGACTCGCTTCAACGGGAAGGCTATTTCTCGTCAGCACGAAAAGGCAGCGACGATATTTACGCTTTCGTCAGAGTAGATCCCCGGATCCAATTGCTTGCCCATATCTATGACGGTGAGACACGACAGCCGTTGGCCGGATCCAGTATTCAGGTGATGACCAATGGAAGCGATGACCAGACGTTGGTTGCCGATCAGGAGGGCAATTTCAGCTTTCAGGTTCCGAAGGATATGTCCTACATTATCATCGGTACACACGGCGATCTGATCGGAATGGTTGCCGATATCGCGGATTCGTCGAAGCATCACCAGATACCGGCTTATCGCGACACCACGCGGCTGGCTTGCATCGGGTTCATTAAAAATGAGCTGGGCCTTCCACAAACCGCCGCGGTTATCAACATTGTTGACCAGACGACCGGCCAAACCCTTCCTCATTCATCGAATCAATCCATTATTGCCTTCCGGGGCGAGAAGGGTCACCGTTACCACATCGAGGCGGTCCATGCATTGGGTAACAGGGCATCACATCAATTGGCGATCGCCAAAGATGATTACGGAACGAAGGAGTTCACCATCATTCTGAATAGTACGCCTGCTAAGTTGCCGATGGCCGCGCGCGTCTTTAAAGCAGAGGATAACCAACCCATTGCGGGCGCTCAGATTCGTATCCTCACTTTTGGTGAAGAAGACATGGAGCTCACCGGCGGCAGCGACGGCATCGTGGACTTTCAGCTCACGCAGGGTCAGGCGTATGTGATAATTGCCTCCAAAGACGGTCTTTCCGGCATGCATTCAGGCATGGCCGAGGTCGGGGAGCAAAAGGACTCTGTTATTCACCCGATTCCCGTATATGGTGACAAACCCAACACCGTCCTGGGTATGGGCCTTGTCACGAACAAGAAGGGCAATGGTATTGACAATTTCCGCGCTACGGTCACCAATAAAAAGACAGGCGAATCAATGAACGTACAGGCCAACCGTGGACTACTCACGTTCCTCGGTGAACGTGGTAGTACGTACGACGTCAACGTTGAGCAGGACAATTTCGAGACGGCGTTCGCGGAAGTAAGCATCCCGGCAGATGGTTCCGACGCGCACAAGTTTTCGATCGTTATGAAAGAAAAGGCAGGACGCAGGACGAATGAAGAATTGCTTGCTCCGCTGATGGTCGCAGCAACCATCCCGGCCACACTGCTATTCCTCGACACCGAAGACGGCAAGTCGAAGGCTTTCATTTCATCCAACAACCATCTTGACGAGATCAAAGAAAAGAACGGAGAGCTGACTGTACAACAGGGAAAAGACAACAAGAGTCTCGGCAAGGGAACTATCGCCGAGCTGCGTACAAATCCAGAGAAAATACTCGCGCAAAAAGGATTGAGCAACGTGGCGCCTATCTTGCTGCGTAGCGTATACTTCGATTTTGATAAGCACAATCTTGACCAGGAGGACATGCTCCGTCTGAATGATGTCAAAAAAGTGATTGACAGCCAGCCGGGTTATCAGCTAACCATTTCCGGCCATGCCGACGACCGTGGTAAGGACAATTATAATGAACGCCTTTCCCGGCGCCGCGCTAGCGCCGTGGCTAAGTACCTGATCGCACAGGGCATGAACAAGAACCGGATCGTCATGAAGGCCTATGGAGAGTCGCGACCGGCCATTCCTTGTACTATTGGCGACTGTTCCGAGGACGTCTATCGCCTCAACCGACGGGCTGAGTTTCTGCTTCTTGGGCCGGGTAACGCACCCAATGTTAATTCTGTGCCGGATGCACCGGCCGTGGTCAGAAAAGCTGCTCATGGAGAGCCCGACATGCAGGTGCTATTACGCGAGTACGGAAACAAAGCGATTGAGGGCGTCTCCTTCATGGTGAACGTTGGCGCCTATCGCAAGAAGCATGACTTGAAGTTTCCCGAACTGTCGGGTATTGGTACCGTTGAGTCAGTTAACAAGAAAGGCGTTACGTACTACTTCCTGACCGGATTCCGGACGCTTGGCGAGGCCGAGCAAGCTCGTAAGCAAGCCGTTGCGAAAGGGATTTCAGATGCCTCGATTTCAGTATACCGTAACGGCGACAGAATTAAAATCGACGAGTTCGCTGCGTTGGTGCAATAACACGGCACGACGCAACGGTCATTCTATCACAAATGTCGGGATTCAGGGGATCATGAGCTTCGCCCCTGGCAGGTCCACCGCGAACCACCAGTCACGTTGAATTAACTGAAGATCAGCGCCGGCAACTGGGAATACCCGAAAGCCTGATCAGATACTCCGTTGGCATTGAAAATGCAGATGATCTTATAGACGATCTAAGTACGGTGCTCGACAGGATCTGACTTGGCGGTTTCGGCCCCTCGCCAGCCATTGTTTGCGAGCGTAAATGTTGCGGAAGTACACAAGACATGCGACATTATTACGCATCTGGCCCGCGCGCTGCGAAAGGGTCTGGATGGAATGTCCTATATTCAGTAAAAGTGTCTCTCTGTCATGAAAGTGATCAAGGTGTTGTCAAGGTGGATGGTGTACCTGTTGCTTGCGCTCGTTGCCATGCTCGGTGTTGGTGTTGTCATGCTGAACATCTACAAACAAGAAATTCTCGCCAAGATTAATACAAAGCTCCAGGAAACGGTCGAAGGCGATGTCCGAATAGGAGATTATGAAGTTTCGATGCTACATGCTTTTCCTCACCTTTCCATAACGCTAAAGGATATCTACCTACATGGCCCGAAGTTCGAAGAATACCACAAACCCTTTTTGAAAGCGGCGCGCGTTCACATCAACATAGTGTCCCACGAACTCCTGCTGAAGGAGCTTAATATTAGCTCCGTAGATATTGAGGACGGTGAAATCTTCATCTTCAAAACACGGGCGGGCTACTCAAACACAGAAGTATTTAAAGCCCGTAAGAGCAAAGGCCGCGGTGCAAAAAAGGAGTTGGCCGTCGTCGACCTGCACCAGATTAACCTCAGCAATATCAAATTTACTTTCCACGACTCCCTGAAATTAAAACATCTGGGTCTGGACTTTCACCGCACAGAAAATTTCCTTAGTTACGAAAATGGGTCTACGGGAATTCAAACCCGCGGTAACCTGACCTTCCACGGCTTAATGCTTAACGTCGAAAAAGGCAGTTTTTTGAGGGAGGTTAATGTACTGGCCGAGCTGAATGTTGAGTTGGATTCGACCCTCTCGCGACTGGCTGTCCATCCTTCGAAGATGGTCTTCGACAAATCCACGGTAATCCTCTCCGGAAATTTTCACATGAGTGACGACAAGCAATTCGATCTGTCTATCTCGTCCGACAACGTCGACCATAAAGAAGCCCAGCTTATTGTTCACGACTCACTGGCCAGCAAGATTAGCCGCTTCTCCGTGGAGGGACCCATAAAAATAAAAATTGATGTAAAGGGCGTCATGCAGGCCGGTGTTAAACCCGCGGTGAACGCTGCATTTTCACTTCAGGACAGCAAGGCAACGGCAGGCAAACTTAAGGCCGAACACGTTACCTTAACCGGTACTTTCATCAACAACCTCAACAAAGACGTTCCAAACGACGACAACAATGCGCGCCTTCACTTTGAAAAGTTTAAGGCGGTGGTCGATTACATGCCCGTAGAAGCAACGGTGACGCTAACAGACATGAAAGACCCCCGGCTAGACTTAAAAGCTGTCTTCGACACGCCCTTGAAGGACCTGAATGATAATTTTGATTCTACCACCGTCCGCTTCAAAAGCGGTCATTTTCATTCGTCGTTCACCTACTCGGGAAAGCTCAGCGAATACATGGACGACACGCGAACAGAATATGAAGGGAAGCTTTCCGGACAGGCAAGCATTACCGATGGCGCACTGAACTATAACCGCCGCAGCTACCGGTTCAAAAACGTAAATGCCGTCTTTGATTTTACGGAAAGCATGTTTTCGATCAAGTCGCTCAGCTTATCAGTTAACAACAACGACATCGCTATAACGGGCGTTGTAAACGACTTCATTCCATTCTTTGTTCAGCCTAAGGGCAACGCCAGGGTGAAACTCTCCATCGTGTCGCCACGGATCGATCTCACGGGTTTTTCGAAACCGCACATCGTTCTAAGCAAGCAACGCGCAAAGGCAAAGATGCAGCAGTCAAAGGAGAAAATGGTCGATATCGTCGATCGCTTAAATGAGCAGCTGGATTTGAACGTGACGTTCAACATTGCGCAGTTCGTAAATCGGAACTTCAAGGCCTCTCAATTAAAGGGTCAATTGTTGCTGGCTAACAATCAGTTTCAGCTCAAAGACCTGGCGATGAACTTCGGCGGAGGCAATGTTTCATTGAATACGCGTATCGCGCAGGTCGACAATAACATCAGTCCCATTTCCATCCGGGCGAAAGCAAAAGATGTCGACCTCAAGGACTTTTTCAATGCCTTTAATGATTTCAATCAGAAAACTTTTACGCACGAAAATGTCGATGGCAAACTCACGATGGACCTCAATCTCAACGCCGCCATCAATGAAAAATTGGATCTTCAGTTAAACGATCTCAACGGAGAGTCCTCATTTACTGTTAAGGATATGCGTCTGAGCAAGTTTGAACCGATTCAGAATCTGAGCAACTTCTTAATGAAAGGGCGCGATTTTTCCGATGTCTCGTTCAGTGAAATAACTTCGAACGTAGTGATGCGGGGTAGCAAAATGAACGTCGGCCGCATGGAGGTCGAATCAACGGTTATCAGCATGTTCATCGAAGGCATCTACGATCTGGGCGATAGTACAGATTTAGCCGTGCAGGTGCCCCTTAGTAATCTGAAGAAACGTGACCAAAATATCCCGCCTGAAAACATTGGCACTGATTCGCGCGTAGGGCCGAGCGTTTTCCTGCGCGTAAGAACTGGCAAGGACGGTAAAACAGTCATCGCTTACGATCCGTTTAAGAAATTCCGCAAGGATAAAAAAAATAAAAAGAACGCCGCCACGTAAGGACGTTCCATGTAGACGTGAAGGAATTGTTAAATGATATTCCTGGTTCGATTCGACGATGGAATTCAGAACACAATTCACGAGCTTTAAGCCAAACGTCATCCATGGATACCCGAAGAGAATTTCTAAAGAAAGCCGCCATGCTGGGAGCGGCTGGCGCCGGCCTCACCACCGCCCTTCCCGATTCAATTGCCAAAGCGATGGCCATTAACCCACCCGTTGGCAGCACATTTCTTGACGCCGAGCACGTGGTAATTCTGATGCAGGAGAACCGATCGTTCGACCATTGCTATGGAAGCCTTCAGGGGGTACGTGGTTTCAATGACCCGCGGGCACTCACCCGCGCAAACCAATTGCCCGTTTGGTTGCAAACCAACGAATCAGGTGAGACCTACGCGCCATTTCGTCTAAACATTAAGGACACCAACGCTACCTGGATGGGATCTCTCCCACATTCCTGGACAGACCAGGTAGATGCCCTTAACCAGGGAAGGATGGATCAGTGGCTGCTCGCGAAGAAGTCGGGGAACAAATCGTATAAGCACATGCCGCTTACGATGGGCTACTACACGCGGGAAGACATTCCCTTTTACTATGCGCTGGCAGATGCCTTTACAGTATGCGATCAACACTTTTGTTCGTCGCTAACCGGCACTACGCCTAACCGGCTGTACCTCTGGACAGGCACCATTCGCGAGAAGGCCTCGACCGATGCCTATGCAAATGTCCGAAATGAAAACCTCGACTACGATAAACTCGCGCGATGGACGACGTTCCCGGAGCGACTGGAGGCTGCGGGAATACCGTGGAAGATTTATCAGAACGAACTGAGTGTGGGTGTGGGCTTTGAGGGAGAAGAAGACGCGTGGCTGTCGAATTTTACGGATAATCCCATCGAATGGTTTGAACAGTATCACGTCAAATTTCACCCCGCCTATAGGGAATCCCTGCCTGCCCAGATCAGAAAACTCAATGAGGAAAAGGAAGCGTTGGAATCGCGACTGAGCGCTGCGGGCAACATCAGCGACGCAGATCGTCGTAAACTGGACAGTATAACCAAGGAACTGCAGACGATGGAAAGCGATCTTGCGCTATACACGGAAGACAACTTCAACAAGTTGCCTGCGGCGCAACGAGCCATTCATACAAAGGCCTTCATGACTAATCGCCATGATCCGAAGTACCATGAATTGACCAAGATCCAATATGACGATGGCGGTGTTTCGAGGGAGGTAAAGGTACCGTCCGGCGACACGCTACATCAATTTCGGGACGACGTAAAGAACAATAAACTGCCAACCGTTTCCTGGTTGGTAGCGCCCGAGAACTTTTCCGATCATCCCGGGGCTCCCTGGTATGGAGCCTGGTATGTATCCGAGGTCATGGATATATTGACCAGCAATCCCGAGGTGTGGAAAAAGACCATATTCATTCTTACCTATGATGAGAACGACGGGTACTTTGACCACGTCCCGCCTTTTATGCCTGTAAATCCCCTTCGCAAACAGGGAGGCAAAATGTCATCTCGCATTGCTCGCGATACTGAGTTCGTTACGCTACAGCAAGACATGACCAGGAAGGATGCCGCTCATAGCCGTCAAAATTCCATTGGATTGGGCTACCGGGTGCCGATGGTTGTCGCGTCTCCGTGGAGTCGAGGAGGCAATGTATGCTCACAGGTCTTTGACCATACGTCGGTGTTGCAGTTCCTGGAAGTGTTTACGAGCTATAAATCGAAAAAGTCTATTCAGGAAACAAACATCACCAACTGGCGCCGCACGGTGTGCGGCAATCTTGTATCAACGTTTCAACCTTATAAAGGCGAGCCCGTAAAGTTACCTGTGCGCCTGAAGCGCGATGAGTTTGTTGAGGGCATTCACAGCGCTCAGTTCAAAAAAGAGCCGCACGGCTTTCACCCTTTCTCTTCCGACGATGCCAAACGGGTTGCTTCCGGTGACCGGAGCTTGCTGGCCAAACAGGAAAAGGGTACGCGCGTGGCTTGTGCCCTACCGTATGAGCTATACGCAGACGGCGCGCTTACTGCAGACCGTAAGAACTTTGAAATTTCATTCCAGGCCGCCCAAACGGCTTTCGGCGCCGCATCAGCGGGATCACCCTTTCAGGTATATGCGCCCGGCGCCTACCGTGAAGGCGATGATGCCTATAGCGCTGACCTCAACTGGCAATATGCGGTGTCTCCTGGTGACCAGCTCCAAGATCAGTGGCTGCTGACGAACTTTGAAGGCGGGAATTATTTTCTTCGGGTCCATGGACCAAATGGTTTTTTCCGCGAATTCAGGGGGAATGGCGATGATCCTCAATTGAAGTCCGTATGTACCTATGAGTGGAACCAAAAGAAGCTTACGGGAAATGTGATACTGGCCATCAGCAACTTTCAAAAGAGCGACGCAACGGTCATCATTACCGATCATTCTTACGGACAATCCGTAGTGAGGCGCACCATAAAGTCTGGCGCAAAAGAGGCGGTACGGTTGGACTTATCAGCGAGTCACCAATGGTACGACGTCTCGGTCACGGTGGAATCTTCTGAACACTTTGCCCAGCGATTCTGTGGAAAAGTCGAACATGGCAAACCCGGGGTTACTGATCCTGTGATGGGGCTCTAAGGGCATCACCGTATTTTACCGTTCCTCACAACCTTGGTCACGTATGTTGCGTTATAGCGAGCATTCCCTGCTCCTATGAAATCTGTTCCTGTCATTGACGTCGATGAATTTGCCCGATTCATTGTTCACTCTGAAACGATCGACGGTACCACTCAGGTCATTTACGATCATCCAACCTATGGCCGGTGGGAACAGAAGTTCTTCGAACTGGGAATGGGTCGCATTACCGAGCAGCGCGCCGAATTGCACAGACCGGTCGCTGTGCGGATAAAGGATGACAAGCTTTCGCAATTCGTACATCACTGCATGTGCATTGACGGCTTTCTCGGGACAAGCTTCGAGGCCGGAGTGGATTGCGAACTCACTCCGTCTACTTACCATTTCCTTCGTGTAAAAGGAAGCAGCTACATCCTATCGTTGGGTAAACATTTTCACAACATACACATAGAAGTTTCGGAGGAATATTACAAACGACTGCTTTGCGATTCGGAGGCATGGTCGGCCAGGCTCAAGGAGCGATTCAGCGGAGAAGGCTCTTGCGTTGCCGGCGCTTACTCCTTAACACCGGCCATGGTCCGAAACATTTATGAGATCTTTAACACGCCGATGAGTGGCATGCTGAAGCGTATGGTGATCGAGGCAAAGATGCTGGAGCTCATCGCCCTGCAATGGGGTATGTCGATCAATACATCTCAAAAAGACAAGAGCAAGAACAGCCTGCTCAACGAAGTGAAGTTCTATCTCGACGACACGTATCTGGAAGAGCATTCCCTCAAGGAAATCTGTATGCGGTTTGGCATTAACGAATTTGCCCTTAAGAGCGGCTTCAAGACGCAGTTTGGAACAACGGTATTCGACTATCTCATTGGTCGACGGCTGGACCACGCGCGGGAGTTACTTGTGCAGCCGGGCTATTCGATCCAGCAGATCAGCTCCCTCGTTGGCTATAAATACTCAAATCACTTTTCGACAGCGTTCAAGAACCGTTTTGGCAGTACGCCACGGGCCTTTGCCGGTCGTGTTGACGCGTAGCCGTCAAAAGTTAAACGTCGCGTTTCATTGAGAGTCATTATCTTTCAGGATAAAATCTGTCCAGTGAAGATTCTTATAGTCGACGATGAAGCGCTCGACCTTTTTATTGCCAGGACCCTCCTTCAGACGGAGTTCGAAGTGGAAGGGTTTACCACCCTCAATGAGTGCGTCGCGTGGGCCAGTCTGAACGATTTTGACGCCGTGCTCATCGATTACTATCTCGATACCGACACTTACGCCACGCATGTTCTCGCCGCCTTGCAACAAGTGAAACCCGTACGGATACGAAACGCATTTGTGCTATCAAATTTTGTGGATAGCAATCAATTCAACAACCTCAAGAAGGCAGGCTTTGAGGACGTCATCCATAAGCCCATTTCTCTTGACGTCATCCGCGCCAAACTCGGGGTGACCCCATGAACCCGCATCAGCTCACGGGGAAATACGACAACCGATCGATATAAAAGGCGTGAGCTATTTTGGATTGGCACACAATACCTTACCTTAGCTTCATATATTTTTTAAGCTGTTCTAAACCACTCATTTTTTGATCATGCATTTCTCCTCTTTCGCCAGGCGCTTTAGCCTTGCTATTCCTTTGATGTTCCTCACTGCCTTATCCTTCGGCCAGGGACAGTTCGCCGGCTCGATGAAAGCCATGGTAAATCAGACTTACCGAAACAGCCGCACCATTCCCGACCTGGAAGGATTCGATTTTCAGGAGGGTAGTCTTGTGACGGGCATCAACGACTCAGAAGCGATGCTGGTCGACGTCTTTAACAAAGGGAATACCGCCATTGTATTTTTCAGCGTGATGGAAGACACGACGGCGCACAAATACACCATCATGGACGTGGTTGAAGTGAAGAATATTCAGCCCGGATGGGAAGTGCGCACAGGCTTCTGCCGTCAGCGCGGAGTCGGGAGCGCCGATATCGTGGCGGTGGTGAAGACTTCGAATCAAGCGTACTTGAAGACGGTGCGCGAGGCCTGGCGCTTCAACCGCGACAAGCGCAAGTTCTATCCCGTTAATGTTAAAGAGGTTGACTGCCAGCAAGGATGGTGATTTTTCGTCTTCCGGCGTCCATTGAATCCGTTGGCTAAAGTAACTTCCAAAGTTAACGCCTATCTTTGTCCAAGTGTACGCCATGCTTAGTTACGTGTCCTGGGATTTCGACCCTGTTATTTTTGATCTTGCTATTTCGGGACACGATTGGTCATTGCGCTGGTATGGGGTCCTGTTTGCCCTGGGATTCGTTATCGCCCAGCAAGTGTTATTTTATGTTTTCACGCGGGATGGAAAGTCCCGACAGTCCGTTGATATTCTTACCATCTATCTTATTGTTGCCGCCATAGTCGGCGCCAGGCTTGGACATTATCTCTTCTATGAATGGCCGCTGCTCATCGAACGTCCGGCCGATTGGATTGTTGAACTCATCACACCCCCATTCGCCGGTCTCGCCAGCCATGGAGGGATGATCGCCATCCTGCTGGCTGTTTATCTGTATTCAAGGAGATACAAAGATCAACCGTATCTCTGGGTACTTGACCGGCTTGCGATCGCGGCACCTGTTAGTGGCGCCATGATTCGCCTGGGTAACCTGTTCAATTCAGAAATCTACGGCACTCCCACTGATATGCCCTGGGGATTTGTGTTTGTTCGCGAAACGGATCCTGCGTTGTTCCCCCTCGTACCGCGACACCCGACGCAAATTTACGAGTCTTTGTTCTGCGTGTTTCTCTTCCTGCTTGCGTTGTACCTTTGGAAGACGCGGAGGCATTCTTTACCAAACGGGGTAATCTTCGGGATCTTCATGACATTACTGTTCACGTCCCGTTTCGTAATAGAATTCGTGAAAAACGACCAGGTGGAGTTCGAGGGCAACTATCCGCTCAACATGGGGCAGTTGCTAAGCCTTCCTGCCATCGCTATTGGCGTGGCTGTTATTCTCTACGTGTATCGCGCCGGCAATAAGGATAAGGATAAACCGATCCAGCAATCCTGATTCACTTCTTCAGCGCTTCCCAAAGTATTTCTACGGGGTGCAATGCTTTTCGTCCCGTGCCATCTTTGATCTGATGCCGGCAGCTTGTACCCGACGCAGCGATCACCACCTCTTCTGACTGCTTACGCACGAGCGGGAACAATACCAGTTCCCCGATCTTCATAGAGATGTCGAAGTGCTCTCTTTCGTACCCAAATGAGCCGGCCATGCCGCAACATCCTGAAGGGATGAGATGTACTTCATTGCCCCCGAGCTGCGTGAGAATCTTCTTGGTAGGCGTAAGCGACGAAAGTGACTTCTGCTGACAGTGTCCATGGAGCTTAATGAGGCGCTTCCGGATCTCGAATCGTTTGGGGTCTATGTTGCCTGCATCGAGCTCGGCGGCCAGGAACTCTTCGATCATAAAGGTGTTCTTGGCAATCGCCTGCGCGCGCGCTTTCTCCTCGCCCCGCAGCAGGTCCGGGTATTCGTCGCGAAAACTTAGTATAGCGGAGGGTTCAACTCCTACGAGCGGTGTGTCGGCGGATACGTGTTGATAGAACGTATTTACGTTTTTGCGTGCCAGCTCGCGTGCCTGCACCAGCAGGCCCTTCGATAGAAAGCTCCTGCCCGACTCGGCATGGGGCAGGCAGTTGACCTTGTATCCCAGTTCATCTAATAGCCGCACCGTTGTAATCCCTATTTCGGCTTCGTTGAAGGTCAGGAGCTCATCCACGAACAGATAGACCATCTTTACAGGTTTGACGGTCTTTGGCTTGAATTGTTTTTTAATCCACCCATGCCACGTGTTCTTCGATAACTTCGGCATGCTTCTCCCGCCCGCAAAACCGACCAGCCATTTGGCGATGTTCCCCGTGAATGCGTTACTGAAAATCAGGTTGTATCCCCAGGGCATCGCGTGCGCCAACTTCATCATAGTACCAAAATGCCCGATCATACGAGTCCGCAGGGGCACGCCTTTCACCTTATAGTACTGGTATTGCCACTCCTGTTTCAGTTTTCCAATATCGACGTTGGAAGGGCATTCCGACTTGCATCCCTTACAGCTGAGGCAAAGGTCCATTACCTCCTTAATCTGCTCGCTGGCAAACGGGTTTGGACCGTGGTTTCTGCCAATCATTTCGCGCAGTACGTTGGCACGCGCACGCGTCGTTTCTTTCTCGTTGCGGGTAGCCATGTAGCTCGGACACATGGTTCCTCCACTCATTTCCGTTTTTCGGCAGTCACCCGAACCGTTGCATTGCTCGGCCGCGCGCACAATTCCCTGTGTTTCCGAAAAATCAAGTATTGTGTCGTATTGTGGTGTTGACTGATCGGGTTCGTATCTCAGGAACGTGTCCATGGGAGGCGTCTGCACGATCTTACCCGGGTTGAACAGGTTATTCGGATCCCACTCCCGCTTCAGTTGTTGAATAAGTTGGTAGTTATGCTCGCCAATCATTTGTGGAATGAATTCGCCGCGCAGGCGGCCATCACCGTGTTCACCTGACAGCGAGCCATTGTATTTTTTTACCAGTGTTGCCGTCTTTTCGGCCATCACGCGGAAGAGCCTCACGCCATCGGCCTTTTTAAGATCGATGATGGGTCGCAGGTGGAGCTCACCCGACCCAGCGTGCGCATAGTGAACACTGTATAGTTTATTCTCCTTCAGCAACTCGTTCATGTCGGCGATGTAATCCGGAAGGTCGTTCACATCAACCGCCGTGTCTTCGATAACCGGCACCGGTTTTTCATCACCCGGCACATTCGACAGCAGCCCTAACCCGGCTTTTCGAAGGTTCCACACTTTCTTGATGTCCTCGCCCGTGACGATCGGATAGGAATAGCCAAGTTTGTGCGTCTTAAGGTCTTCCACCAAAGCCAGCGTGTCACGCCTGATTTCGTCCGCTGTAGCGCGTGTAAGCTCGGCCACCAAAATCGCCATCGGATCGCCTTCAATGAAAAATCGATTTTCCTGTTGCCCGCGGTTTCGCTTCGTTGCTTCAAACACGTAGTGATCCATCAGTTCTACGGCCGAAGGATTGTGGTTAACGACCACAAGGTTTGCATACAACGACTCGTCTATACTCTTGCAGTGGATACACACCAGCGCCTTGTGCTGAGAAGGAATGGGTGCAAGATTGATCTTAGCATTCAGGATAAATGCCAGCGTTCCTTCCGATCCCGCGATAAGGCTGCAAAAATTGAAATCGGGTCCATCTGTACTGAATGGCTTCATGCGTGCCAGCATATCGATCGCATAGCCTGTATTCCGTCGAACAATAGAAGGCTTCGGAAATCCGTTTTCAATTTGTCTTTGATTTTCGGGATCCCCCAACATTTCCGCGATGTGCTTGTAGACCTTTCCTTCGAGACCTTCGGCGCGTGCACGCTCGCGGAACGCATCGACGCCGAGGGCGCCAAATTTCACCCGGCGGCCATCCGCCATCAGGGTGTCCACTTCCAGTAAATGTTCGCGAACGCTGCCGTAAACAATCGAATTCGTCCCGCAGCTGTTGTTGCCAATCATTCCACCAATCATCGCACGGTTGGCCGTTGACGTCTCCGGCGCGAAAAAGTATCCCGTAGGTTTCAGAATCTGGTTGAGGTCGTCGCGCACGATCCCTGGCTCTACAATCGCCCAGGCTTCCTTCGCATTTACTTCAATGACGCGGTTAAAGTACTTAGACACATCCACGACAATACCAGCACCCACCACCTGTCCGGCAAGGGAAGTGCCGGCGGTTCTGGGGATCAGTGAGGTGCCATTTTGCCTGGCAAACTGGACGAGCCTTTCTATGTCTCTTACCGTCCGGGGCATGCAAACAGCCAGGGGCATTTCGCGATAGGCCGATGCGTCGGTTGCGTAAAGGCGGCGAGTCGTCTCGTCGTTAAAAAACTCTCCTTCGAATTCCTTCAGTAGAGGTCCAAAATTCATGCGGCAAAACTAATTAAAAACACGAAGCGCTGCGTCATGGCTTCTTAACGTCCCGCAAATTTGCCGTTTGTGAAAAGGCCATCATTTGATCCGGTTCAAAACGATATTTTAGGCTTTTCGATTCATAAACCATGCGCCTGGTCCCTTCTGGTCTTTCGGCCATCATTATTGTCGCCCTGTTATGTGCCGTTGCGTGCAGTAAGTCCGTTGACAAGGACCGCATTTGGTCGGTGTACAAAGCCGATGCGCTGAGCAGTAGTTATGCCGACCTCAACGAAATCAACAAAGGAAACGTAGCGCACCTTGAAAATGCGTGGACATTCCATCCCGAAGATGCGCGAGGATCCCGCATCGGCAACGCCGAATGCAACCCCATAGTCGTTGATGGTGTCATGTATGTCACATCCGCCCGCCATCGTTTGTATGCAATCGATGCAAATACCGGCAAACTTCGATGGTCACACGACGCTTTTGAAGGTGGTGAAGGCGGCGGAATATACCGGGGCGTTACCTATTGGGAGGATGGTGCCGACAAGCGTATACTCTATACGGCAGGCGATCAGCTTTATGCCCTGGAGGCTGGGACCGGAAAGCCAGTCCTTACGTTTGGCGAG
>DATHKA010000220.1:0-19218 GCA_035489615.1 Chryseolinea sp.
CAGATGCTTTCGATGTTCGTCAGGATCAGCTCGTCCAGTATCGACCCCGTTGCAGCCATGACGCCGGTAACTATATAGGGCTGCTCTGCGTGTTGATGTCCTTCCGGCACGAGGCCGTGGGCACTCGGGAAATGATCGCCAGGTTTCAAACCCGTTCGTGCTGCCACCGCAGAACCGATGGCGACCTCCATATTGCGATGCCACCATGCTCCTGTCGAGAGACTGGCTTCATACAAGGCCGGATACTGGTGATTCGTACCCACTATGCGGAACGCCTGGTAATTATCGCCGAGCGCGAGGGGAATAGACTGCTTCACAAATGGACCGTGTGCAAATCGTTCGGCATCACGAAGCTTCACATTGCCGGTGGGCACATCGACATGAAAGATACTCGAGAGAATAAGCTGCATCGGACTGCCCTTGGCGCCGATGACCAGGTCAATGCCTCTGACGTTATCTTCGATCTTTCGTTGCATCTGCACATTCGCCAGCAGCATAATAGTGATCACCGCGATGCCAAGACCGAGCAGCACTACGTTGAGCACGGTGTTTAACGGCCTTGCCTTCACATATTGCCACACCAGGTAAAGCAGGTTCATGAAAGGATGATCTGTTTTTCCATTCTGTCCATGAGGCGGCGGTCGTGGGTAGCAATGATGAGCGCGGACCTGTTTTCTTTTGCCACCTCCAGCAACAATTCAATGACCCGGTTACAGTTCGCATCGTCCAGGGCCGATGTCGGCTCATCGGCAAACAGTATCGCCGGACGATTCAGCACCGCTCTCGCCAGGGCTACACGCTGGGCCTGGCCCTGACTTAATTGTTGAATGCGTTGCTTTCGATAAGAACCCAATCCCAGGCGTTCCAACACCTGGCCTATCCGTTGCTCATCGATACGCACACCTGCCAGGTAAGGTGCTATACGAAGGTTATCCTCCACGGTTAATGCGTGGATAAGATGATTCCGTTGAAACACGAAGCCGATTTTCTCACCGCGAAGATGATCTAACGCTGATGATGTCAGCGACGAAAGCTCGGTTTCTTCTATCCTGACGGAGCCGTGGTAATTCCGGCGCAGCCCACCGACGAGATGCAGCAGGGTAGTTTTACCAGTGCCCGACTGCCCCAACAGCAGAACGTGTTCGCCACGCGCCACGTGAAAGTCGGGAAAGCGAAGGACAGGTCCTTTGCCGAACGTGTATGATAATTCAGAAACGGAAATCACGTGGTTGAATGTGGGGGAAATATAATAAGGAAAGGGTTGTGGGTTATTGGCAGTTTGTTAAAATCCTCCGTGGCCTCCTTTCCTGGATTTTAAACACCCTGTCAATTACGCACACATAAATTATTACCCATTCTGGCAAAGATCCCCTTTCCACGTATCTTGCGTTAAATAAGAACTCAATCGTATGTTCTCTCAACTCAAAGTGAGCTCGATCGAAGCTATGTCGCTGGTTGATGATGTATTGAAGCAGGTAGCGCGCTTACGAAAAGATGTAGCCATCGCGGTATGTGGGCCCGAAGGCGAGCTCATCGCTTTCGTACGCATGGATGGTGCCAGCCCCGCGGCAGCGCGAATCGCGAGAAACAAAGCCTATACCGCGGCGGTTGACCGCAAAGATACCCGACTGATGGGCGAGTTCATGACCGGCAAGAACCGACCTCAGGCGTATTGGGGTGACGGACAAATCACGGGGTTTGGTGGCGGCGTAACGATACGTCAGGAAGGAACAGTAGTGGGTGGTATCGGTGTTAGCGGATTGTCGGAAGAAGAAGACGAGGCCATAGCCAATGGGGCGATCAAGGCCGTGTTCGGCAAATGATATCAATTCAATTTAACCAGTTATGAAATACGCTTGTTTGCTATTCGCTGCGGCATTGGTTGTCGCGTGCAAATCAAAAGAAGACAAATCCATCGCCACCATTGAACGCACTGATCCCGCGCTGGATGCGCTCATCGACCCCGGGGCACAGGTAGAAATCATTATGGATGGCTTTGACTGGAGTGAAGGGCCGCTGTGGCTCCCCTCCGAAAACTTCCTGATCGTTTCGGATGTACCCAAGAACACCATCTTTAAATGGACGAAAGAGAAAGGAAAGGAAGTATATCTCACGCCTTCTGGCTATACCACCAAAGCAGAATCCCCTTACTCAAAAGAGGAGGGATCGAATGGATTGTTACTCAGCAACGACGGCAAGCTCGTGCTTTGCCAACACGGCGATCGTCGCGTATCGGTCATGAACGCACCGCTCGGATCACCGGCGGCTGACTATGCACCGCTGGCCGACAATTATGGCGGAAAGAAACTGAATAGCCCCAACGATGCCGTGTTCAACAGCAGCGGCACGCTGTTCTTCACCGATCCCCCCTATGGTTTGCCCGACGACAATGGCGCGACGAAGGAGATTCCCTTTCAAGGCGTATTTAAATCCAGCAACGGGGTGGTTACACTCATTTCGGATTCAGTTACGCGTCCGAATGGTATAGCCTTCTTTCCAGGCGAGCGTCGGCTGATTGTCGCCAGCTCGGATCCCGAAAAAGCGATCTGGTACACCTTTGATCTTACGGATAGTGATTCGGTCAAGAGTGCCTCCGTGTTCTACGACGCCACGTCAGAGGCGAAGACCGGAGCGCCCGGCCTTCCCGACGGGTTAAAAGTTGACGCGACAGGCAACGTATTCGCTACAGGCCCCGGCGGCGTCTGGATCTTCGACCAAAGTGGAAAAGTCCTGGGCAAGATCAAAGTCACAGAACCCACGTCAAACGTCGCGTTCAGCCCGGACGGCAAAACGCTGTTCATCACGGCCAACATGTACGTCTTGCAATTGAAAATTAAGAATTGACACTGAAACCTCCCTATACCGGGTCGGTTTGGCGCCGGTGTTTGGTCCAACTAGCTGTTAAAAAAAAGCCCCGCACCGGGCCACTTTAATTACTAATTACTCATTACTAATTGTCACCCTATTTCTATCACCACATCATCAGTCAACGGGTGACCTACACACGTGAGGACATAGCCCTGCTCGCGTTCTGATTTGGAGAGGCCATCTTCTTCGTCGAGTTTAACCTTACCCGACAGGCACTTGCCACGGCAAGCGGTGCATAGACCGCTCTGACAAGAGTAAGGCAGATCGATGCCCGCATCCAGGGCGGTTTCGAGAATGGCTTTGTTAGGTGGCACCAACACTTTGAACTCCTGACCGTCGTATCGGATCGTGACTTCGAACGACTTGTCTGCCGTGGCTGGAGCCACTTCAACTTTCTTTTCTTTGTCGATCGTTCCCTGCACAAAGCTCTCTTTGAAGACTTTATCCATAGGAATGTTTCGTACCCGCAGCAACGATTCGACATTTTTCATCATGCCTTCAGGGCCACACATCAGGTAGGTGGTTTTAGCGATGCCCCAGTCCGGAATGCGTTCGAACAATTTCGTGAGCATCTCATGGTTGAGGAGTCCCGACATACCCTGCCAGTTCATGGGTGCATTGTCAAGTATGTGAATCACATGCAGGCGTCCTTCATCTTTCGTCTGCAGATTCTCCAGTGCTTGTCTGAAAATGATGCTGTGCTCGTCGCGGTTGCAATAAATCAACGAACAAATGCTGTTCGGTTCTTGCGTCAACAGGCTTTTGATGATCGACATCAGTGGTGTTATTCCAGAGCCGCCAGCAAACATGATCACATGTCGTTTGTGGGACGCCTCGTAGGGCGAGGTGAACTGCCCCATTGGCTCCATTATCTTTAAAACGCTGCCTTTGGCGAGGTTATCGGGTAACCAGTTAGACATCAAGCCCTGATCCACCCGCTTTACCGTGACAGCAAGGTCCTGATCGAGGTATGGCGACGAACATAACGAATAGGCACGACGAACTTCTTTGCCGTTTACCGGGGCGATCAACGTGAGAAACTGCCCAGATTTATAGTTTATTTTTCCACCGGCTGGTTGTTCAAAAACGATCGTAATGGCATCGCGTGTTTCCTGAACAATATCCTTCACCTTAAGGTCGTAGTAGCGTGGACCGGTGTGTGCGTCCTCCCTTCGTGATTCCGCTGAACCACCCGTATTGTCCGTCTGATCTGCCTTATCAGACTTGGCTGATTTATCCGATTTCTTGAAAAAGCTGAATGCCATAACCCAATACGTTGATCCTCCAAACTTCGCGCCACGTGTGTTTTCCGCGGCACATCTCACACAAAATTGGTGTACCTGCAAAAGTAGCAAGGAATTAATTGCCTCTGTGCAGGTTGTGCTAAAAAGTGTAATTTTGAAGCCCAACAAACCAAATCGTGGCTTTAACTCCGCTCACAGCAATCTCTCCAGTCGATGGCAGATATTTTGAAGTCGTTAAACCGTTAACGCAATACTTTTCCGAATACGGTTTCATTCGTTACCGGATCCAGGTGGAGATCGAATACCTGATTGCTCTTTCAGGGACGGTTTCTGAACTGGACGATTTTCCGGCACACCGGCTGAATGATCTGCGTAAGATCTACAAAAACTTTACCGAGGAGCGCGCGGTACAGGTGAAAGAGATCGAGAAGATCACCAACCACGACGTTAAGGCTGTAGAATATTTTATCAAGAAAGAATTCGAACTGCTGAAGCTGAACGAGTTTAAAGAGTTTATCCACTTTGGACTCACTTCACAGGACATCAACAACACTTCGATTCCGCTCCTGCTGAAAGACTACTTCGCGAACGAATACTATCCGCTCATGAACCAACTGCTCACCAAGTTAAACGGACTGGCGAAAGAGTGGAAAGATATTCCCATGTTGGCGTACACCCATGGTCAGCCCGCCACACCTACGCGATTAGGCAAAGAGATCATGGTATTCGCTGCCCGTCTCGATAAACAGCTGAGCCAGCTAAAGACCATTCCTTTTGCCGGCAAGTTTGGGGGCGCAACGGGAAACCTCAACGCACACTACGTCGCTTATCCGAACATCGACTGGAATAAATTTGCGGAAGAATTCTGCCAGCACCTGGGACTTGTCCGCAGCTATCCGACGACACAGATCGAGCACTACGACTTTCTGGCCGCGCTGTTCGACAACGTTAAACGCATCAACACTATCCTGATCGACTTCAGCCGCGATGTTTGGCAATATATATCGATGGAATATTTCAAACAGAGGATTCGCGAGGGTGAAGTGGGTTCGTCGGCGATGCCCCACAAGGTAAATCCGATTGACTTTGAAAACGCCGAAGGAAACCTCGGGTTTGCCAACACCATTTTCGAGTATCTCTCGGCGAAACTTCCGATATCACGCCTGCAGCGCGATCTCACGGACTCAACCGTGCTACGCAACGTTGGTGTACCCTTCGCCCATACACAGGTGGCTATTCAATCTCTTTTGAAAGGAATTGGTAAGCTGGAGTTGAACCGCGCGGCTTTGGACGAAGACCTGAATAAGAACTGGGCCGTGGTAGCTGAAGCCATCCAAACTATCCTGCGCAAGGAAGGCTACCCTAATCCGTATGAAGCGCTCAAGGCGCTCACCAGGAAGAATGAAAAAATCACGCAGCAAAGCATTGCCGCCTTCATTGACGACCTGCACATCAGCGAGGACCTGAAAGCGCGACTGAAGAGCATATCCCCCTTCAACTACGTGGGCTACTGATACTTATAGTACTTAGGACTATAAGTGTCCGATAGGCTTTTCTCGTCCAGTTGACGCCGTGCTCAGGCGTGTTCCACACCAGACTGCACCAGGCGGATAGACGCACTGTTGATGCAGAAACGAAGGCCGCTTGGCCGTGGTCCATCAGGGAACACGTGCCCCAGGTGACAATCACAGACTGCGCACATCACTTCCACACGCGTCATTCCATAACCATGATCAGCTTCGTACTTAACGACATTGTCCTTTACCGGATCTGTAAAGCTCGGCCATCCGGTGCCGGATTCGAACTTCTGTCCGGAGTCAAAAAGCGGTGTGTCACAGCACCGGCATGCATATAGTCCCGGTTCGTGAGCCTCACAGTATTCACCCGTGAACGCGCGCTCTGTGCCTTTACGCCTGGTTATTCTATACTCGTCGGGGGTGAGTAGCTGCTGCCATTCAGCGTCCGACTTCTCCACACGCTTGTCAGGCATCGGGCTGCCGTTCTTAGCGTAGTTCAAAACATCTGTCCATTTCATAGTGTGATAACATTTCGGCAATCCCTGTTAGTTCCGGCATGAACCGCAACTCATAAGAACATTTATAATTGAGGATATAGCGAATTTGCACCCACTATTTCAGGCGCTGTTCGAAAAATTACGTTTCGCGTCACCCATTTACTCATCCATAAGTTATCAAAGAATAATATCTTTGAAAACTGGATGAACCTATCTATTTCATGAATGAATCATGCAACAGGGTGCTCACGCATCCTTTGGCGACGAAGGTGCGCGACGCATACAAACGACTGCATGGATCAGAACCTTTGATGGTCAGGTCGCCGGGACGCATCAATCTGATTGGCGAACATACTGACTACAACGACGGATTTGTGATGCCGGCAGGCATAGACCGCGAAATGATCTTCGCGGTCGGCTTTTCGAGCACCGGCTCATCCAGCCTGCACGCATTGAAACATGGCCAGACCTATTCATTCGATGTGCAAAACCCGGTGCGTGTAGCCCGACCGCTTTGGGCGAATTTCATGTTGGGCGTGCTGCACAAATTCAACGAACGGGGCCTTAAACTGGAGGCCCTGCATTGCGTGGTCGATGGCGATGTTCCAACCGGCGCAGGTCTGTCCTCTTCCGCGGCATTGGAATGTGGCTTCGCTTTCGGCGTAGATCACCTTCACCAGTTCGGCTTGCCGCGACTCGACATGGTTCATATAGCGCAATGGGCGGAACACCATTATGTAGGCGTTATGTGTGGAATCATGGATCAGTTTGCCAGCATGATGAGTGTTGCTGACAAGGCGTTTATGCTCGACTGCCGGTCCCTTGAATACCATTACTTTCCGCTCGACCTGAAAGACTACACGTTAGTGTTATGCGACACCCAGGTGAAACACTCTCTTGCCTCGTCCGGATACAATACGCGACGCGAGGAGTGTGAGCAGGGTGTTAAAATCCTGCAACGGCACAGTCCTGGGATAAAAAGTTTGCGGGATGTATCGACCGATCAGATTCAACAACACCGGTCTGAGTTAGGCGAGGTCGTCTATAAGCGCTGTCTGTATGTGGTGGAGGAGAACGCGCGCGTGGCCTTGGCCGCCACGCACCTGGCGGCAGGAGATCTGGTGGCTTTCGGACACCGTATGTATGAAAGTCATCAAGGGTTATCCCGCATGTATGAGGTGAGTTGTGACGAACTGGACTACCTGTTTGAACTTGCGCGGCAATTTGAGGGCGTAATAGGCGCGAGAATGATGGGGGGTGGATTTGGAGGCTGTACGATCAACCTTGTGCAACATTCAGCGATTGACGGTTTTATTTCGACCCTGCAGACAGCCTATCGTGAGAAATTCGGAGTGGAAATGGGTCATTACGTTGTTCAGCTGGTGAATGGAACGAGCCTTTTGAGTTCAGCCTCTTAAGTAAAGCTGCCGCAATGCAAACGTTGTGATCGTGCCGCTATATTTTTTCATGGGAATGTCATAGTTTTATTCACTTCAGTTGAAATTGCTCACCGTGTTCCATTCAAATAAAAACATAATCGACCAACTTCTCAGGTATGAAAAATTACGTTCTTCGCATAACTGCGTTGTTAGCGGCCGCGATCATGATTGCCGCCTGCAACTCTCCCAAAAAGGATCTAACTACTGAACCCGCAATAGACACGGTGGCTGCTGCTGCGTCAATATCTGAAACCTCTTTTGGGTCGCTGCCTGACGGAACTCCGTTAAAGCTATTCAAATTGCGGAATGCCTCAGGGATGGAAGCCGACATCACCAACTACGGCGGTATTATTGTTGCCCTTCGAACCTTTGACAGGGATGGGACGCTCGAAGACGTCGTACTCGGTTATGACTCACTGGCCGGATACCTCAAAGCCCCGTCATTCTTTGGCGCACTCGTCGGTCGATATGGAAATCGCATCGCGAACGGAAAATTCAAACTTGACGGAAAGACGTATTCACTCGTTCTGAACAATGGCAAGAACCATTTGCATGGAGGCACGCGTGGATTCGATAAAGTAGTGTGGGCGCCGGAGGCATCATCGACTGGCGACTCCGCCACGCTGAAGTTAACTTACCTGAGCAAGGATATGGAAGAAGGTTATCCCGGCAACCTTCAGGTAACGGTGGTCTACACGCTCACGAACGACAATTCTTTGAAGATTTCGTATGAGGCCACAACCGACAAGCCTACCGTTATAAACCTTACGAATCACTCCTATTTCAATTTGTCGGGCAATACCAGGCGCGACGCGCTCGGTCAGGCGTTGACCCTCAAAGCGTCGAAGTTCATCCCCGTTGATGCGGGACTTATTCCCACCGGCGAGATCACGCCTGTGAAAGGTACTCCGTTTGATTTCAGTGAACCAGTGGCGATCGGCGCGCGGATTAATGACAACGATCCGCAGATGAAGATCGGCCGGGGTTATGATCATTGTTTTGTCTTCGACAAGCCACTGGGTAGCTATGCGCAGGTAGCCACGCTCTACGATTCAATCAGCGGCCGCCAGATGGATATGTTCACCTCGGAACCAGGTACGCAGGTATATTCGGGTAATTTCCTGGATGGCTCCGTTACTGGCAAATTCAACACCGTATATGCCCGGCGTTATGCCGTTTGCCTGGAGACACAACATTTTCCGGATTCACCCAACAAACCGGAATTCCCTTCTGTCGTGTTAAGGCCCGGTGAGGTTTACAACACGCGAACAACCTATCAGTTCTCCGCTAAATAATGATCACCCATGACCGGTTCAAAAATTCTGTTCGTCACCGCTGTATTAACTTCGTTCATGGCTCCTGTTACGGCACAATCGATCATTAAACTTTACGGCGATCGCATTCCCAATGAGATCGCGGGACCCGACGAGGAAAAGCGCGCCGATGACGGCATCGTCAGAATCAGCAATATCTCCAGACCTACGCTCGCCGTATACCTGCCCCCCAAAGACAAGGCAACGGGGGTGGCCGTTGTTGTTTGCCCCGGCGGCGGCTATGGGATCAATGCTTATAAACACGAGGGAACCGATATCGCCACAGCGCTCAATCATGCGGGCGTTGCTTGCTTTATTTTGAAGTACAGGCTCCCCAGTGACAAGATCATGAAGGACAAGCGTATTGGACCGCTGCAAGACGCGCAACAGGCGATGCTCATTGTGCGCAGCCGGGCGAAGGAATTCAATGTAGACCCGAAGAAAATTGGCATCGCCGGTTTTTCGGCGGGCGGACACCTGGCTTCTACTGCGGGAACACATTACCAGGAAGTACTGGTCGACAATCCTGGTAAAGTGAGCGTGCGGCCGGACTTCATGATCCTCCTCTATCCCGTTATCAGTTTTAGCGACAGCACCGGCCACATTGGATCGCGGACAAATCTGCTGGGTGCGTCCCCTGCTGCCAGCGATGTGAAGTTGTATTCCAATGAGACGCAGGTTACGAACGACACGCCCCCGACCTTTTTAATGCATGCAGGCGACGACGACGTAGTAAAGGTCGCCAACAGTATCCATTTCTACGAGTCTTTACATCGGCATAACGTGCCCGCAGAATTGTTTATTTATCCAAATGGCGGACACGGTTTTGGATTGGTAAATCCCACGTCTCCGGACCGGTGGCTGGAGCGTTGTCTCGACTGGATGCACGCCAACAAATGGATGTAGCATGCGCGGCAATCGTATTTTCGACTCAGTAAGGCGTTCTGGTTATTGACTACCTTTCTTAAGATCGTCGTTCTGATCGGCACTAAATTCTGATCCAATCATCGTTTAAATCATCATACATGAGAATCCTTCTGACAGCAGTGTTTTTATCGACCTCGCTATGCACACTCGCCCAATCGAGCTGGAAGATGGCGGGTGACAAGATCAGCACGCCCTGGGCAAAGCAAGTTGATCCCGCCAAACCATTACCGGAATACCCGCGACCACAGCTCGTACGCGAGGGATGGACCAGCCTGAATGGACTTTGGGATTATGCCATCCGACCGGCGCAGGACAGCACGGCATCAGCTTACGACGGAAAGATACTGGTGCCGTTCGCCGTCGAGGCGGCCTTGTCGGGAGTCGGCAAGATCGTTGGCGCCGAAAACAAGCTCTGGTATAAGCGGTCGGTTACGATGCCCGCCACCTATAAAGGCAAGAACGTATTGCTTCACTTCGGGGCCGTTGATTGGCGCTGCGAAGTGTTCGTGAACGGCAAGCTGGCCGGCAAGCACGAAGGAGGCTACGACCCCTTCTCATTCGACATTACCAAACTCCTGGGCAAGGGTGCACAGGAGATCATCGTTTCCGTCTGGGATCCATCGGACGACGGACCGCAGCCGCGCGGCAAGCAGGTGAAGAAACCGCACAGCATCTGGTACACGCCCGTAACGGGGATATGGCAAACGGTATGGCTGGAGGCCGTTCCCCCAACCTACGTTTTGTCGACCCGCCACGTGCCCAACATCGATGAGGGAACGTTGCAAATTACCTCGCTGGTGAACAACCTGCAGGCCGGTGACAAACTTAAGGTAACTGCCCTCCTTGACAGCAAGCCCGTTGCGGAAGAAACCTGGAGCGGCATGGCCGGCACGATCACGATCCCCAATCCGCAACTGTGGTCACCTGCCAACCCGGTGCTTTACGACCTGCAGTTTACGCTCATTAGAAAGAACAAAGTGATCGACCAGGTGAAGAGTTACTTCGCGATGCGCAAGATATCGATGGGAGTCGACAACAATGGCATACAGCGAATGCTGCTCAACAATGCATTCCTGTTTCACTTCGGCCCGCTCGATCAGGGATGGTGGCCTGACGGATTGTACACGGCGCCTACCGATGAGGCCTTGAAATTCGATATTGAGAAAACAAAAGAGATGGGCTTCAATATGATACGCAAGCACGTAAAGGTCGAGCCCGCGCGCTGGTACTACCTTTGCGACAAGCTCGGCATGCTCGTATGGCAGGACATGCCCAGTGGCGACATGGGCAATCAATGGGATTCCCGTCCAGCCATCATTGGCAAGGCAACTTCAAAGGAACGCACGCCGGAGTCCGAGAAGATCTTCAGGACAGAATGGAAGGCGATCATGGATGCTTGTTTTAACTTCCCCTCCATCGTCGTTTGGGTTCCCTTCAATGAAGCGTGGGGGCAATTCAAGACCGAAGAAATTGTGAAGTGGACGATGGAATATGATCCATCACGACTGGTGAACACGGCGAGCGGTGGAAACTTTCACCCGGTGGGCCACATTTTTGATATGCACAACTACCCCGAGCCGGTGCTGCCTGATCCCGAGATTTTCGGGAAGGATCGCGTAGTAGTGCTGGGCGAATACGGAGGCTTAGGCCTTCCGTTGGAAGGTCACACCTGGCAAGGAAAGGATAACTGGGGTTATCAGAGCTTTACCAACCAGGAAAGTCTGCTCGAACGGTACAAGTCGTTTATACTGCGCCTGGAACCACTCATCTCGAAGGGACTGAGCGCGGCGGTCTATACGCAAACCACGGATGTGGAAATCGAGACAAATGGATTGATGACGTACGACCGGCAGGTGATCAAGATGCCCGCGGCGACGCTGCACGCAGAACACCAGCGGTTGTATAATACGGGGTTGGTGCAGATGAAATAGACAATTAACAATAACTTCGGGCCCGCCGAACAATTGTCAAATCCAGTCCAGCCAGTTCATAAGATATCGGCAAACAGTTTCAAGACCGGCTATAACCGCTTGCGAATTGCAACCTTTCACGCCCAACCTGGTTAGCAACCACCGGGAAACAGTCTATATTAGCCATAGTGAAACTGACACCGGAACTCCTCCGAAATGAGTCGTTCCGGTGATCAGGTTGAGCCGAAAGGGAACACGATTGACCAATTGTGTTAACTGATCACATTAAAAATAGCATCAACGGATAACTGACTTTTGAAATAGTAAATATGAAAGCATTGTACCTGATTGTACTTTCCTGGGCTGCTTTGATTCATTCGGCCAATGGACAAGATACGCTATGGACTCAGGCAGATAAGAAAAAACTCATAGACAACTATATACGAACTCGGCAAGAAATCAATTTGGAAACTTCACCGTTAGTCACGTCCCAATGGAACTTTAAAGAAACACCTGATTCCTGGAGCATCGCCGAAGTTTTGGAACACTTGAATATGTGGCAACTGGTTACTCAAGAGCATGCAAGGTTTATGCTGTACAATGGACCACGTCCGGAACTGGCAAAAATGTGTCCTTCTGATAGCGTTAACACGACGTTCATATATGAAGATAAGAAGCATGTATCACCTGACTTTACCGTTCCCACCGGAAATGTTCCCGACCAATCAAATCTTAAAGTGTTTAATAGCTACTGCGATAGAATTATTTCAAACATAACAACATCTAACATCAACTTCAGACTGTATTTCAGGACATTCACAGACGGATACATGACTAATATGAACCAGGCATACATAATCCAGTATGGGCATGTAGACAGGCATCTTAGACAAATCCGAAGAATTAAATCAAATATCCACTTCCCGAAAAACTAACGCTACCAAAGGACAAATCCGGGCGTCAGAAAGGAACCCCGCAAGGGAGGATAAACCAGTATAGCCGGGAGCGCTGAAAACCGAAGAGAGTAAACACTAAGAGACCCAATTCAATTACATATGGACAATCAACAACACCCAACTCCAGACAGTATTATGCAAATCGGCACGGGCTTTTGGGCTTCCAAAATTCTTTTGAGTGCCGTGAAATTTGAAATATTCACTACCCTCGCTGAAAGGAAATCGCTATCCGCCAGCGAAATCAAGTCACACCTGAAGTTTAAATGTACAGACAGGAATGTATTTGACTATTTGGATGCACTAACAACCTTCGGCTTTTTAAATCGGGAAGGTGTTTTAGAAACGGCAAAGTATTCAAACAACATCAACACGGACTTTTTTCTGGACAAAAAGAAACCCACTTATATTGGGGGAATACTGGAAATGATGAACAACAGGTTGTACGGCTTTTGGGGTAACCTGGAAGCAGGGTTGCTGACGGGACATCCGCAAAACGAAGCAAAGCATGGAGACAATCTTTTCGAAAAACTCTACGCTGACGCCGACAGGTTGAAAGAATTTATTCAAGCCATGAGCGGAGTTCAAATGGGTAGTTTTATGGCACTCGCTCAAAAGTTCGATTTTTCAAAAGTCAAGACACTGGTTGATATTGGTGGCTCGGCAGGGTTGCTTTCCTTGACAGTAGCGAAACACAATCCACATATGACTTGCATCACCTGGGACCTGCCTCCGGTTGCTCCGATTGCCAATGAAACGATTCAGAAGTTCCAATTGCAAGACCGGGTTAAAACCTCGGAGGGTGATTTCTTTAAAAGCCAATTTCCGAAAGCCGATATTATAACGATGGGCAATATTCTGCATGATTGGGACGAAGAAACCAAACTCATGCTCATGACAAAGGCCTATGATGCCTTACCTGAGGGCGGTGTATTTGTTGCTATCGAGAATATAATTGACGACGAACGAAAACAAAACGCGTTCGGCATGATGATGAGTCTTAATATGCTCATAGAAACAGGAACTGGTTTTGATTATACGTTTGCCGATTTTAACAAATGGGCTAAAAAGGCTGGCTTCAAGTCAACGGCATTGCTGCCCTTAGCAGGGCCAACAAGCGGTGCGCTTGCGTACAAATGATACCTCCGATACAATGGCAACCAGGTAAGCTTTCCGTTCGGGACTAAACCAATCAGCCGATAGCTTGTCCGCGATTTACTATCTTAGTAAGGCCGTAAATCAGCAAGTGGTGAAAACAGGGAATTATACGTTGGCTTTGGTTTTACTCAGTTTTCACATGTTGTTGGCCCAGGTGAACGATAGCCTGATACTGCGTAAACCGGGCGCGCCAGACATAAACGCGCTGAACACCGTATCTTTTAATCTGCCTAAAGCCGGCCTTAACCAGCTCCACCACGCGAAGGGAAAAAAGCTTAAGCTAAAAACGTCAAGAATAATCGTTAACGGCGACACGCTGGCCATAAAGCACGTTCATGTTCGCGGCAATACATCTTCGTTTTTCATACGAAAGAGCCTCAATATCAAAACCAGTAAGAAATCCATTTTTCATACTTCCACGGATACGTTTTCGCTTAACAAATTTTACGCGATCAGTATGAACATGGATCGCAACTACGTCCGTAACAAAATATCCTTTGCGGTAATGAAGTTGGTTGATGTCGCCACGCCTTCAAATTGTTACTCGGATTTGTTGATCAATGGTGGTTCGGAAGGGCTGTATTTGATATACTACCCGCCCGATGAATACGCTATGAAAAAATATCTTGCACCATTTGTTATTCGACGAGGGTATGGTGAGGCTATGGATAAGGTTTACACAAACAACGATGTGAATCGGCAGGAGGAAAAGGATTTGAAGAAAAGATTTCGGCTACTCTATGCACCCGCCACGCTTAACAAGAACGGCGAAGAACTATACAACGAGATTTCAAGTCTGCTCGATTTGAACAGCTACTTCAGCTGGCTCGCCTTTAACCATTTGTTTCAAAATGGTGACTACGCGGATGAAGCGTATTTTATGTGGCGCCCGGAGAAATCGAAATTCGAAATTATTCCCTGGGATTTTGACGACATCCTAAAAGACCAGCCACATGAGGGTGTTGGGGAACGAGCAAAATCGCAACGCGACAAGCTCATCTATTCGCTGGAGGATGAATTGGACAAAAAAATAGCCAGTGATCCGTATGTGTATAAGAAGTATCTGGATGTTTATACCGTATTACTTCAAACGCTGACTTCCGAAAAGCTGAGAGAGATATTGACGGATGTCTTTAACGATGCGTATCCATACTATCTTAAGGAAGACCTACTGGCTCAATCCCGCTTTGATCAATTTGGACAAACCGATCTGACCAACTTGGAGGCCGATCTGCATTCCATCTACCAATACATCTCGTTCAAGGCGGATGGTTTACGTAAAGACATTGAGTCAGGCTCCCTGCGAGTTACGCATTGATACCCGGCAAATGACTACCACGCGACAAGTACGTACTCCGTCATCTTGTCTAAATCAACCCGCCAGGAAGTCCAGTTCACACCCCAGTTAAGCGATAAAGGGAGGATAAATTTGTAGAAAGGTTCTCAACATTAAAGTCTACAAGAAATGACAACAACAGATTTTACACTCACGCTGACCACAGAACAAACTCCACAGGAAGTATTTAAAGCCATCACCAACGTTCGTGGCTGGTGGTACGGATACCACAAGGAAGAAATTAAGGGTGGCACCGAAAAACTTCATGACGAGTTCAGCTTCCGTGCAGCTGACGGGGCTCATTCCACGATACAAAAATTAGTGGAAGTGGTACCGAACAAGAAAGTGGTTTGGCTGGTTACGGACAGTGACCTTACCTTCATTGAAAAGAACGACGAGTGGACAGGCACAAAAGTGATTTTCGAAATTTCGAAAAAAGGAGACAAAACCGAACTCAAATTCACCCACGAAGGCCTGACTCCGGAAGTAGAATGCTATGATTCCTGTGCCCCTTCATGGACTCAGTATTTGCAGAACAAATTGCTGCCGCTGATAAACTCCGCCAACAGTGTGCAGCGTTGACTGCAGAAACGACCATAAATTCACCTGGTAAAATCGACCACAACTGATGGGGTCAAGTTACGCGCTTGACCCCAAAATTGTCAATTGTCAATTCTTAAATCCATCCCTACCGGACAATGGTCTGAGCCCAAATACTCATTAAAAATCATCGCATCCTTCACCTTGTCTGCCCACGACTCACTTACCAGGAAGTAATCGATCCGCCAGCCGGTGTTCTTCGCGCGCGCATTCGTCACGTAGTTCCAGTAAGTGTATTTCACTTCCTCCGGATAGAAGCGACGGAACGTATCGACGAAGCCGCTTTCCAGTAAACGCGTGAAGCCGTCGATTTCCACCTGCGTGTAGCCCGCCGACTTGTTATAGTTCGCCTTGGCATTGGCGATATCGATAGGTTGGTGCGCGACGTTCAGGTCGCCGCAGATGATGACCGGTTTGCGTCTGCGAAGCCAGTTTACGTAATACAGGAATTCGGCGTCCCACCGCGACCGGTAGTCGAGGCGTTGGAGTCCCTCCCCCGCATTTGGCGTATACACCGTTACCAGAAAATACGTGAGGTACTCCGCTGTTATCACACGGCCCTCCTGGTCATATTCTTCAAGCCCCATGTCGTACGAGACGTTCAACGGTTCCGTACGCGACAATATCGCCGTTCCGCTATAGCCCTTTCGTGCCTTCGACGAGTTCACGTAGGCATGATATCCTTCCACCGCCGTCAGCGTCGACAGTACCTCTTCATAGCCACCCTTCGTCTCCTGCAGGCAGAGGACATCGGGATTCATGGCCTTCACATCCTGCAGAAAGTCTTTCTTGATGATGGAGCGAATCCCATTTACATTCCAGTTGATGAAGCGCAGTGTCATAGCAAACGAATATGGGCCGAGTTAGTGGAAAGTTTGCAATGAGGCAATTGATAAATTGTTCTGTAAAAAAGAAAGTCCTGCCTCGCGATGCGAAGCAGGACCCTAATATCTTTGGAGCAGAGATTACTTCTTTGCCTTGAACTCTTCCTTGATCTTCTCAATGTCAACGTTCTTGATCACAGGCTGAAAATTTTGAATTTTCAAAGTCTGACGTCTAACTGCAGCCTTTGCTTTGTCCTTCCGTGCTTTTCTCTTGAATCTGGTGATCGCCATACGTGTATTCTTTTAAGGAGCGCAAAAATAGGTCGTTTTTCCGCATCTGCCAACAATTTTTTGAAAATTTTCGTATGTCTGCGGTCAGATTAAGCGCCGAGGTCACCCCCCTGTAAAACCTTCTACGTGCCCGCCAGCCAGCAAGCATTGCCGGCGTAAAAGGTGGTTTTCGACGGTCATTCCGGTTTATCGTATGCTACCTAATTTCCAGATAGTAATGCACAAACAGCCCTAATTCCTACATTTGCGGCGCCATGGAGAAACCGACACTACCCAAGGGAACCCGCGATTTTGGCCCGGCCACGATGGCCAAGAGGCAGTTTATCCTGAACCATATCCGATCCGTCTTTCAACTGTTTGGATTTCAGCCGCTTGAAACTCCAGCCCTGGAGAACCTGTCGACGCTCACAGGAAAGTATGGCGACGAAGGCGACCAGCTGCTCTTCAAGGTCCTCAACTCAGGCGACTACCTGAAAGACGCCGATCCTGCCCTGTTACAAAACCGCGATTCAAGAAAACTCGCCCAGCATATCTCTGAGAAGGGTCTGCGTTACGACCTCACCGTTCCATTCGCCCGATTTGTCGTCATGAACCGGTCAGAGATAGCGTTTCCGTTCAAGCGTTACCAGATACAGCCGGTATGGCGCGCCGACCGCCCCCAGAAGGGTCGATACCGCGAATTCTATCAATGCGATGCCGACGTCGTAGGCACTAATTCATTAATCTGCGAAGCGGAGATTGTGTTGATGATCCGGGAGGTATTTAAGCGGCTGGGCATCACCGATTACTCCATCAAGGTTAACCACCGGGCTATACTAACGGGTATCGCCGAAGCCATTGGCGCGCCCAACAATCAGGCGGCGCTCTTTGTGGCCATCGATAAGCGCGACAAAATTGGCGACGACAAAGTGAAAGAGGAACTGGCCGCGTCCGGATTCACACCCGAATCCATCGCCGAACTGTTTACTCTGCTTTCGATCAAAGGCTCTACCATCAACAAGCTATCCTTCCTCGACTCAAAGTTCAGCGGGACAAACCAGGGACACCGCGGACTGCGTGACTTGCAGGAAGTGTTAAATCTCCTGGAAAGTTTTGGCGAACCCGATGACCACCTCGAGTTCGACGTGTCGCTCGCGCGCGGCCTCAGCTACTATACGGGCTGCATCTTTGAAGTGAAAGTGCACAACACCGGCCTCGGCAGTGTAAGCGGCGGCGGACGATATGATAACCTGACCGCGTCATTCGGAGATAAGGACAATCTCTCGGGTGTGGGCTTTTCATTTGGTGTTGATCGCCTCTATGATGCCCTTGAAGTTTTGAACCTGTTCCCCAAAGAAGCACAGATCTCTTCGAAGGTATTGATCTGCTACTTCGATGAAGCAAGCCAGTTATATGGATTGAAGATACTGGCCCAGCTTCGGGCAGCAGGCGTTGCTGCAGAAGTATACCCCGATCATGCGAAGATCAAGAAGCAATTGGATTATGCTAACCGGAAGATGATTGGATACACCATCGTGATCGGCTCTGAAGAGATAGAAAGCGGCCTGCTGACACTAAAGGATATGGGTAGTGGGGTGCAGAAGAAGGTTCGGGTGGAAGAGATCATTGAGATGCTGGGGTGAAATGGAAAGGCAGCGGAGGGAGCAAAGGGCCTACGGCCGAAGACTTTACCGCAAAGACACAAAAACGCAAAGGACCGCAGAGATTTTTTAACAGCATTTCATTGCCTAGTGATTGCCAACCTTCTCACTTTACTAAAAGCACTGACAAATAAAACTCAGCGGTCCTTTGCGTTTTTGTGTCTCCGCGGTTAAGACTCCCACCGAAGGCGCCCTTCGCTTCCTAATCTTTGTCTCCCTCCTCCTCTTTCCTACCAGTCGCCTAACTTCATCAAGTATTCCTTAACTTTGCCACAACTGGAACTATGCCCTTGCACCTTATCTCAGACGAGCAATTGACGCTTCAAACCATCGCTACCTTTCTCTCGGGTGGCGTGTCCGTTGCGCTCTCTGAATCATCCAGCCGCCAGATCTCCCGTTGCAGGGCCTATTTGGATGAAAAGCTCAAGACCTCCACGCAACCCATCTACGGAATCAATACCGGGTTCGGGTCGCTGTATAACCGGAACATTTCTTCTCATCAACTGGAAACGCTCCAGGAGAATCTGGTCAAGTCGCACGCGTGTGGGACAGGTCCCGAGGTGCCAAATGATATCGTGCGGCTGATGCTGTTTCTGAAGATCCAATCGCTTGCATACGGATATTCGGGCGTACAACTCGTCACCGTGCAACGCCTGGCGGAGATGTTAAATCACGACGTCTTGCCACGGGTATTTGAAATG
>DATHKA010000221.1:0-24462 GCA_035489615.1 Chryseolinea sp.
GGATTTGCTGATAGATGATGATCGTGCCGATGATCAACGTGACCGACACCGAGAACTGCGTAACAACAAGCACCTTACGGGGAAGAGAGGCAAGCCGGCCGACACGTATAGACCCCTTCAGTACCTTTACGGCATTGAAAGAGGACAGGTAAAGTGCAGGATAACTACCCGCCAGCAAGCCGGTTAACAAAATGAATAGAAGACTACTAAACCAAAAGTAGATATTCGTCCATGGCATTTCCATTTGCTTCCCGGATAATTCATTGAACCAGTTTAGTGAAGTCGACACAGCGACAAGAGCCGCTACAAAAGAAAGACCGACCACTAAGAATGACTCACTGAAGAACTGATTCACCAATTGCTTGCGTGCCGATCCTACGGCTTTCCGGATGCCAATCTCCTTAGCCCTTTTTTCGGAGCGGGCTGTACTCAGATTCATGAAGTTGATGCATGCCAGTAGCAACACAAATCCGCCAACAAAACCGAAAAGCCACACGATCTGAATAGCGCCGCCAGCCATGACTCCATTCTTCCATTCCGATCGCAGGTGCCAATCCTGCATAGGATGTAAAGCAAGCTGCGGGTTAACGGCCACATAGCCTTTGTCTTCCCGAACGTTATCCAGGATCACATCCCTGATCTGATCGGAAGCGGACTCAAAGCTGGTGTGATCGCCAATTGCTACGTACACGTTAAGAAAGTCGTTAGTAAAGCTCGGGGATTGCAACCAGGGACTGACGGAAACAAGCAGGTCAAACGGTGCAAAGAATTTTCTGTCATGGAAATCGGAGTTATAAGGCAGGTCTTCATAAATACCAGTAACCTTCACGTCCATCCTGTCGCTATTATTCATCTTCAGGACCTTGCCCATAGGGTCCTTGTTTCCGAAAAGGGCTTTGGCGGCAGACTGGGAAAGTAAAATCGAATGTGGATCATTCAACCCGGATCTTAAACCCTGAAGCATGTTCAACGTGAACATTTCAGGTCCTGCTGTTTCGATGAACTCGCCACGCAGGGATAATTTTGTTTCCTCTGCCTGTCCCGCCTCGCTTTGCTGGAGGCTTGACGAAGGCGCAGTTGGCAGCACCGCCAGGATCTGGTCTGCACCCCACGCCATCACAACGTGATCAAAATGATTTCCATATTTAGTTCTAAGCTCATCACCGAGGGCGCTTGGCAAGATCCGCGTTGAGAGAGTTTCCGCATTCACGTTGAGGTTTCTCATGACGCGCGCAATACGGTTGTAGTGCTTATGATATTTATTGAATTGCAATTCATCATAGATCCATAGACCTATAAACATCGCCACAGCCATACCCATTGCCAGGCCACCGATATTGATGAACGAGTATCCTTTGTTCTTTACCAGATTTCTCCACCCGATCTTGAAATAGCTTTTGTACATGCTGTAGTTGTCTGAATTTTTATATCCTTCTCTCTGCCTAACGATGCCAGGTCTGATGAGCTTCAGCACATCGATGGCGAACCTGATGTCTGCACTTCGTTTTCCTGTCTTGTGTACTCGCTTTATGTAAACTTCTAGCAGGTCTCCTTCGATATGGTCCGTCAGGCGCGGACGGCAATACCATCGAAAGAAGCGAAGAAAAAGCTTTGGCGGATACGGCTTGATTTCCGGCATGGCTCAAGCGACCATGATTTTCAGATCCAACGAGATCTTAGGCATCGCTTTCCAAAGTTCTTCTTTTGCCTGCCACGAATGTTCCAATGCCTTCTTCCCCAAGGCAGGCATTTGAAAGTACCTTTTCTCTTCAAACTCTCCCGATCGGTATTTTTTCATGCCTACAGATAATATTTTCTAAAAGAAGGAATAATAACTGTGCCAAAGTCCATATGGACCATATAATGCGTTTGCATAGCCTCAGGCTTTTCTGCGGTGTTCAAATTCGGGCGAAGCTCTTTCGAAACCGGTCAGGCAAGCGAATGGCAGTGGCGGTCAGTTATATTTTACGTTTGTCCATTGAATGGAAACAATAACAGGAGCATTTAAGTCAGGTTTGTTATCGGTTCCAATCAAGTAGACTGTTCTTGTCACCTTTCGGGGCAATTTTGCTTCGGTCAATATCTTTGCCGCTCTGTAATTCTGTGATTGAATCACCATTCATTCGACTAGCGACTTGTACCGGCAATCTATAAAAGCTCATTTCTGATACTCAATTTTGGTCACATGCCAGACAAACTCACCCGCCTCTGTCCTAACTATTGCTTCATCACCAACTTCCTTTTTCATCAGCGCACGTGCCATCGGTGAGTCTATAGAGATGTAATCTTTGGTATCAAAAATCTCATCATAGCCGACTATACGGAAGCGTTTTCGTTCGCCTTTGTCATTTTCAATTTCTACCCAAGCGCCAAACAATACCTTGCCTTCCTGAAAGGAGGAATAGTCCACGATTTTCAAATCATCAATACATTTGCGTAAATAGAGCACGCGGCGGTCAATTTCGCGCAGGCGCTTTTTGTTGTAGTGATAGTCTGCGTTTTCGGAACGATCTCCAAGGCTTGCGGCCCAGGATACCTTTTGTGTGGTGTCTGGCCGTTCGACACGCCATAGATGATCCAACTCAGCTTTTAACTTTTCTAGACCTTCCCGGGTAATTAGGGGCATTTTCATGGTTATTCGGATATATACATATTATAGCTCTCGCTAAAGCAACAATCAAAACCGCGAGCGTCAACGTGGTCATCGCCATTCAGAATATGAATGAAGGAATAAGCGAAGGCAATACGTCACCGCAGGGGCAGCCATGATGAAAGTTCCCGGGCGCAATAAAAATGGACGACGCCAACAGGCTTTGCAAATCAATAGCATTTCAAAAACGCCGTAACATAGCACTATTCTTAACCTTAATGTCGGCTTTTGGTGTGGAAATGTGAGAGGTTCCCTGGATTTGTAACACAACCGTTCTTTACAAAGTAGCAACTGGACAAAAATTTAGATGTGACCAGTTGAAGACACGACTGCATGAAAAACCTTTATCGTCCGTTTATTGCCTTACCCATGATCCTTAAATAGGCATGAGAGTTGGCATACTTATAATAGTTGTTTCCCCGCTGACGCTTATTCTTTCTGACGCTACGGACCTTGCTATGTGCTTTTGCCGCAGCCTGAGTCTTAACTGATTTAGAACTTTTGCTACCCGGAAAGATGATATTTCCAGAAGCATAACTTTGATTGTACGTGAAGATACTCGCACAAATCAATACAAGCATCATTAACTTTTTCATAAAAAAGGCAGTGGTTTTTGAGAGTGACTTTATTATTAAATACTACTGTTCGCACCTAACTTTTTTGGAGCTTAGAAAGGTCGAACAGGTTGTTGTCGTGATGAAAATGCGTCCGAATGGTGGCGCCTCAGGAAGCGGTTTTGCAGAATGCTTACCGATTGATTGGTGTGATTTACACGGCGATCTTGTAGTTAATTACTGGTTTCGTTTAATAGGAATGTTAACGCCAATTTTTCCCGCGCGTTGCTAACTATTTCAAAATCCTTTGTGTACGATTTACGTAGTAAAATGGCGCAAGCAAATCCTTGTTTATTGATACCTGCAGAAGACCCTGAATGATTGGAATGTAATGGTCAATGCTACACTTCTGTGCGAAAGGTTTTGCGAGTCAATTGCGGCTGCGGCTCGAGGATTGCGGTGTGATTTGTCAACAATTTTGGCCATCTTGAAGGTCCTCAATCAAAACGCGGGCGAGTCCTATTCTTATAATAGCTAATCTAAGTCCTTACCTTTATCGATCCAGTCAATCAATTTAAAATTCATAACCATGAAAAAGAAAATAATCATTGGGGTGTTGGCTTTCGTTGTGCTGCTGGCCATTGGCTTTGCCTATCTCAATTACCGGAACCGTACGTTAAGTCCTTCCGGAAAGGCAGAATTGACAGTCAACGGTCTCACCGTTTCAATACCCTATGCCAGACCTTCCGTTCGGGAGCGTTTGATTTTTGGAACCGAAGAACAAAGTGCCCTTCAGCCCTATGGAAAATACTGGCGCCTGGGTGCAAATGAATCAACTGAAATCACGGTAAACAAAGATGTATCCTTCAACGGGCAGGCTGTTAAGGCTGGTACTTATAGAATGTATGCCATTCCTGGTCCGGATTCATTCGACATCGCTTTAAATTCAGAGCTTGGCAAGTGGGGAGCTATGGAACCCGATTACGATTTGGACGTTTTGCACACAAAAGTCCCGGTTGAACATTTAGGTACTTCTGTTGAACAGTACACCATCTCAATGGTCGAAGCTGATGGTGGCATTAATGTAGTGTTCGAATTTTCGGATGTTAAATTCGTTGTTCCAGTAAAGCCACAGTAAAAGTTCTGTTGGAATTATTGAAGCATTGATCTTAGATCAATGCTTTTTTTTTGTCGTAACCCGGTAGCAATCGCGATGATCCCAACGATGTCGGTGCCATGTTTAGAAGCCCCTCAAGCACGCCAGGTAAGGGCAACATAAACTGGTTCATTTCACTACGACGAAAACCCAGAAACAAGAAGATTAGAAGTCCAGGTTTTCCGTAACGCGCGTTCCGTCCTTTTTGAATTGCTCCATAAAAAGCTGAATCCTCTTTTTGGCCACTGCCAAGTCGGTCGCGTCGAGACTAATATTCAACAAGTCAATGAACCAGGGAGCCTTTACCGGATCGAGTACATAGGCGTGAGCGATCTCGAGGGAGATCGGTAAAGTCGTGGTCTTGGAGCCGTCATGCACGTCTTTATTTTTAGCGCTGAGAAGTTTTGTGTACTCTTCTTCCAAAAGTTTCCGGAATAACGCTTCACTAAAAATATCGCCTGACTTGATACCGGTTTCCGGGTCGTCTTCGGTAATCTCAGCGCCTTTGTGAATCCACTCCCAAAGAATACTCAAGCGGATCTCACCTGTGGCCATGTCTTCCATCAAAAACAAGATGTCATCATTGCCAAAAAAATCCGCAGGCTTTAGTGCAGCAGCCTGCATGCCCTGCAAGAAAGCATTACCATACTGCAATGCGACACTTAACAAATTGCGGGCGCCTCTGATAGTAATAGGCGCCGGCTCCAGTAGCAGCAGTCCGTCAGCATCTTGAGAAGTGTACGACAGCGGAGCAAACTTCCTTCCGAGTTGATTCTGTTCGCCCACTTTTTCCCAGACAGGCCTGATAATATTGACCATCTTCCAATGCGCTACCCACTTTCCGCTTGCTCCGTCACGCTGTTCACGCCCGGCTCCTGCTAAAGCCTTTGCCATACTCGCGGCAACGCCTTCTTTAGAACCCACCGGTATGTTGGGCTCCATACCGCCTTGCCAAAGCGCGTACGCACCATTGGTATCGGGAGTATTCACCACTCGCCTTACCCGGTCTTCATAATTCCGCATGTATCCATAGGTCATGGTGATGCTTTCGATGTTGGGGTTAATAAAAGTTTTATCCCACGACAGGGCATCCGCCACACTGTTGATATAATCCCAACGTCCCGTATTAAACCCGACAAAGTGTTTGCCCAGCGCAGCCCGGATTTCGATCAGCTGGAAGGTTGCTTCAAACTGTTCTACCAGTACGTAGACTTTTATCGTTCCGGTTTCCAAGTCGAGATGTCCTTCTAACGCACTCAGCATGTCATTCCATAGGGCGGCCTCGCCTGCGGTCTGAATTTTTGGTAGATATAAAACGATGGATGATCCGGCCTTTTGCAGTGCTTTATAGTTGTTCACTACATATAAAGTCACATCGATAATCGATGCAGCCATGGCCACACCATGCTGATCGCGGATGTGGCGATCATCCAGATGAAGTCCGCGCGCACGAAATATTTTTGTTGTGAAGTTTAATTGTTCTTTCCAGTCCTTGATCGTTTCGTGGCCCAGGAAGTCCTTTGCCCAGTTGTTGATTTCGCCTGCGACCTTTTCAGCAACTTTCATAAACACCGGATCTTTATGAATAGCCAGTTTGAGGTTCCGCTGGTTGTCAAGCGACATGGCAGCAATTTGTCCGAGCGCATCTTCTCCATCAAACATCCATCCATCAGCACCGGAAAGCAATGCATACGCTACATTACGGATACTGCTTTCTAATGGAGCATTCGGTTTTGCGGCAGGCCCCGTGCCTTGTATCCACTGCCGTTGCAGATCGCGAGGGATAGCTGACCCTTCAAACTTACCCTGACGGGCGTGCTTCACTTTTATATTAGTGCGCGGGATTGTGCTTTCAGGATCAACAAATCCAATCCGTTGTTTCTGCTGTTGTCGTTCATTTCTTCGCATAATGCGCGAAGCCATAGCGGCCTTAATGTCGGAGTTGAAATGAGCAAGAGAAGAAAGTGCAGCCAGAACTTCAGGGGTATAAATATCTTTGTAAGTTTCTTTCAGGTTCCCGCGAATAGTAATATCAGAATTCATGTGTTTGAGTTATGTAGTTTGATTATATATCCATATTACGTTTCCTATTCAAGAACAAAACTGTTCCAACAACCAGCACCAGCGAAATCCCCAATAACAACAAATACATAAAACCTCCCGAGACGTCCTTCACCTCTACAGTAAGCGATTCCATTTTTTTGTAGACAGGGATAATCCATAGAAAAACATATGCCTGTACACAGGTGATGACGCAAATGGCAAACAACATGATAAAGCTGTGCTTGACGGTAAACCTGAATAGATCTGATTCCTTTCCTACCAGTCCTACGGCAGCGGTACCAATGGCAATGGACTGCGGAGAAATCATTTTGGCGGTCACACCGCCTGATGCATTGGCGCTCACTGTCACCACCGGGTCAACGCCAACCGTTTCAGCGGAGGTAGCCTGGAGGTTGCAGAATAACGCATTGGAAGAAGTATCAGACCCGGTGAGAAATACACCGAGCCATCCGAGTATCGGAGAGAAGAACGGAAAGAAGACGCCCGTGCCAGCGAGCGCTACGGCCATCGTGATGGACATGCCTGAATTGTTGGCAACAAATGCAAAGCCGACTACTGCAGCGATCGTGATGACAGAGAACTTTAATTGTTTGAGTGTAGACCAGTATGTTCGGGCACCTTCAGCATAAGTCATGCCCAGCAGTGGAATAGAGATCATCGTTGCAATCAATAGTGCGGTACCTGGCGCTGAAAGATAGTTAAACTCAAAAGGCTTGATGATCAGCGGGCTTCCGTCAGGTTTTAGGATGGTGTTATCGAGGCCGGGAATATCGAACTTGATAATGCCCATGGAATTCAATGCATCTTTCACAGGTTGAAGCCCCCAGGCAATGATGAAGATGGTCATGATAATAAAGGGAGACCAGGCCTTTAAAACCTGACCTGGGGAGTATTGTATTTTTGTATCGACGGTTTGTAATGGTTCTTCACTGAAACGCCAGATCGATTTCGGCTTCCAGTATTTTAACAAGATCATCAGGCAAAGAATGGAGGCAATCCCGGCCAGTACATCCGGAAGCATAGGCCCCATATAATTGGAAGCAAGCCATTGAAAAAATGCAAACGATATGCCGGACACAATAATGGCAGGCAGCACTTCGAGAGATTTTTTAAATCCAGACATCAGCACGACAAGATAAAAAGGCACCATCAACGATAAGATCGGCAACGTACGGCCGACCATTTGAGAAATAGCCATCTCAGGAATATCGGACACACGTGATGCGATGATGATGGGTGTTCCCACAGAACCGAAAGCAACAGGAGCAGTATTGGCGATGAGGCAGATGCCCGCAGCATACAACGGATTAAATCCCAAACCAACAAGTATCGCGGCCGAAATGGCAACGGGAGCGCCAAACCCTGCTGCGCCTTCAAGGAAAGCTCCAAAAGAAAATGCAATCAAAAGCGCCTGAAGCCTGCGGTCGGGGGTGATCGAAGCCATAAAGTTTTTGATGATCTCGAACTGACCGCTCTTAACGGTAACATTGAAAAGAAATACCGCTCCGATGATCACCCAACAGATCGGAAACAAGCCATAAAGCGCTCCGTTCAAAGCCGACAATAGCGCAAGATTCACCGGCATGTCGTAAACAAAAAAGGCCACCAAAACGGCAAGGAGGATAGTGAGTAAACTAGCGATGTATCCTTTCACCTTTTTGATCAGCAACCAGAAAATAAATATTACTGGGATCGCTGCGACAAATGCTGAGAGGGAAATGCTATGGAGGGGGTCAATACTTTGGGTCCAGTTCATACTTTTGGTTTAGCGGCGGTAACTTCTACCCAATGTTTTGGTTTTACTCCGGTAAAGTGCGTTATCTGATGACGACAGCTGAATCCGTTGGCCACGAGTGTAGTGCCTGGCTTCATAGATTTAACTGCCGGAAATAGAATGCTATCTCCGATTTTATGTGACAGTTCATAATGTTCCGCTTCATACCCAAAGGACCCAGCCATTCCACAACACCCTGAAGGAATCTCAGCGACTGTTTGGTTGCCCTTGCCCAATAGCGCCTTCATTGTCTGTGTGCCATACAATGCTTTCTGATGACAGTGCCCATGAATGAGAATGTTGCCCGCAGTTGATTCAAACGTTTTGTCCAGTCGTCCTGCTGATATTTCATGCTCAAGGAATTTATCGATCATCATCACCTTTTCCTTGAGTTTGATACCGAGTGCTTCGTCTTCGATCAGGTCGGGAAGATCATCATTTAACGCAGAAGCACAACTTGGTTCGCACACGACAATGGTGAGGCCCTGGTCGATGTATTTTTGCAGACCAGCAATGGTTTTTGTTCCTTCTGCTTTGGCATCCCTTAAAAAGCCATGCGAAATTTTCGGACGCTGGCAACAACCGACGTTTGCCAGTATAACTTCGTAACCACAGGCGTTGAGCAATCGCAACGCGCTGATTCCGATGTTCGGTTCATGGAAATTCAGATAGGTATCGCCAAATAGAACAACCTGGCGCTCGGGATTTTTGTAGGAGTTGTTGCCTTTCCTTGCAAACCATTTATAAAATGGGTCGCTGGCATATTCCGGCAACGTTCTGCGGTGATCGAACCCTGCAAGTTTTTCCATCGCAAATCGAAACAGTGCTGTATGTTGAATAAAATTCGTCACACCCGCCAATGCTCCTGATAGGCGTGAAGCCGCCTTGGAGGAATCACGAATCAGCCGGTCGCGCAGCGTAGTGCCGTGCTCATCGTAATACATCTGCGAAACATCGGCCTTCATTTTCGCCATATCCACGTTGCTGGGACATTCCGACTTACAAGCCTTACATGAAAGACATAAGTCCATAACCTGATGCAATCGTTTGCTGGTCAGGCCATGCTTATCAAGCTGACCTGACATTGCCAGGCGTAACGCATTTGCCCTGCCACGCGTGGACTGTTCTTCATCACGAGTGGCTTTGAAACTGGGGCACATGGTCCCTCCCAACATTTTCCTGCATTCGCCCACACTAGTGCACATGTGTACGTGTTCCTTGAAACTGTTCTCCGTGCGATATTGAAAGGTGGTCTTCACTTCCTGGTCGCGATAGTCTGTGCCATACCGCAGATTATGCTCTATCGTTTGGGCATCCACAATTTTTCCCGGATTCATGATGTTCTGCGGATCGAACAATTTCTTTACGTCCCTGAAAGACTGATACAACTTTGGTCCAAAGAACCTTTCGTTGTAAGCGCTCCTTACAAGGCCATCTCCGTGTTCGCCGCTCCATGAGCCTCCATACTTTACCACGAGTTCAAACGTCTCGTCTGTGATGTTCTTTAAGTTTGTGATGTCCTGTTCCTGTCGCAAATCAAGCAGGGGCTGAACATGAATAACGCCTACACTCGCATGAGCATACATGGAAACTTCCGTGTTGTGCTTTGCACAGATTTTAAGTACCTGATCAATGTACTCAGGCAACGCGGCAGTGGGTATAGCAGAATCTTCAATGAAACTAAGGGCTTTCTTTTCACCTTTGATACCCAACATAAGCCCGAATCCTTTTTTCCGAAGGGCCCACACGTCTTCATATTCTTTACCGGATGGAAATAGCGGATATGAATAGCCAAGGTGTTTGCTTTTCAATGTTTTAATCATCTCCCCGGGCCGCTGAATGACGGATTCATAAGTGTCGCCATAAAACTCTACAATTAAGATAGCAGCCGGATCACCCTCAATAAAATGGCAAAGGTGTTTGGTCGTGAGGTTCTCGGCACTCAACTGCAATACAGTTCTATCAAGTATCTCCACCGCAGAAGGTGTGTAAGGAAGCATGTGTTCAACAGCCCGGATGGCTTCCAGTAAGTCGGCAAAATGTACAACGACTACGGACTTGAATTTTGGCAGTGGCTCCAGGTTAATTTTCAGATCAAGACTAACGGCCAGTGTTCCTTCACTGCCGGTGATGAGCTTGGCCAGATTCCAGCGATCGGTATAAACAAATTCATCCAGGTTGTAACCACCGACTCTTCGCATCACTTTCGGAAAGCGTTGCTTGATCTCGTCGTGGTTTTGTTGAATGATATCCTTTACGCCTTTGTAAATTTCTCCTTCTCGATTTGTTTGTTTTGCTTTTTGATTAAACTCTTGCTGCGAAAGTTCTTTGAATTGCAGTTCCGTTCCATCTGTCAGCAACACCTTGGCCTCAATAATGTGGTCTACGGTTTTACCGTACAAGATGCTTTTCGTACCTGAAGAATTATTACCCACCATGCCACCAACATTCGCTCTGCTGGAAGTGGCCGGATCTGGTGCGAAGTGAAGACCGTATTTTGCCATCTCCTCATTGAGTTCGTCACGGACCAGGCCGGGCTGTACTCTTACCCACCGTTCCTGTTCATTAAACTCGAGTATCTTGTTCATGTACTTGGAGAAATCAATGACGATTGCTTCTCCTACCGTCTGGCCGGCAAGGCTTGTGCCTGCACCACGTGGTAATATTTTCAGTTTATGTGTGTGTGCAATTTCAACAGCGGTTTTAACGTCTGCTTCATCCAGCGGCAAAACCACGACCAGGGGCTTGATCTGATAAAAGCTGGCGTCGGTAGAATACATGCCGAGCGAATAGACATCGGAAAGCACATCACCTTTTATGTTTTTCAGTTCCTTGGCAAGAGTAGTGGTGTCTATTTGTTGCTGCATGGTATCTACAGTATCTGCAACGAAAAGTAATAAAAAAAGAACCAGGGATGAAAGAAAATCAGATTTGTCCTGCTATCCTCCGTTTTAATGATGTTCATTTCAATAGTTAATTGTCGTAATACTCCCGCAGGTGATAGCAACAGGAACACTTGATCTTATATTTGGTCTATTAAATTATCAAATTATGTCATCAAACGATCCCCTTCATGCAAAGACGCTGGAAATAATCTTGAACGAACTCGTTGAACATTTCGGGTGGGAAGATCTGGGCAGTATCATTGACATCCGTTGTTTTAAATTTGATCCCAGTGTCAAGTCCAGCCTTGCGTTCCTGCGCAAAACGCCCTGGGCCCGAAAAAAAGTCGAAGAACTTTACATTAGTATTCAACGCGATTAGCGGCAAACACTTAGCTTACCTCATTCGGATAATTCCGTCATTTGCTGAATTTCATTATCAAGGTATTTTTCATCGTACCAGGTACGTCGGTATCGGACCACGCCATCAGGGTCAATGATGTAGCACATGTTTGGAGCTTGGCCAAATTCCATCCAGTATTCATTATTGGGTTCGTCTATAAGTACCGGCATAGACAGCTGATTTTCGCGTATCCAGGCGTTGGACAGTGCCACTCTCTCACCATAGGTTCTCGGTTGTGCCGCCGATATGTGGTCGCGTATGTTATTTTTCGGTATCCATTTATTAGTATTTGTGGCGTATGGGCTTAGCGTATCGCTGGGATGCGCATCGATAGTATACACCATCACCACTTTTACTCTGTCATCGTAACGGTTGCTGATGTCTTTGATCGATGAAAGCTTGCCACGGCTGATATCACAGGTATAGCTTCCGTTTATGAGCACCAGTGCCTTGCCTTTGTCAAGTTCTTCATACAAATGAAAAGGCTTTCCGTCGGCAGCGTACAGGGTAAAATCCGGAACTTTGGTGCCGGGATAGTAGCCTAACGTTTCCCATTCTCCGTAGGCACCCTGCGAGGCGGGCAACGTGATTCTGGCGGTGTCGGCAGGCCTGGTTTTGTATTCGCTGCAGCCTAAAATAGAGAGGCTGAGAACTAGCGTGAGTATTTTGTGACCTTTTCGCCGGCTGGCGGCAAGCCCGACTCCTGACAAAAGCTGCTTGATTACCAAGAATAGCCACATATAGTTGTCAAACTTATTGTTTGACAACTATGTCAAAATAGAAGTACGGAAGACGCAATTTGTTACAGAAGGCGCGAAGGTTCTTTAAAAGGAAATTGGTTGCATCCTTTTTATTACGTTTGTTTTATGGCGAACCGCGAAACAGGTACAGAACAACTGATAAAGGATACAGCCCGGCGTATCTTTCTTATTGAGGGAAAGCTCCACGCCACAACCGCAGATATTGCAAAAGAAGCCGGTATCCCCAGAACCTCAGTCCATTACTATTTCCGTTCGCGCGACATCCTTTTTCGCCAGGTGTTTGATGAGGCTCTTAAAGACCTCACAAATCGTCTCAATGATGTCCTGGAATCGAAGCTATCCTTTAAAGTCAAAATCGAAAACTTTGTGACGGTAGTTACTGAGGAGACCCTGCTCTATCCATACCTGGAAACTTTCGTCGTGACAGAGATCATCAGCCAGCAGTTCATACTGCCTGACAAAAGCATGCCTGAAAAATGGTCGGTGTTCGTAATAGAGGTGAAGAAAGAAATGGAGAAAGGCATCATCCATGAAATGGACCCGCTGCAGTTTATTTTAAATTTGTTCGCGCTTATGGCCTACCCTGCCATTTCCGCACCGCTGTATACGAAACTTTTTAATATCAGCGACGCCCGTTTTCGTGAATTGCTCGAGGGACGCAAGGAAGTGATACTAAAGCTTATTTTTAAATAGCTCAGGAGCACCCAGCAAGAATCAGGGAATAGAAAGCCATTTTAAAATGGGATAATCGTTAGCTGGCAATTCACCAGTGTTTATCGACACCAACCCACCGCGATTAATGATCAATCGGTTTTTAAGCCAGGAAACTGGATTTGTCAATGCCGCGCGGACGGTCCGAAGGGAGACAGTAATGGCTGCGACGAAAATGCAGATTATTGTTGCAAGCAGGAACACACCAGGTCCCAGGGGAACATGGAGGATTTGAATCAAGTTATCTTTCGCATCTTCGAAAGAGCCACCCTCTTGAACTCACGCATCGAGATCATTCTTCCAAGATCCTCATCCCACAACTTCAGTTGAAGGCACTTCCAGATCTCTTTTGGGTGGAGTGACGTACATCGCGGATTCTGCAGCTCCATTATGGCATCCATGGCGTACGGTAGTTTGTAAAACGGTATCCGCGGGTTGACGTGGTGGACGTGATGATACCCGATGTTTGCCGTAAACCACCGCATCACACGACTCATGCGAATGTAGCTCGATGATTTTAATGCGGCGTCAAAATAATTCCATGACTCGTCGCGCGTCAAAATAACGTCTGGGAAATTATGCTGGGCATAGAAGATATATCCACCAAGTGAAAAGGCCACGAGCGATGGGATCAGCAAGGAGAACACAGCCGCTGCCCATCCGCCATAAATCCACAGCGCCGATGCCAATGCAATATGAAGCACGGCGGCGACCCCACAGTCCCAGTAGCGCCTGGGGTTTTCAAAAAATGGCCATAGACAAAATGAAACCAGGAAGATGGGAATGTATCCCAACGCAATCATGAGAGGATGACGGAGAAGCCTGTACCTGAATTGGGCTTTTCGCGAGAGGCTCCAATACATCGATGTTGATATCGTTGGAAAGCTACCCAAAACAAACGTAGCAAATTTTGAATTGGTATGATGGTGGTGTTCGTGCGACTCGTCCCATATACTGGACGGCGTTAAGGTAAGAACGCCCACGAACGTCATGACGGCTTGCGCGACCGCGGAGTCATTTAGTATGGCACCATGCTGAAAATCGTGATAGATCACGACTAACCTGGCCGTGATGAGTCCGGCGACAATCCCTGATACAAGTTTTACCGTCACGTGGTCGTCAATCCAGGTGAACGAAAAAGCGGTCATCGCCAACAGCAGCGTTGACAACAAGTAGTACCAGCTCATCAACCGGTCCTCCTTCGCAAAGGGAAGAGTTTTGATGATAAACGCGTCTTTGGCAGGCATAGTCAAATTTAAAAAAATCTTTAAGAGTCCGCGATCTTCGGGTAGGAGCGATCAGGATCAACCACCTCGCCGTGCAACGTCAGCAACGTTTTAGGCGTCTTAGTTAAAACGCCTCTAAACCAACCGCTCATGGCCAGAAATTATTTGCTCCTTGCCCTCCGGACACACCTCAGAAGCAAGTTCTATACGGCTGTCAATATCACCGGACTTGCCGTGGGTATTGCCGCGTGCCTGATTATTATGCTCTTTGTCAGGCATGAGACGAGCTATGATACCCTGCACGAAAAAATCAATCGTATCTATCGGGTAAACACTCAGCTACGTTTTGGCGCTGTACAAAAACATCTTTCGTTGGCCGCACCACGCCTGTCCGAACTCTTTATACAAACTTATCCGGAAATAGAATCTTATGTGAGGATAATGTCGTGGGGCGGCGAAAAAGTTCATCGCCCCGAACACAGTGGGCAGAACTGGGAGAAGATGGCCTGGGCTGATAGCACGCTATTCACAGTATTCACGTTTAAGCTCATCGAAGGCGATGCGCGCACAGCACTATCAGATCCGAATACTGTGGCGATCAATCACACGATGGCTGAAAAGTATTTCCCTGAAGGGAATGCTGTAGGCAAATTGCTGATCATTGGTGATGATGAAACAAGTTACAAGGTGACAGCAGTCTTTGAAGATATGCCATCAAATAGCCACTTCCATGTCGATATTTTCAAGTCGAATATAAACCTGGACGACATCAAGAATGTGAGTCTCATTGGGGGTGGTTGGATGAACACGTATCTCCTGCTACGCAAAGGAACTAATCCAAAGGACCTGGAGTCGAAGTTTCCGCAGTTCGTTGAGAAGCATGTCGCGCCGCAAATCTCGGATATTTTTCACGGCGACTTCACGATGGAAAAATTTAAGTCCGACGGGAACGCCTGGTCATATTCCCTCACGCCGTTGCGCGATATACATCTTCTATCAGATCTCGAAGGCGAGTTGGAGGCCAATAGCAACATTACTTATGTATACCTCTTTGCGGCCATAGGACTTTTCATCCTGAGTATCGCATGCATCAACTTCATGAATCTCTCGACGGCGCAGTCTGCAAGGCGTGCAAAAGAAGTTGGTATGCGTAAAGTGATGGGATCATTCCGGTCTCATCTTGTCAGGCAATTCCTTACCGAGTCGTTTGTTCTTAGCCTCATTTCGTTCGTGCTGGCAATCATTATTGCCTGGGTGGCTTTACCACTTTTCAATGATCTTGCACAGAAGACCATTTTCATCCCCTTCAATAATTATTTGTTTTATCTGGCGATGTTGGCGGGGGTCTTATTGGTGAGTCTGCTCGCCGGATCATATCCATCATTTGTTCTTTCGTCGTTCAAGCCGGTAGACGTGTTGAAGGGAAAGCTCGCAGTTGGCTCAAAGAGTGGCTTCATCAGAAGCACCCTGGTGGTTTTTCAATTTGTAATTTCTATCGCACTTATCATAGGGACGATTGCGATTCAAAAGCAATTGTACTATGTGCAGCATAAGAACGTTGGATTTGAGAAGGATCAGGTGATCATCATACACGACACGGATCCGTTAGACCATCGGGCGCGAATTTTCAAAGAAGAGGCATTGAAAAATAGATTCATTACGGCAGGCACGGTTAGCAGTTACTTACCCGTGTCGGGCACGAGTCGCAACAACAACTCCTATTGGCCGGAAGGGAAAACTCCCACAGGAAACGATCTTAATCAGATGGTTTCCATGCAAGGATGGGATGTCGATGGTGACTACCTCAGGACGCTTGGCATGAAAGTCAAAGCGGGAAGAAGTTTCTCCTCGGAGTTCCCATCTGATTCTACGCAAAGTATTATCCTGAATGAGTCTGCCGTGGAGAAGTTGGAACTTGGTCCCGATCCGGTGGGGAAGAAGATCAGCTCGTTTTCGGCGAGTAACCCTGATGGATCTGTTGATCAAAATTCGGTACGGTCATGGACCGTCATTGGGATAGTCGAAGACTTCCATTTCGCCAACATGCGGGAGAGTATATCACCGTTGGGTTTATTCCTCCAGGAATCCGACAATTTTGTCGCGTTCAAATTTGAAGGCAGTAAGACTGCGGAAGTATTGGTTGTACTGGAGAAACTATGGGCTAGCTTCGCCGAAGGTCGCACATTCCAGTATTCATTTCTTGATGACGACTATGGAAAAATGTATGATAGCGAGAAGCGACTTGGTAATATATTCGCCTTGTTTGCGGGTCTTGCTATTGTTATTGCATGTCTTGGACTATTTGCGTTGGCTTCATTTACTGTGGAGCAACGCACGAAGGAGATCGGTATTCGAAAGAGTCTTGGCGCTTCGGTTGGTAGCATCGTGTTACTGTTGTCGCGCGTCTACGGGAAACTTGTCCTGATTGCCTTTGTGGCGAGCATGCCGATTTCCTGGTATGGCATTAACAAGTGGATCGAAGGTTACTCGTATCGAACGACGATCGGTGTTGATGGCTATGCATTTGCTGGCAGCATCGCATTGCTGATTTCCCTGATTACAATTGGCTATCAGTGTTTGCGTGCTGCGAGGATGAATCCTGTGCAGTCGTTGAGGAGTGGTGAATGATAACGGATGACTAAGGGTCAGTGGTTGTCCTCGTTTGCGCAGGACCGTGCAAACCATGCGTCAAACGATTGGTTTTAAGAACGTTGTCCCATCTGAATAGGGCGTCTCGCCGGCCTGTTTACACCAACGCTGTAAAGGAATATTGCCCTGCGCGGAGCAGTCATCCGCCGCGGCTTCCTGGGCCGAGGGGCGGGCTTTCGACGGCGAACTCACCGAAGATTCCGGTAAACGAGGTCTTTTATTGCCTCTACCGCTGATGAAAAATTCGTCCATCTATTTGAAAAAAAGTGTTAAGATTCGGTTCGTGGAGCTCAACGTGATCATCACCACCGATAAATATCTGTATCCTGCGACTGGTATGGCGCCAATGGTCTTCCATCATGTGGTCCCGATCGCGCGACAACTTCCTTCGTAAAACTCTATCCGACAATCAATATAAAATCAGGTCTCTATGAAAAATGACACATTTAGCTCAAGAAGGAAGTTTTTGCAGCAAGTAGGCGCAACCGGCCTGGCGATAGGTGCCTCACCGCTGTCATCGCTTGGTGCAAATGAAAAGGCCGAAGAACGAATACTCAGGTACGAAAGAAAAACCTCGGCTGGCGACAAAGTCAGAATAGGCGTAATTGGCTATGGCGTTCAAGGTCATTTTGACCTGACTACGGCGCTAAAAGTGCCCGGCGTAGAATTGGCGGGCATTTGTGACCTCTACACGGGCAGATTGGATAATGCGAAGGAATTGCACGGTAAAGACCTGTACACGACCATCAACTATAAGGACCTTCTGGATAGAAAAGATATCGACGCGATACTACTTTGTACTACGGATGTTTGGCATGCGCGTATCGCCCTGGATGCACTGGCAAAGGGTAAGCATGTGTATTGTGAAAAACCGATGGTCTACAAGATCAGCGAAGGCTATCCGGTAATGGAAGCAGCAAAGAAATCAGGTAAGGTATTTCAGGTTGGAAGCCAGCGGGTAAGCAGTATAGGATACGCAAAAGCCAAGGAATTGCTTGCGGCAGGTGAAATCGGAAAACTAAATATGGTGAATGCGACGTACGATAGGCAAGGATCGATCGGCGCCTGGGAATACACCATTCCCAAAGACGCTAGCGCGATGACCACTAACTGGGATAAGTTCATTGAGGTCACGGAAAAGATGTCGTATGATTCGAAAAAGTTCTTTTGGTGGCGAGCCTTTAAGGAAGTAGGTACAGGTGTTGCGGGCGACTTATTTATCCACTTGTTGAGTGGCACCCACTTCATAACAAATTCCAAAGGACCTGAAACTATTTATAGCACTGGGCAATTCAGCTATTGGAAAGATGGCCGCAACTTACCCGACGTCATGTCTGGGGTCATGCAATATCCGGGGGGCAAGGAGCACGATGCTTTTCAACTGACTTTACAGGTTAACTTTATAAGTGGGACAGGGGGGCAGGAAGCAATCCGCCTGATCGGTTCTGAGGGTGTGATAGAAGTGAAGGGTAATAATATTACTATAAAGCATAGTCTTATGCCAGAAGCTCCGGGGTTTGGGGGCTATGATTCACTTTTCACGTTCTCAAAAAAAATGCAGGAGGAGATGCAAAAAGAGTACGATGCCAAATGGACTGATGAACAAAAGAAAAGGAAAACAAAAGAAGATATAATCTTCAAAGTTCCTGAAGGCTACAACGATCACCTGGATCATTTCACAAACTTCTTTGATGCCATAAGGACAGGGAAGGCGGTTGTTGAAGATGCTGAATTTGGTTTCAGAGCGGCGGCACCGGCACTGGCCTGTAACGAAAGCTATCTTTCCAAGAAGATAATAAACTGGGATCCCGTTGCGATGAAATTGAAATAGCTGAGGTGGTTGAGCGACAGCGGCACGGCCCCGAAGAGACTTACTCCTTGAAAGGCTCATTCGGGACCGTGGCGCGGTCGTTCTTTACACACATAAAGGTTCACGGCGGATGCCTTTCATTATTCGGCCAGATAATTTTCTCCTTCCCAACCGTAACTATTCGGAAAGCCGGCGGTATTTCCTTTGCCATCACTGTCAAATAATGTCGGTTCGGTTCATATTTCAAGCACTTCATTCCGCGTGCAGAATTTGGCTATCTTGACTTTAGTATTTTTGGCATCGCTCCGACCAATTAAATAACGCCGCCCCTATGCTATCCAATTATCTCACAATCGCCGTCCGCAACCTGCTTAAGAAAAAGCTATATTCCTTTATAAATATTTCCGGACTGGCGCTCGGTGTTGCCGTCTGCCTGGTCATCCTGAGATATGTGGACTTTGAGCTCAGTTATGACACGTTCAATGTTAAAGCAAAGGACATCTACCGGACGACAACAGCCTCATATCGAAACGGCGAACTACGGAATAATAGCGTACTCTCAGGTTATGCGCAGGGACCGGCCCTTCTTTTGGAAATCCCGGAAATAAAATCCTATGTCCGCACACATCCGATGTATGGAGGTGCTGTGTTAAGTTACCAGCGCCCCACGGGTGATCCAACAACGTTTAATGAAGAGAATATTCAGTGGGTCGATTCTACGTTTTTTGACGTCTTCACATACAAATCCATTGAAGGAGATCTGAAAACGGCCCTTCAGAAACCCAATTCGATCGTTCTTACCAAAAAGTCGGCTGAACGTTACTTCCAAAAGGGTGAAGATCCCCTCGGTAAGCTAATTCAGATTTCGGGTGGCTGGTCCGACGGTTCCTATGAAGTAACTGCGATTCTCGAGAACGCGCCTGAAAACGCTCATTTCAATTTTCAGTTCCTTCTTCCGCTTCACAATTTACTGAGAGGAGATCAATACACGCAGGATGATGGCTGGGGATGGAACAACTTCATCACATACGTTGAGTTACATCCACACGCAACCCAGGCGTCAGCACAGGGAAAATTGCCCGCATTGGTTGAGAAATATCGCGGAAAGGATCTTGCCGAATCAAATAGCAGTATTGTGATTGCCCTTCAGCCGGTGCTCGATATACATCTTACCCCGGGAATTGACCATGAGTCCAGTCCGACAATAAGTCCGTATACCATCTATTTCTTTCTGCTGATCGCGATCTTTATTCTCGCCATTGCCTGGATCAACTATATCAATCTTTCAACTGCGCGTGCCATGGAACGCGCCCGTGAAGTGGGTATCAAGAAAGCCATCGGAGCGCTGAAGAGCCAACTGATTTTTCAATTTGTATTTGAGTCGGTTCTGGTCAACCTTGTGGGAGTTGTTATAGCCGTATTGATAGCCATCGGGTTATTGCCTGTTCTCGGTCAAATTGTCGGAAAGGAGTTGATGTTCAATTTCGCCGACGTACGCTTCTGGATAATTCTTGTCACCTTATTCGTGACCGGATCGCTTATATCCGGCGCCTATCCTGCGTTCGTGTTATCGTCGTTCAATACGACAGAGATATTGAAAGGCAAAGGTGAAAAGCTGGTTAAAGGATTTTCCCTTCGAAAGGCGCTGGTTGTTTTCCAGTTTGCCGCTTCGCTTATATTGATTGCCGGAACCTTTGCCATCTATCGCCAAATGATATTCATGCGGGATCAGGATAAGGGGTTCACGATGGAAAGGATGCTTGTGGTCAATGGCCCGCGGATCTTAGACCGCAAGGCTTCCAGTGAACGCCTAACCAGCATGAAGAATGAGTTAAAGAAGCTTCCAGGGATTTCGGGCGTGACTACCTCGGGGGCGATTCCCGGAGGCGGCTATAACTGGGGCACTGGTATACGCAAGGATGGAACTACGCAGGACGCCAGCAAGAGTGGCAGCATCGTTTGGATCGATCCCGACTTCATTAAGACATACGGCATGGATCTGGTCTCCGGCCGCGTATTCAACCCGGAGATACGGTCAGACATGGAGTCGGTTATTATTAATGAGTCCGCAATTGAAACGTTTGGGCTGGGAAATGCCGAAACGGCGTTGAATGAAAAGCTGATCTTTGGCGGAGATACCGTCTCGATATTGGGAGTTCTGAAAAACTATAATTGGAACTCACTTAAGCAGGAGCATACGCCTTTTCTTTTCAAGGCTGATACGATCTCCCGGCATAGCTACTCAATACTTCTGCAAGCCGGAAACATGAACGAGACGATATCAAAGATCGGAACCCTTTATAAAGAGTTTTTTCCCGGCAATCCTTTCGATTACTATTTTCTCGAAGACTTCTTTAATAACCAATACAAGGCCGACCAACAGTTTGCCAGGATCTTTGGCATGTTTGCTATCCTGGCGATATTCATTGCCTGTATGGGCCTGTGGGGACTGGCCTCATTTACCACAAGTCAGAAACTGCGAGAGATCGGAATACGCAAGGTTCTGGGAGCCTCTGTTCAGAGCATCATGTCTTTGTTATCATGGCAGTTTCTCAAGCTCGTCCTGATTTCGGGTGTGATAGCCTTGCCGTTAACGTACTATGGAATCGATTCATGGCTGGGCAATTTTGCTAACCATATAGGCATGAGCTGGGATCTTTTTATAGTGCCGGTTGCCATTCTTTGCCTGCTTGCATTAGGTACTGTGAGCATTCAGATACTCAGAGGTGCTCATATCAATCCCGCAAGAATACTCAGGTCGGAATAGAACCTCATATCATTGCGATTGGCCACCAGCCTTTGCCGTGAGGAAATCTCAAGCGTCAGGGATTTGGCTCTTCTTTAAAATCACATGAGTTGCACGCTTGCCGTACATTGTTTGTGTTTTAGTGAATCCCTGGCTGAGCAAGTCAATTCCAGCGAATAGGTGTTCTCCCGATCCGAGAAATACGGGCGCGAAAGCAAGATGCATTTCATCTATATATCCTGCTTGTAAGAACTGCCGAATAGTTGACGCTCCTCCACCAATGCGTATGTCCTTTCCGTTAGCGGCTTTTCTGGCCTTGTCCAGCGCAGATTCAGTGCCGTCTGTGACAAAGTGAAATACCGTTCCTCCCTTCATGCTCAACGATTCTCTGGCATGGTGTGTTAAAACAAATACCGGAACATGATAGGGCGGGGTATCGCCCCACCAACCTTTCCATTCATCATTTTGCCACAGTCCGCGAATAGGCCCGAACATATTCCGACCCATGATCCACGCGCCAATGTGTTCAAATGACTTTTCAGCAAAGTCATTGTCCGTTCCTTCGGTTCCTTCCCCTTTGTTATACATTTTCTGGAACATCCTGGTAGGGAATATCCACTCGTGAAGTTCCTCACCTCCCTTGCCTAACGGGTTCTCTTTACTTTGATCAGGCCCAGCTCCATAACCATCCAATGAAACTGAAAATGCGGCTACTTTGACTTTACTCATATCAACACCCTAGTTGAGTTTTTAATATTAATTTTCAATACGATTATTCCTCACCCAAAGTCTTCCGCCCTGTCCGATGCTTCCCGCGGCGAATGCCTTGATGTCTTGATATTTTACTCCACTTAAACTGGAAGGTATTTATTGAGTAAGGTTCCGTTTTTGTAGGAAATCGAACTATCGAGTTCCAAAGATTTTTGCTCGCTAAAAATTGCAAGTCCGTTCCCGATCGCAACCGGTCTCCTGAAAATGTAGTATTCATCAACAAGGTTCTGACTAATCAATGAACTTACAAAAGAAGCGCCGCCATAGACCATAATATCCTTCCCCGGTTGGCTTTTCAACGCCCTTACGGCATCAGCCAGGTCTCCATTTTCGACTTCCAGATTTCTGCCTTTGATGGCTGTTTGTGTGCGGCTGAAAACAACCTTGCGCATATGTACCATTCGTTGTGCCAGAGTTTGCTCCACGCTTTCGGGTTGGTTGTCCAATACATTTTCCCAGTGATCAATGAATCCAGGCGTCATCTTGCGACCTAGCAAGATCGTATCGCAGGTGTCGGCCAGTTCAATTACGCGCTGTAGAATGGTTTCATCCGGTTTACCGATCCACATCCAGTCCAACTCGCCGTTCGGCCCGGCGATAAAACCATCAACGGTCATTTGTACCTGCAGTTTTAATTTTCGCATGGAAATAGTTTTTTGGAGAATAATTGTCGTTGTGTATCACAAATATCGGCAGACGGTGCGTGACATGGTGGGTATAAACGCGACATCATCGGAGGTGATTTGCGTCAAAATGTGGACTTCGTGGATGTTAAGCGAAAGTGTTACGAGGGTTTCTATTTCATTAAAAAACGTTACTGAACTTCTTTACTGGCAGCGAGATGATTGGAGTATGTACCTAATAGCCGCACAAAACTCTTAGCGCTATAGGTTATTATTACAGGAAAAGTTGAAAATGTTTTAATCTAAATAAACGCTTATCAATATCGTCAGGCTTAAGGATCAATTTCAAGAAGTCTCGCACCTTTATGCAAGTCTGTCGCGTCAATTAAAGCGTGAAACAATTCAGCAGGATAGCCATCATTATATAGTAAAGCCACCTCGTCAAAAGTGCGTCTGCGGAAATTGTTCTCAGTCTTAAATCTTCGGAATTTCGATTATAGTAAAACACACTTCTTAGTAACTACTTCAAGTTAAGGATTTGGTGCGGTCGCTTTGAATTGGATAGGACAGTGTGAATGTGAGCCAGAAGAAATCTGTGCCTCTGCGAAGCGCACGCACGATGCTTGACGAAGTAGCAACAGTCACTAATAATTATATAAAGGCCATATGGCCTGTATTTCCTTGCTATACTTCAAAGTTAGTAATTAAGCGGCAAGCAGGAAGGCGATCCCATAAAAGCAGCGCACGCGATCCTGTATATTGTAAGACTGGGTACACTCCGCTGCGATTGCGTCTGCTCGATCCGCATTCGAATCTCGCTCAAACGATTGTTTTGTTTAACTCTGCGCATTACATTTATCATATGTTAGATAGTGCTAACGGCGGGGTTTCTGAAAATGTGCGTAACCTGACTTACGGCGATGAAGCAGGTTTTAAGCGCCTGTTTGACACGCACTGGTATGAGCTTTATGAGATTGCATATAAGAAGCTCAGGTCACACGACGATGCGGAAGAGATGGTGCAGTCAGTGTTCGTTGAGATGTGGGGAAAGAAGGACAAGCTCCGGATAGCCAACATCGAGCATTATCTGAAAGTATGTCTCAGCAACAAATGTATTGATCATATCCGCGCCGGCATCGTCCGGGGAAAGTATGCGGACTACTTTCGTTCCCTGACTTCTACTCTATCCGACAACACGGAAGAGACGATATGCTTCAACGAACTCGCGGAAGAGTTAAACAGAAGCGTGGATCAGTTGCCCCCAAAGTCCAGGGAGGTATTTATCCTGAGCAGGCATCAGGGACTTACCGTTAAGGAAATTGCTGGGCGAATGGAGCTCTCTGAGAAGGCCGTCGAATATCACATCACCAAAGCCCTCAAGTCGCTAAAGACCCATCTGAAAGACTACCTGGTGCCCCTGATGGCCATTTTTTTATCGTGACTTCGCAATCGATGCAAAAAAACTTACAATCGTTTTAGGGATTCTGCCGTGGCGGCTCGTCTTTGGTTATGAGACAAAGGCTTTCACGCGAAGAGGTTGCCGAGATCCTCGCCCGGTATACCCAGGGTTTGGGTACCCCCGAGGACAACGAGAAGATTCTGCGCTGGTTCGACGAACTGGGGTCTGACGTCCACCTCTATACCAGTGCCGACGTGCGCGATGACATCAGGCAACGCATCCT
>DATHKA010000222.1:0-4322 GCA_035489615.1 Chryseolinea sp.
ATGGCACTGCCGTGCAGCGTCTTCTCGACGAAGATGCTATCGTGATCGGTCGCCAGAACTGTGACGAATTTGCGATGGGCTCGTCGAACGAGAATTCCGCATTTGGCCCCGTGCTTAACGATGCTGACAACCAACGCGTGCCCGGTGGCTCTTCCGGAGGCTCTGCCGTTGCGGTGCAGGCCGACATGTGTCAGGTCTCTTTGGGCTCAGACACGGGCGGATCGGTCCGGCAGCCTGCCGCGTTTTGCGGCCTTGTAGGGCTAAAACCAACCTATTCACGGATTTCGCGCTACGGTTTAATTGCATATGGCTCATCTTTTGACTGTATTGGGATATTTGGTAAGTCGGTGGAAGACGTCGCCCTGGTCCTGGAGGTTATTGCCGGCCCTGACGACATTGACAGCACAGTCTCCCAAAAACCCGTACCGCCCTACGCTCAGGAGCTACTTCAGGCAGATGGCCGGAAGTACAAGGTGGCTTACGTAAGCGAAATAGATGGCACTGACGGGCTGCAACCGGAAATCCGGGAGAGTATCCTGGCTAAAATTGAAGAAATTAGAGCTGCGGGGCACGATGTTGAACGCATCGAATTCCCGCTAAACGAGTACGTGCTGCCCACGTACTATATTCTGGCAACCGCAGAAGCAAGCTCAAACCTTTCGCGTTACGACGGCGTACGGTATGGATATCGGAGCAGTGGTGCGCACGACCTGCAATCCCTCTATAAGAAGAGCCGATCCGAAGGGTTTGGTAAAGAGGTTCAGCGGCGAATTTTGCTTGGCACATTTGTGCTTAGTGCCAGCTACTACGATGCGTATTATACGAAGGCCCAAAAGGTCCGACGCATGATCCGGGACAAGACTAAAGAACTATTAAAACAATACGACTTCATCGTTATGCCGATTACGCCCACCACAGCGTTTAAGTTGGGTGAGCATACAGACAACCCCTTGGAGATGTACCTGGCAGACTTGTTTTCCGTGCAGGCGAATGTAGCTGGAGTTCCGGCAATCGCCATTCCATGTGGAAATGACAAAGCAGGACTTCCCATCGGTATGCAGGTAATCGCGGATGACTTTGAAGAATCGAAGCTCTTGCATTTTTCGAATTCACTTTTGAAATGAACCATCATGGAAAAGTCTTTTCCTTTGGTCATGATTTTTAGGTCCGCATACCATTTTTTTATAGCGCGGACAGAATCTAGACTTTTATCATTCGCCCCGGCGGATAATGGCGCTGTACAACAGGCCAGGCAACGTATGTCTGTTCCGATCGCGTGGGTGCTTTCGGCATTTACCTTACTGCTGCTGGGCCCCCTGTCTTCGCCGGCCCAGGACATTCAGCCCGATTCGGTCGTTGTCGACTCGCTTGAAGTCGCAGATGCCGAAGAGGATATGATGCTGAAGACGGATACGATTGACTTCGCATACTTCGTGGTGCCGAGCGCATTTGATCATATTCCTGGCGATGATGATCCTGCGCTGATCGCGGACCGGCTGGCCTGCATCGAACAGACTATGCCTCTCACCTACAATGATCGCATCCATGCCTTCATCAATTATTTCACGGTAAAGGATCGCGAATACACGCGCATGATGATGCGGCGGAAGAATCTATACTTCCCTATTTTCGAAAAATACCTGGCCAAGTATGGACTACCTGAGGAATTGAAGTATTTGTCAATTATCGAATCTGGTCTCAACCCACGCGCTATGTCGCGCGTGCGTGCCGTCGGACTTTGGCAGTTCATGTCGGCCACCGGTCGTTACTATGGACTTAACAACAACTGGTACATCGACGACCGTATGGATCCGGAGAGGTCTACGGATGCTGCGTGCCGATATCTTCGTGACCTTTACAACATGTTTCATGATTGGGAACTGGCGTTGGCTGCCTACAACACCGGACCAGGTAACGTGAAGCGGGCGATACGCAAGGCCGGTTATCGCAAGCCGGAGGGTAATGTTTTTACCAAGCTTACCTTCTGGGATATCTATCCCCACCTTCCCCGCGAAACACGCTCGTATGTGCCGCAGTTCGTAGCAATCACGTATGCCATGAACTACCTGGATGAGCACAACTTCTTCGATGAAGGGGAAGAAATGCTGCCGCGATATGACACGGTTCAGGTCTCTAAATTTCTTCACTTCGAAACTTTTGCAGCACTCACCGGCACGTGTGTGGAAGATCTGCAGCGTCTCAACCCTTCGATCCAACGCAACGCAATTCCGGAGACCAGCAAGATATACACTATGTACATTCCGGAAGATGCCAAACGCGTCCTCGAATCTAACCGCCTTGTCATTCTGGATTCAGCGTCAAAGACTGGCCGGAAAGAAATTGAAGCACTGGCCAAGAATACCGAAAGCACAACATACGGCCGCGACCGCATTGTGTATCGCGTGCGCAGGGGCGACGTGCTGGGCTCTATTGCCATGCGGAATAATGTAAAGGTTACTGATCTCAAACGCTGGAACAACCTGCGGAGTAATACTATTCATGTCGGACAACGTCTCAACATCTTCCCGAAGAACAGCGGTGGAGGCTCATCTACCGCGGTGGCGAGCAGCAAATCCACTGGCAGCAACGCCAGTCCAGCGCGCATTCCTAATTCCAAGACCTATATCGTGCAGCCTGGCGACACGCTCTGGGATATCTCGAAGAAATTCGAGGGCCTTACTATTGAAAAGATCAAGAGTATGAATCACCTGGGGAATACGAAGTTGCAGCCCGGGCAGAAGCTTCGAATTAGTAATTAGTATTGGGTCCTTAGTCTTGAGTTGTTATTAGTCGGATAGTACTTGCGCGGTGCGACCAATGATCCAGGACTCCCGGCCGGACTTGCGATTCTTTTTTTATCTCGTTTGCCTCTATATTAGTAATAAGTTGTTGGTAGTATTGTAGTGCCAAGAGTATTATTTTTGGCACTTGCTCTCCTACTATAGGCTAGTAACAACTCAGGACTAAATACAAACGACTTAATACTACCCTGCCCATGTCCATTAAGATCCGCAAACAGGACGCCCTCAATTACCACATGCAAGGGCAACCCGGAAAGATTGAAGTCGTTCCCACTAAAGTTCTCAGCTCTCAACTTGATCTGGCGCTTGCTTATTCGCCCGGTGTAGCTGAACCCTGTTTGGAGATTGCTGCCAACCCGGAAGATGTTTACAAGTATACCGCGAAGGGAAATCTGGTGGCCGTGATATCCAACGGTACGGCTGTACTGGGGCTGGGAAACATCGGCCCGGAAGCATCGAAACCGGTGATGGAGGGAAAGGGTGTGCTCTTTAAAAAATTTGCGGGCATCGATGTTTTCGATATTGAGATCAACGAAACAGATCCCGATAAATTCATTCAAATCGTGAAGGCCCTCGAGCCCACGTTCGGTGGGGTAAACCTCGAAGACATCAAAGCACCGGAGTGTTTCAAGATAGAAACAGAACTGAGGGAGAAGATGAATATTCCCGTCATGCACGATGATCAGCATGGAACAGCCATCATCTCGGCTGCTGCTTTGCTAAATGCATTGGAGATCGTGGGGAAGAAGATCGACCAGGTAAAGATTGTTGTTAACGGCGCAGGAGCGTCGGCCGTTAGCTGCACGAAACTCTACATCTCATTAGGTGCCCGAAAGGAGAACATCGTGATGTGCGACAGCAAAGGTGTTCTCAATTCGTCGCGCATAGGCCTTGATGCGATCAAGCAACAGTTCGTTACCCTATCGAACGTGGCAAGTTTACAGGAAGCGATGAAGGGGTGTGATGTATTTATTGGTCTCTCCGTAGCAAATTCGATCACGCCCGATGACCTCAATGCCATGGCCAAAGATCCCATCGTTTTTGCATTGGCTAATCCGGATCCTGAGATCAACTACGAACTGGCGATGAAAACCCGTAGCGATATCGTTATGGCCACCGGTCGTTCTGATCACCCGAACCAAGTTAACAACGTGCTGGGATTCCCCTACATTTTCAGAGGTGCACTGGACGTACGTGCTACGGCAATCAATGAAGATATGAAGCTCGCTGCGGTTCATGCCTTGGCAGCGCTGGCTAAGGAACCAGTACCCGATATCGTCGTCAAAGCATACGGAGCTGACAAAATTCGTTTCGGTCGGGAATACCTTATTCCCAAACCGCTGGACACGCGCCTCATCACGACTATATCACCGGCCGTGGCAAAGGCGGCAATTGCCTCGGGAATGGCGAAGAAGGAAATCACGGATTGGGGAGCTTACAACGACGAATTGCAAAAGCGCATCGGTATCGATCAAAAGCTTATGTCGCGGGTGATCGATCGCGCCAAGAAGCAACCCAAAC
>DATHKA010000223.1:0-8492 GCA_035489615.1 Chryseolinea sp.
GTTATTCCTGTCGCGGAATGGTGCCAGCGGCCCCGTCCTTATGCCCATCGATGCTCAGGCACCCATTCATCGCGGCGATCTGATAACGGTCAGGCTGGAAATTCGCGTCGATCGCCATATGGAATATGTACACATTAAAGACATGCGCGCATCTGGGCTGGAGCCCGTATCGACGCTCTCCGCCTATCGCCAACAGGATGGACTTCATTACTATGAGAGTCCCAGAGATATGGCCACTAACTTCTTTGTTGGTTATCTGCCAAAAGGAACGTACGTGTTCGAATACCAGCTTAGGGCATCACAACGCGGGAACTTCTCCAATGGAATTACCACCATGCAATGCATGTACGCGCCAGAATTCACGAGCCACTCGGCCGGCGTCAGGGTGTCAATTGAATAACAGGCCTGGGTTCGCAGCTGTGCGTTGGTGGCAGACCTTAAAATGACAGGCGTTGATATTAATAATGGACGAGGCAGCCAATATTACTGGTCGCCTCGTCCATTGGGGGAAAAACTCCCCAAAATTGTGTGTTTCCGTCCGCACTGAGGTTCACGGACACGCTGGTAAACATTTTTTTCGCAATCATTTTTCTGGTAAGATTTTTCCTGAACAACCAGTATCTGCTGTTATGAAAAACAAGAAAGTTTTGATAATCGACGACGAGGAAGACCTGGGGATACTGTTTCAACGCTTCTTCAATCCGAAACACATAGATGTATATGTTGCCCATACCATTGCGGACGGGATGCGGCTACTGGAAGAGCAGAATCCTGACTTCTTATTTCTGGATAATAACCTTCCGGATGGGTTGGGATGGGGAAAGACGGAATACATCCTCATAAACTACCCGCAAACACAACTCAACCTCATTAGTGCCCTTGATGTGCCAAAGACCTCTTCTTCCACATTCAGAATCCTGGAGAAACCACTTCTGCTTGAGGAACTCACGAAGATGTTTGGTTAACACGAGGATGTTTGGTTCCTTTATGGAGAAAGGACACTCCTCCTTTTTTTGAACCATTTGCTACCAGCCTGTCGCAGTTTGATTCCACCTGCGTGTAACTAGAAATACGTGAGTAAAGTCCCTCGCCAGGTCAAATTGGAATGATTTTTCGTTTTCGCTAACCAGTTGAAATTAAACATAAGGCACCGCCGATGAGAGGATGGCAAAATTCTATTGACGAAATACTTTCTCCCTTCCTTGGCCATTTCCAACAGGATAGATTCGCGCGTCAGGAGGTAAACGAAAAGCCTCCGTTGCGTTCGGAGTTATTCAGCATCGACCAAATGGAGATGCATGCGCAGCACCTGGCGAAGGCACATCAACTGTCGACTGAGGATGCGCCCGAACTATTACTCAAGCGACTCGCTGAGAACGAGAAGACGTTGTTCGACGTAGCCAATATGTTGCACGACGCGGTGCGCGACAAGAAAGCCATCACACCAGCCGGCGAGTGGTTGCTTGACAACTTTTATCTGATCGAGGAGCAGGTAAATATCGGCAAGAAGTATCTTCCAAAAGGCTACAGTAAAGCCTTGCCTCGCCTCGCTGCCGGGGTCGCCGAAGGGTATCCGCGGGTATATGACATCGCCATACAAATCATTTCGCACAGCGACGGTCGCGTTGACTTGCATATACTCACCAGTTTCATCAACGCCTATCAAAAATCAAGCTACCTGACTATTGGTGAGTTGTGGGCAATTCCCATTATGCTTCGTCTGGCACTGATCGAAAACCTCAGCCGTGTAGCCGCGCGCATTGCCGTCGATAGCAAGGATACCGATCTCGCCACCGAATGGGCCGATCAGGTCGTGAAGACTGCCGAAGAGAATTCGAAAGATCTCGTGCTTGTGATTGCCGACATGGCGCGTTCTAATCCGCCCATGGTCAGCGCTTTCGTCGCGGAATTTACGCGCAAGCTTCAGTGGAAAGGCCTCGACCTCAATTTGCCACTCACCTGGATTGAGCAACACCTCGCGGACTCCTCGTCGTCCATTAATCAGATGGTGCTCGTGGAGAACTCGAAGCAGGCAGCAGATCAACTTTCTGTCAGCAACAGCATTAACAGCTTGCGCTTCCTTGCGAAGATGGACTGGCGCGAATTCGTTGAAGAGTTAAGTGTCGTTGAGCAGTTATTGATGCGAGACCCTGCCGGTATGTATCGCAACATGGATTTCTATACACGCGATCAATACCGGCACGCCATTGAAAAGATCGCTAAGCAGGGCGCTACTCCGGAACATCACGTCGCAGAAATTGTGCTGGACCTCGCGGGCCGTGGTAGCGGAGAGGAACGCACTGTTGAATTTGGACGCCGATCACATGTTGGCTACTGGCTTGTCGGCCCGGGACTTAAACAAACCGCCCAACTCGCCCATACAAAGCTCACGTTCCGGGAGGCCGTCATTGACCACATTCATGCGCGTGCACGCGGTCTGTACGCCGCTTTATTAGTTCTCGTTACGCTCGCGCTGTCGTCGGCATTAACTTACCATACTTACCTCCTCTACGGGTTTACATGGCCCACCCTGCTGGTAGGATCTCTTTCACTCGTCGGCACCAGTCACTTCGCGATATCTATTGTGAACTGGTGGGCTACCCTACTCGTTTACCCGAAACCCTTACCTAAGCTGGACTTCTCGAAAGGAATTCCGGAAGAGTACCAGACGCTGGTGGTCGTTCCAACCATGTTGTCAACGCTCGATCAGACGCAAGAGCTGGCCGATGATTTAGAAGTTCGATTTCTGGCGAATCGCGATAGCAACCTCTTTTTTGCACTTCTTACCGATCTGAAAGATGCCGATGCAGAAACGATGCCCGACGATGACGAATTGGTTCAAACTGCAGAGAAGGCAATAGGAAGACTAAATCAGAAGTACCCGCGCCCGGGATCTGATCGGTTCTTTCTCCTTCACCGACCTCGTCGATGGAACGTCGTAGAAAAAAAATGGATGGGATACGAGCGCAAGCGTGGCAAACTCGGCGAACTCAATCGCTTGTTGCGCGGCCAGGACTTGGATCGTTTCAGCGTGATCAGTGGAAACACGAGCATTTTGCAGGGCGTTAAGTATGTCATCACGCTGGATACGGATACGCAACTGCCGCACGACACGGCGTCTCGTCTCGTCGGATTAATGGCGCATCCCCTTAACCGACCGCATTATGATGACCGTTACAAGCGAATTACACACGGCTACGGCATCATTCAGCCGCGAATTGCGCTCAGTCTTCACGGCGCCACATTTTCACGTTATACGAGAATGTACGAGAATGACTCGGGCATCGATCCCTACACACGAATCACGTCAGACGTGTATCAGGACGTTTTCGAAGAGGGCTCATTCATTGGAAAGGGCATCTACGACGTAGACGCCTTCGAGCTCGTGTTATACAATCGCTTCCCGCAGAACCGGATACTGAGTCATGATCTGCTGGAAGGATCATATGCTCGTTGCGGATACGCCAGCGACATCCAGCTCTATGAGTCATACCCATCCCGATACTCTGCCGACGTGGCGAGGCGGCACCGATGGATCCGGGGTGACTGGCAAATTGCCAATTGGTCTTTGCCTTGGGTGCCGGGCGCAGACAAGCGACTTCATTCCAATCCGATATCCCTCCTGTCACGGTGGAAGATTTTCGACAACCTTCGACGAAGTCTTGTCGCCATAGCTTTCCTGGCTTTGATTTTACTGGCGTGGACCGTATTGCAGGACGCGCTGTTCTGGACCCTCTGCATTACGGCCATCATCATGCTGCCGCCATTTCTCATGTCGCTATGGCACGCCCTGCGCAAGCCTGCTGAAATTGACCGCTCGCAACATTTGAGCAATACGCTTGCTGGAGCATCTAAGGGCATTCAACAGTCATTCTTTAGCCTTGTTTGTTTACCCTATGAGGCCTTTTACAGCGCTGATGCCATAATCCGGACCTTGTGGCGAACCTACGTCACCCATAAACATCTTTTGGAGTGGAATCCATCCACTTTCATCAAGGAGGTCAACTCCGGACCACGGGCGAGCTATGCGCAAATGTGGTTTTCACCGGTGCTGGCGACTGCTGTCGGCACATACCTCCTCGCAGCAAGGCCCGAGGTTTTTCTAATGGCCGCGCCGGTTCTTATAGCCTGGTTGCTTTCGCCGTCGGCCATATGGTGGCTGAGTGAACCCTTGTCCTCCACCCGCTCTCAAATCGATTCTGAACAGCATCGGTACCTGCGGACCCTGGCACGAAAGACCTGGGCCTTCTTTGTCGATCTCGTCGTTCCTGGCGACAATTGGCTGCCTCCGGACAACCTTCAACAATACCCCATTCCGGTAATCGCTCACCGCACTTCGCCCACCAACATAGGGTTGTCGTTGCTTGCCAACCTTGCCGCTTATGATTTCGGCTATGCGTCTACCCATAGCGTAATCGAGCGTACATCCGCGACACTTCGTACCATGGGAAAACTGGACCGCTTTCAAGGCCACTTTTACAACTGGTATAACACGGAAACCCTGCAAACGCTGCATCCAAGATATATTTCGACCGTGGACAGTGGGAATCTTGCAGGGCATTTGCTCACCCTACGCCAGGGGCTTCTGGGTTTGATTCATCAGCCGTCCATTCCCGCCCAGGTGATGGATGGTCTTTATGACACCCTGCTGATCGCTGAAAGCTATGTTCAAACAAAAGACGGCGTCCTGAAGAAATTTGTCAAATCCTTTGAACAACAGCGCCTGTTGCAGCCTTACCGTTCAGAAGACCTTCGGGATTTTCTTCAAAACCTGAAAAGGGAACTAACGACCGCCATCGAAGCGGCACTGGTGGAAGAACCGAATAACGACGTACAGTACTGGTTGAATCTTTTGCGCGACCAAACCACCGACCTGCTACAGGAGGTTGAATCGATAACGCCATGGCTATCCGCAGGATCTGTTCCTGAATCGTTCAAAGTGCTGCGCCTGATGAACCGTATGCCAACGCTGTGGGATCTGTCGCAGATGGACAAGGAGCACCTAGGTCCGTTGAGTGACCTGATCATCAACGCGTCAAGTCCAGAGGAACAAATTTGGTTGAGCCACATGAAGGAAGCCTTCTCCATCCTTGGCGAACGTGCGCGTTACAGGATCGCTGCGCTACAACGTCTGGCCGATCAGTGTTTCGAGTTTGCCGATATGGAGTATGGTTTTCTTTACGACAAGTCGCAACATCTACTGGCCATCGGTTTCAACGTCGACAACAATCAGCGCGACGCCAGTTACTACGATCTCCTGGCATCCGAAGCCCGCCTCGCTAACTTTGTCTCTATCGCGCAGGGAAAGGTCCCGCAAGAAAGCTGGTTCGCATTAGGGCGGCGACTAACGACAACTGATAATACGCCCGTGCTGCTGTCGTGGAGCGGTTCCATGTTCGAGTACCTCATGCCTTTGCTGGTTATGCCGTCGTATGAACGAACGCTCCTTGATGAAACGTATAAGGGTACCGTTAAAAAGCAAATTGAGTATGCACGTCAACAGGGAATTCCCTGGGGCATTTCCGAATCCTGTTACAATATTGTCGACTCCAGCCTCATCTATCAATACCGCGCATTCGGCGTTCCTGGTCTGGGGTTCAAGCGGGGTCTGGGACTCGACCTCGTAATCGCGCCTTACGCCACTGTGCTCGCGTTGATGGTGGATCCTAAGGCCGCTACCCAAAACCTGCAAAAACTGAAGGCCGCCGGATTCGAAGGCAAGTATGGATACTATGAGGCGATCGACTACACGCCACCCCGCCTTCCGCGGGGACAGTCGCACGTGCTCATTCAAACGTTCATGGCGCATCACCAGGGAATGAGCTTGTTGTCACTGGCCTATCTGTTGCTCGACCAGCCGATGCAAAAACGATTCGAGGCCGATGTGCAGTTTCAAACATCGCTGTTGTTGCTGCAGGAGCAAGTTCCCAAGACCGTGGGTCACTACACGGCGTCAACGGAAATGGAAGACATTACGCCGGTTTCCTCGCATGCGCAAATCCGGGTGGTACAGACGCCTTATACACCAACGCCAGAGGTTCAACTGTTATCCAATGGCAGATATCACGTGATGCTCACGGACGCAGGGGCGGGATACAGTAAATGGCGCGAGTTGGCCGTTACCCGGTGGCGAGAAGACAGTACATGCGACTCCTCGGGAGCTTTCTGCTATATACGCGATCTGGAAACCGGCAACTTCTGGTCCAACACTTTTCAACCTACCCTGGCAGAATCCGAAAACTATTCAGCCATATTCTCGCAAGGCCGTGTCGAATACCGGCGTAGCGAGCATCGCATAGATACTTATACGGAAGTCATTGTATCGCCGGAAGACGACATCGAAATCCGCAGGATTCACCTCACGAATCGCTCACGGACGAAACGTCACATTGAATTTACGAGTTATGCGGAAGCCGTTATTGCCCCACACATGGCAGATGCCTTGCACCCGGCCTTCAGCAACCTCTTCGTACAAACGGAAATCATACCACAACAACACGCGATACTTTGCACGCGTCGTCCCCGATCGAAAGACGAGCGACCACCCTGGATGTTTCACCTGATGAAAGTGGAGACGCACAACGCGCCGTCTGCCTCTTTCGAAACGGATCGCTATCGATTCGTGGGTCGCGGCAATACGCTAGCCAACCCCCGGGCTATGCAAGTGAAGGAACCGCTAAGCGGAACACAAGGTCCGGTGTTGGATCCAATCGTATCCGCGCAATTCCGGGTCATTATAGATCCCCAGGAAACTGCTATAATAGACATTATAACCGGCCTGGCGCCCACGCGCGACGACAGTCAATATCTCATCGACAAATACCAGGATCGTCACCTGCGAGACCGGGCTTTCGAGCTCTCGTGGACCCATAGCCAGGTGGTGCTTCGACAGATCAATGCAAACGAGGAAGAAGCGGAACTGTATGCGCGACTTGCCGGTTCGGTAATTTATACGAACCCCGCGCTGCGGGCGTCGCCTTCTATCCTTATGAAGAACCAGCGCGGTCAATCAGCGCTCTGGAGCTACTCCATATCCGGCGATCTACCGATTGTGCTATTGGAGGTTTCAGACAGTGCCAATATCACGTTGGTGAAACAGTTAATCCAGGCACAAGCGTACTGGCAACTCAAAGGCCTTGCCGTTGACCTGGTAATCCTTAATCAGGATCCGAGCGGATATCGGCAGGTACTGCAGGATCAGATCCAGGGATTGATTGCTGCTGGATTCGGGATGAACAATGCAGACAAACAGGGGCGAATATTCGTGCGCCCGGTCGATCAGGTGTCGGCCGAAGACCTCATCTTGTTAAGGGCCGTTTCCCGTGTGATCATCTCCGACAGCCGCGGTACTTTGGCAGACCAGATCAACCGACGTGCCGCCAGCAAGCAGAGTACGGCCTTCCTTACGCCGGTACAACAATACGCACCGGTCAAAATCAGCCTGCCTGCGCGCGAGTTGAAGTTCTTCAACGGGCTCGGAGGATTCTCCGAAGACGGAAGAGAATACGTTATCCAATATACTGGAATGGAGCGTACGCCGCTTCCCTGGATCAATGTCATCGCGAATCCTAACTTCGGCACAATCGCCACTGACAGCGGACTGTCCTATACCTGGTCGGAGAACGCGCACGCGTATCGCCTGACTCCCTGGAACAACGATCCTGTCACGGACAAGAGCGGCGAGGCGATTTACCTGCGCGATGAGGAGAGCGGCGATTTCTGGTCAGTCACTCCCTTACCCTGCCGCAAACCTATTCCATTCAACATCCGACACGGGTTTGGCTATACGGTATATGAGCACGCATACGATGGATTGATTGTGGCGGCCACGGTGTATGTCGATCTGGAGGTATCTATCCGGTTTGTCTCAGTAAGCATTCAAAACCGATCCGGACGGTCCCGGAGCTTATCCATCACGGGATACGTTGAATGGGTATTGGGCGACCTGCGCGCGCGGAGCGCTCCTCACATCATCACCGAACTGGATACTTCAACTGGTGCCCTATTTGCCAGGAATGCTTACAACATGGAGTTTCCGAATCGCGTGGGCTTTATCGATGTCGATGATCCGCAATATGAATACACGGCGGATCGCACAGAATTCATCGGTCGAAATGGGTCCCTTGAACGTCCCGAAGCGATGCTTAAAACGCGGCTGTCAGGTAAAACCGGCGCCGGGTTTGATCCGTGTACTGCCGTGCGTATACCCATTGAGTTAGAGTCCGAGGATTCACGTGAAGTTGTGTTCCGCATGGGCGCCGCTAAGGATCGCTTCGAAGCCACCCAACTCATAAAGAATTTCCGCGGCCCGCGTATAGCCCTTCAGGTACTCGAAAAGGTTAAAAAATTCTGGACGGATACGCTGAGCTCGGTACAGGTCAGCACACCTGACCGCTCAATCGACATATTGACCAATGGCTGGCTCCAATATCAGGTCATAGCTTGTCGCCTATGGGGACGAAGTGGCTACTACCAATCGGGTGGTGCCTTTG
>DATHKA010000224.1:0-2816 GCA_035489615.1 Chryseolinea sp.
GATTTCGTGCAGGACCTCACCATCGATCAACTCAACAAGACACGTATCGTTAATGCGGTGGATAATGAAATGACCGCGCGCGGATACACGAAATCTGACAATCCCGATTTCCTCGTCGACCTGCATGTAAAACTTGAACAGGAAGAGTCGGCCACCGCCACCACAACCGGCGCTGGCGGCTATGGCCGTTGGGGGTACGGTTGGGGAGGTGGATTTTCTACCACGACTGTCGATGTCAACAAGTATACGAATGGCACTTTATTCGTTAACGTAATCGACAAGGCAAGTGAGAAGATCATTTGGCAGGGCCGAGGCGAGAAGACGATCAATGACAAACTAACCCCTGAGAAACGCGATGCCCAGATCAATGCAGGGGTCGCTTCCATCTTCAAAAACTATCCTATTCCGGTTGCCGCCAAGAAATAGATGTAAAATAGTGGGATTCTCGAGGGATGACCGGGTGAGCGACCCGATTCGTCCCTTTTTTGCTTTTAGGGAACTTGGCAGGTTCCGGGGCAAGGGTGCACATGGGTGTGAAAATCTTTTGATACGTGTAAAACTTTTTTGCGAAACGGCTCATCTTTAAGTCGAAAACGCGCGAAAACCTGCGAAACCCGCCGAAACCCGTGACCGAAACGCTTCTTGACATCGCGATGATGCATTCTGATACCCTCATTGGCCAGGCAAAAGCCGGCGACCAGAATGCTCAAGGCCGGGTGGTTCAGCTCTGGTATAAGCGGATTTACAATTTCGGCTACAAGTTTTTTCAGGACCACGACATGGCCATGGAGGTATCGCAAAAGACTTTCATTTCGATGTGCCGCAACCTCCCATCCCTGCAGGACAACACCCGGTTCAAGTCGTGGCTTTACAAGATCGCAGTAAACTATTGCCGCGAGGAGGCGCGTAAGCGCAAGGGCAATCGCTCCCTTTCGTTCGACGTGGTTTGGAATCGCGACGCGGACGAATCACCACGGTGGGAAACGTCTTCCAACAGGTTCGACAGCCCGGAACGTCAGCTACAGCAGCAAGAGCTTTCCGACGTTTTACAAGCTGCCCTGATGGAGGTAAACGAAGAACAGCGGGAGGTGGTGATCATGAAGGAATACGAGGGCCTTAAGTTCCGGGAGATTGCTGAAATACTCAATATCTCGGAAAACACGGCCAAGTCGCGGATGTACTACGGCCTCGACGCATTGAGAAAAGTTTTGGAGAAAAGGAATATCAACAAGGAAACCATCGGTTATGGCTTATAAGGCAACGGAGCAGGAGTTAATGGCATACCTGTACGGCGAGCTGGAAGGCGTCGAAAAGCAGGTCATTGAAAAGTATTTACAGGAAAACAGCGAAGCGAGGGCAGAACTCGAAAAGTTGAAGTCGCTGCGCCAATTGATGGCGAATGTCAGAGATAAGGAAGTTATTGCACCACCGCTGTTTTTGGGTGATGGCCCGCGGGTTCGCCTGCTCGACACGCCATATGTCCGAACTATTCTTAGTGTCGCAGCATCGTTGTTGTTGCTCATGCTGGTTGGGAGGGTCGTCGGCATGCGCATGGGGTGGTCCGGAAACGAATTGTCCATCGGCTTTGGTGCACCCGTCGAACGTGCACGTCCGAATATCACGCCTCCTGTCGTCGCACTCACACCAGGCCAGGTGCAGGAAATGATTAATACGGCCGTTTCAGAAAATAACCTGTCACTGCAAACCAACTGGGTGGCTACACAACAGAAGCTGGACGCATCGATCAATCGCAACCTCGACCTCAATTCAGCAAAGATCGACCGCCTGGTGAAGGAGTCGTCTGCTGCCTCTCAGGATCAGATCCGGGAATTCGTGGCAGGAATGCAAACAGAGAATTTGAAAGTGGTGAAGGGCTACTTTCAACTTAGTTCAACAGAACAAAAACAGTATATCGAAGGCCTGCTGGTTGATTTCTCCAAGTACCTTCAACAGCAGCGCAACGACGATCTACAGGTTGTTCAGACACAGCTCAAGAGTCTCGAGCAAAATACGGATCTGTTCAAGCAGGAAACGGAGCAGATATTAACCAGCATCATCTCTACGGTTGGCTCAGGCAAGCCATCGGGAACGATGAATTGATAATTCTACAAGAGAAGAAGTATTTATGAATAAGACATTCAAATTGAACAGTAATATGAAACCCAGGTTTTGGATGCCGTCGCTGCTGATCGTGGTGGTGATGATGAATAGCGCCGCCCTCAGGGCGCAGAAGTTTGATCAGGAGCGCATGGATCGCGATATCGCAGTGGCAGAGAATATTTTGACGACACTCATCAAGCAACAATTCAGCAACCAGCGTACGTTCTTCCAGCTGCAGGTAAAAGGAAATTATCAGGCAGGCTATGGGGTAACGTTTACGCTACCCGCCGACTATACAACACCCATTGCGTTTCAATACATGGACGACGTCTTTTGGACCCCTGCGCCAGGCGCGAATGGCGTCACCATCTACAGTGCTGATGGCATGCAACCCCGCTCGGAGGATGTCGTCATCAGCCGCGAAAAAAATCCCAATGTGATGAGTCTTAAGGAGAAGAGCCGTGAGCGTACGAGACTCGACATGGACAGCGTGCGAAATGCCTCCAACCTCAAAGTACTCGGAGCAGCCCGGACATTCCTCCTTGACTATGGCGATCTCATTGCGCAACTGGCGCCCAATGAAAAAGTCGTCGTCACCAACCAGGGCAATCAGCCACGGGCCTGGGTCAATCAGTATTTTTCGGCGCCAAAACGGACGCACCTTTCTGTAGAGGCGCTGAAATCCGACGTCACGCTTTTGCGCACGGGAAAGATAA
>DATHKA010000225.1:0-21455 GCA_035489615.1 Chryseolinea sp.
CTGATCAGCCAGAATAATAAGGTTCGACGACTGTCTTGCCCTCACCCGGCTGGCATCACCAGCTTCTGTGGCTTCTGCCAGCGGATCGAAGTACAGTGGCGAGGCCTTGTACATGTCAACGAGCGCGGAAAAGCCATATCCCAATTCAGTGAATGCGGTCGACTCGTTAATGCCGAGGGCCTGAGCCAGGGCATGACTCAGATTTCGCATGGGACTGCGTTCTGGGCGAAAATCCGCTACCGTCCAGTTGGAGTAATTAGCCCTGAGAAATCCGGCTTTTGCATTGGGTATAATGCCTGCATAAACGAGCGAGGACTTTCCATCGCCAGACGCGCCGGTTACAATGATGAATTTATTCCGCTCAAGCTGCTTGGTTGCCTGATCGATGTGCTCATCGCGGCCCTTGAAATAGATAGACTCGTCCTCTGTAAACGGACGCAGCCCTGTATATGGACAAAACCCTGGATCCTGGAACATATCGAACGCAGCGGTTAGGGTTCAATCACCTTGATGTACACGCGCTTTACCTCCTCAGGAACTTCCTGCTTGGACACGATGGAGGAGACTACCTTTGGCGCCTTGAACGTCCTTGCTATGTTGGTTCGTGGATCGTCTTCGCCGATGAGCATAATGGGAGTCGGTGACGAGGCACCGCCTACCTGTTTCCAAATCTGCTTAACGAATGGCAAGGCCCAGTCCGCAGCGTATTTAAAGTAGATAACAGCAAGTCGACTCTTCGGTATTTGTTGTTTCGACAATTCGCGGTACTCATCTTCGCCGTCAGGCATAATGTTCATGATCTCGATCGGATATACGTGGCTGATCAGATCAGTAATGATTTGGGCATCCTGCTCATCCTGTTGATTGAAGATGAAAAATATGTCGGTATCTTTTGTATCGAGTAGTACGGCCTCTTTTTGAACGGTCATGGAGCGCATGTCCTCGACAATTTGCATCGGCCCGATGCTGTTCGAGAACACCATATCCTTGGTGATGTTATTGCGAATGTGGTTGATGAAAGCTGCCTGAGCGGGTTTCAATTCCGAGCGTGCATTGTCCGGAGAAAACCATACAAATGTTTGAAAACCGGATCCGCTTTCAGATCGTTTTCTAGCCTCTTCAAACTGGAAGGCAGGGAAAGATAACGTCTCGTCGGCCTCAAAGCGCCGGCCAAACTCATTACCCAGAATATGCAGGGAGCATTTCGCTCTCGACATCGAATCCAGCACGCGTTCCTGGAAAGTTGACTCGTCGGAAGGGCAGTCTATTGAAGGCACAACATTAAATCCCGCCTTCTGTAGTATAATGACCATCTCTTCGCGTTTGGCCTTCAGTTCGAATGAGGTCCAGGCCAGGTATACAACGGGTCGGGTATCGTTCGTGACAGCGTATCGAATGGATTCGGGAACACTCGCGCTAATGGAAGCCATGGAAAACGATCGCACGGGACCTGTCAGTACGTGGGCAGGAGCGTTCGTCTTCTTCAGGCCCTGTACAATATCCTTGACGGCGTTCGCGACCTTATTGATCTGGTTGCGATAGAGTGTGCCGGCTTGATTTTCGAAGGTGTCATCCTTAGGCCTTAGCGGACGGTTTACTCCGGATGACTTGTAATTGAAATCGATCGTCCGTAACGCACCCGACAGTTCGCGCTCAAGGAGGCGGGTGTCTTCTTCTTCAATTTCGTGAATGCGAATTGGAAGAATCCGGCTGGCGACATTCCCGTTTGGAAAAGTAACGTCCATCCCTAAGGCACTTCTCGACGCTATGGACTTGAATGGAAGGAACTCGTGCTGCCACGCGAAGCTGGTAGTATCGCAGTACGTGTTGGAGATGATCGGAATAAAAATGATTGAGTTCAGTTTTCCGGCCAGCGACTTATCAACGTTGTGAGTTTCCCGAATGCCATCACCGGGATTCTCATCGAAATAGATCGAAAGCTTATCCTTCAGTGTGGCAACCAATTCCACAGAGAGGTTATGCACGAATTCGGAAACCCACCGATCGTATTTATTGTCGTTGTGGCGGTAACTGATAAAAATATCGTACTCGAAGCCTGTCAGTATAGAGGGCATTACGCGACGTAAAGTTTAGGATTGATAAATACCACCCAAAATATAGTCTAATTAGTTGGGCGGTCTAGCGGTCAATGAAAAATTAATGGCCCAGCAGGGGAAAATCCCTGTTTTCAGTGGCATCTCGTGATGCTGGCCGATGACAGATATCTCCCTCAATTGACGGGCATGGTGCGCTGAACATGAGTTGGAATTCTCTTCAGTAAAAAAGGCTCGGGATTAAGTGCAGGGGTTACGCTCATCGGAGCACCATGTGACGTGTTCACCACATACAAGCAATCGCATGTTCACTGTGTTCTTCTCTCATTTTTTTTTACCATCCTTCCCAAAATTTTTGAGCGTGAAATGAATATTAACTATGTTCAAAACCTTATGCGCAGGATCAGTGTGTTATTGTGTGTGGTGTGCGTGTGCTTGAGCGCGCGCGCTCAGTCAACGTATGCGGTGAGCCCTCTCAAGGAGCAGATTTCAATAGATGGTCGGTGGGACAAGCCGGTGTGGAGTAAGGTACCGGCATTGCGTATTAAAAACCGGATGGGTGACGAACCGAAATTTCAGCCAGTCACCGAGGCTAAAGTCCGGTACGATACTTCGAACGTATATGTAATTTTCCGCGTGCGCGACAAATACGTGAAGAGCACGGTGACAAGCTACAATGGAAGTGTATCGGGTGACTCGTGCGTTGAATTTTTCTTCGCTCCCAACACGGAAGAACCCTTGCAATACTTTAACCTGGAAGTCAATGCGGGGGGTACCCCGTTGATCTTTTTTATAACGAACCCATGGACGCAGTTTGTTAAACTCCCGGATACCGCAATCGCCAAGATAGAGATTGCGCATTCGCTTCCGGCTGTGGTGGATCCCGAGTTAACGGAAGCCGTGACCTGGACAATTGAATATCGAATTCCGCTCGATATGCTCAAGGAATTCACGAAAGTATCCAGGCCCGCGCCCGGTGTGTCGTGGCGTGCCAACTTTTACAAGACGGGAAGTGAAACGAGCAATCCACACTACTATACGTGGTCGCCGGTTTCGAATCCTATTCCTAACTTTCACCTGCCCGCGTATTTTGGGCAGATCAATTTTAAGTAGCATAAAACGGTTAACGCACCCGCAGGAGGCATGAATCCTGCACCTTATCCAACCGAATTAAACTTATGAACAGAAGAAATCTATTGAAAGGCGTGAGTCTGCTGCCTTTGGTAACAGGATCAACGGTATCGCTGGACGCGGCGCCAATTCCTCCTGCGCCGGCACGCGACTTCCTGAAGGAACTGGGTATTCGTGTATTCGTAAACGCTGCGGGTACCTACACGGCCATGACGGCGTCATTGATGCCACCGGAAGTGATGGACGCCATGCGCGCCACGAGCACTCAATTTGCGATGCTGGATGAAGTGCAGGACAAGGTGGGCGAGCAGATCGCTCGCATGTGCAAAGCAGAAGCTGCCATGGTTACGGCTGGCTGCTGGTCGGCACTTGTCCTCGGGATGGCCGGGATCCTTACTGGCACCGACAATAAAAAGGCCTCGTCGTTACCATTTCTGGAGGGGACAGGCATGAAGTCGGAGGTCATTGTTCAAAAGTCACATGCCAATGGCTATCACATGGCCCTTACAAACACTGGCGTGAAGATCGTGCTGGTTGAGACAACCGAGGAGTTGCGCAAGGCCGTTACCGAAAAGACTGCTTGCCTATGGTTTCTGAACCGGGAGACTTCTGTAGGCCAGATAAAACACGCCGAGTGGCTAAGTTTGGCAAAGGAATTCGGAGTGCCAACGATGATCGATATTGCTGCCGATGTTCCGCCTGTCGAAAACCTTTGGCGGTTCAATGATATGGGTTTCGATCTCGTATGCATTTCCGGAGGCAAGGCGCTGCTGGGTCCCCAAAGCGCGGGCATCCTGATGGGTAAAAAAAATCTCATTGCCGCGGCCCGGCTGAATTCGCCTCCGCGCGCGGGCATTGCACGGGGCCATAAAGTCAACAAGGAAGAGATCATCGGTATGTATGCTGCGCTCGAGCGATATGTGAAGCTCGATCACACAAAGGAATGGAAGGAGTGGGAGCGAAGAGTGTCGGTGATTGAGGGCAGCGTGAAGAAAGTAAAGGGTGTAAAAACCCAGGTTGATGTTCCGCTGGTGGCTAATCATAATCCATCTCTGAAAGTGATGTGGGATACTACGCTCACCAACCTTACTGGCGAAGAGCTGGGCAGCCGGCTAAGAAACGGATCACCCTCTATTGAGCTCGTCCCCTTGGAAGAGAAGGAAAGCATTCGGGTCACGGTGTTTATGCTGAAGCCCGGCGAAGAAGAGATCGTCGCGCGAAGATTAAAAGAGGAGTTGGAAAAGGCGAGCAAAGCATAGTCGAATCGAAATTGAAAGAAAGCGCTGGCCGGTGCATTGGGTTCGGCAGCGACGAAAATATTTAACACTTCCTGATCACAACATGAACAAATTTTCAATTGCTGTTCCCGGACGTTTGGGACTGCCTGTATTCATTCTTATCGCGGCCCTCGTTTGTTGTCGGTGTACTTCTCCAGACAAGGTTGCCACGCTTCCTGCCGGCGATCCCGACAAGGGTAGGCTTGCCGTACCGGACGGTTTTGACGTGACCGTCGTGGTGGATAGCATTGGCCGGGCACGACACCTTGCGGTAAATGAGAACGGCGACATTTATGTGAAACTTCGGGCCGTTACACCGCAGGGTGGCAACGTGGCGCTTCGCGATACCACCGGCGATGGCAAGGCCGACATCATTCAGTACTTTGGTACCTATAAGGACCCGGGGAATTACGGAACGGCTATGCGCATTCATGGCGGGTACATCTATTTCACCACCACGGGCACCGTTTACAGAAACAAACTCATTCCCGGACAACTGTTGCCAGACACCACGACGGAAGCAGTCGTGATCGACGACTACCGCAGTCGCCCGTACGGAACGGAACACATTGCAAAACCCATCACCTTCGATGATAAGGGCCATATCTATGTTCCATTCGGCGCCCCGGGAGATGTTTGCCAGGTCGAGAACCGGACACCTGGATCGCCTGGTCAATTTCCGTGCCCCCAACTGGCAATTCATGGAGGCGTGTGGCAGTTCGATGCCAACAAGCTGGGGCAAATGCAAAAAGATGGCAAGCGTTACGCCACGGGTATACGCAGCCTGGTTGCGATGTCCTGGAACAGTGATGACGGAAATCTGTTCGCCATTCAACACGGTCGCGACGACTTCTATCGCACCTGGCCCAATCAGTACACGCCCTGGCAAAGCGCCATGCTGCCGTCCGAGGAATTCTTCCGTGTAACGGAAAAGTTTAACGGTGGGTGGCCCTACTACTATTATGATCAGATGAGCAATCAGAAGGTATTGAACCCGGAATACGGAGGCGATGGCAGGAAGAACGATGGCGCCGATACGGTAGGCCTGCCACTCATTGGCTTTCCAGGGCACTTTGCACCTAATGATCTCCTTTTTTATAAGGGTGATCAGTTTCCAGCACGCTACAAGCACGGCGCCTTCATCGCATTCCACGGATCGACTATACGCGCACCATATCCGCAGGCGGGATACTTCGTTGCCTTCGTGCCCTTCAAAGATGGTAAACCGTCAGGACCGTGGGAGGTGTTTGCCGACGGATTTGCGCAGCGTGATACGATTGTAAACACTTCGGATGCCGCAGCGCGACCAATGGGCTTGTCGATGGGCCCCGACGGATCTTTGTACGTCACTGAAAGTGTACGCGGCAAGATCTGGCGGGTGATGTTCAAAGGCGACAAGGCGTCATTCGGAGAGAAGCAGTTGGCCGGCATGGCCGAACACATGAACCGGACGAATGTAAAAACACCGGACGAAGTGAAAGACAATTTGCTGAAGGGTAAAGAGGCTCCCGGTCAAGTCGCTTATATCCGCTATTGTGCATCCTGTCATTTGCCGCAAGGTCAAGGCGACGGAAACCGCTATCCTCCTTTGTTCGGCAGTGAATGGGTTAGCGGCGATCGCACGCGACTGATCAACGTCGTGCTGAAGGGACTTTCGGGACCGATCACCGTGCGAAAGAAACCGTATGAAGGCGTGATGCCTGCGCATAATTTTCTCAATGATGAACAGGTTGCCGAAATCCTGACATTCATCCGTACGAGATTGAATCATGGCGGTTCAGCGATATCGGCAGAGGAGGTGCAAACAGTACGGGCGCAGGGCAAATGAAATTATATCGTGGCGCCAGGGCATGCCCTGGCGGTACAGGCGGCCATGCCCTGGTGGTACACGCAGCCATGCCTGTCGTTTGCCTGCGCCCCTCCTAATGTTGTTCGGCCTGCAGGTACGAGGAAAGATTCTGGCGGGTGATCACTTCGAGCGGGAACAACCGTTCTTGTGGGATTTCCTTTTTGAACAGGAGATGGTTCACGATGTTACCAATTCCGACGAATGCCTGGCGCCGGGAATTTTGGTTGATCAGAAAGTCGATGATTCCGGCGTTGAGGTAGTGGATGTTTTGCTCCAGCAGGTCGTACGCAACAAAACGCAGTCCGTTCTTTCCCCGCCGTTCAATGAGCCGCGAAACAATGTGTGCTCCACGCGATGTAGTTACAACGACCCCCCTAAGCTCGCTGTTCGAGAGCAGTTCGTTGAGTTGGTTTTCAAGTGTTGGTTCGTGCGTATTGTTGAGGTCCAGGCTAAGCGTGTTGTAAACGGCGCCGCGTTGCTCGCTGAAGTAGTCGCGAAAACCTTTCTCCTTTTCTCGCAGGTGCAGCGAATGGTGGATGTCGTCGAAGACGTGAAGGATCGCATACGTTCCGCCTTCCGCGTAGTTCAGGTGCAACAACTCAGCGCCAAGGCGACCACTTTGGTACAGGTCCTGGCCGATAAAACCCAGGGGCTGCTCCTCAGCTACGTTGTTGTTGATTACGACGAATGGTACCTGCTGTTTCTTGCAAGCTTTGAAGAACGCTACGGCTTCCTGATGAAATATGGGAGCCGTAAGTATGCCGTCCGGAACACTTTCTAACAGTGCTGACGCTTCCCGCTCAAACGACTGCTTGTCATACAGGTCGAAGTGACAGGTCTCAACGACGACCCCGTATTGTGCCCACTCTTCGCGTGCCTTTACAACACCATCGAACGTCTGGTGCCAGTATTCATCCTGTTCGGGATTGGGGATTAGCGCTGTAACACGATAGCTTTTGTGAGAACCCAGTGTTCTCGCAATGAGATTGGGCTTATAACCTGTTTCGCGAAGAATGTCCATGACACGCTTGTATGAATCTTCGGCTACCTCTCCCCGGTTATGGATCACACGATCGACCGTGCCGACAGATACCTGTGCGAGCCGGGCGATGTCTTTGATCCTGATTTTCTTGGTCATCGATACTGATTTCTAAGAATAATAACTTAATAAAAAATGGAATTATCGAAGGTATGGGGAAAAGTATTTTTGCTAACGATAGCGGGAATGCGAATGGCCTAACGCGATGACTACCTGCCTGACCTATCCACGCGCCGGTTTCCGGATCGGAAAATGCTTTCCATAACTGAGTTGTCGCCATACCCACTCGACCGGCCCATAGCGATATCGTTTGAGCCAATACACGCTTATCGCGACCTGGATAGGATAAATGAACAGACCTATATAGAGTGTTTCAATGATCGACAGCTTTCCCATCATGCCCCACCCAATGCCGTGCAACAATATCACGTAAATGACCGTGTGCGTGAGATAGTTAGTTAAAGACATCATGCCTACGAATCGGAATCCCTTAAGAATTCGTGATCCTGATCGTCGATCGTACCAAAGGGAGATCAAACAGGCATAGGTGAGCGACAGGGACAAGATCCCAATCCGGTTCGCACCTCCAATGAGAAGTTTAATTGCTGTGCCGTTTATCTTGGGATGCATGATATTAAACCAGGCGGTTTCCATAGTATAGATTACAGCCACCGCTCCGCACACGTACAGGGCGCGTTTGATCAGTAGACGGTTCACGCGGAGGTCAGTCAGTATCCCCACGCGCAATACCCAGTATCCCATAAGAAATTTAGAAAGCGCCTGGGTCAATTCAACCCATTCATAAATGCATTGAACATAGATGTATAGGTGGACGTTCCAATTGGCGACCAGTACACTGCTCAGTCCGGGACGTAGTGAATCCTCCAGGTAATGTGCGTATATGGCTTCCGATATGGCAGGATCGAAGGCCTTAAGCTGTATCATCAGATACCTTATCGCGATGTAAGGAACCAGCAGGAGGAAGGCGGCCGAGGCCAGCAAACTCCGGTTGCCCGCATTCCGAAAGAACAACATCAACAGACCGCAAATGGAATAGATATGCAGTATCTCGCCCCACCAGAAAAATATATGAACAAAACCTAACGCGAACAGAATGGCCATCCGCCTGAAATAAAAGGTTGTTGCGTCGATGCCTTTTGCCGCCACACGATCCATCAATACCCCAAAGCCATAGCCAAATAAGAGTGAGAATAAGGTGACAAATTTGTTGTCGATGAATATGGTGACCAGTAATTCGTAGTAGTGGTTCAGAGGTCCGGCGCTGGCTTGTTCGATGACTGCCTTCGGCATAGGGAATACAACAAATGAAATCAGATTGGCGAGCAACACGCCCAACAGTGCGAATCCTCGAAGTGCATCTACAACACCTGTACGTTCGCGCTCAGCAATGGGGACAGCTGCATGAGGGGCATAACTCATTTGAAAATACGTTGGTCAAGGCTCCATATCACTGGCCCGGCGAAAAAATACACCAGAGCCAACAAGGCAAACAGGAACGGATGCTGGTCTTCGTAATAAAATCGTCCGTTGCTCACGACAAAACAAATGAACAAAAGGTCGATGGCCATTAGCAATGCCGCAATCCGGGTGAAAATGCCCAGGATGAAGCATAAGCCCGTAACGAATTCGAGTCCTTTGCCAATATAGACCATCAGCACCGGCGAGGGCATCGCCTTGATCACGTCCCAGGTTTGATAGCCAGCCATGACATCAGGCTGAAAAATTTCCAGCCCGTGATAAGCCATTAGCAGACCGACCACGATGCGAATGATGCCGAGGCCCGCATTAGACCAAAGCGGCCTGGGAGATAGAAGTAAATGAGCCATGATAAAATATTTTAGAAACAAGTTAACAGAAAACCGTCCCGCAACATCGCCGGTACGATGAGCGCAAAAATTGGTATGATATTGGTTTAACTATGCACAAATGACCGAGTATTAGGCCAAAGTGGCAGGATAATCGACGAGTAAATCCATAAACAGGACTTTTTGTCAGATAAAAAAGCTAAAAAACGGATCGGCACATTTTTCCCTAATAGGTGGCTATTAGAGAAACAAAAACTAAAAACAAACAATACTATGAGCCTCGTTCGTTATAGCAACGCTAATGATTTTGTACCGACTTCATTTAGCAATTTGATTGATCGTTTCTTCTCCGATTCATTGGCTCGCTCAGGAGGTTCTTCTTACTCTTTCGTTCCCAAGGTCGATATCCTTGAAAGTGAAAAGGGCTACGAAGTAAACCTGGCGGTTCCGGGTCTTAGCAAGGACGATTTCAAGATTGATCTCAATGACAACTTTCTCACCATCAGCGGCGAGAGGAAGTTTTCGAAGGAAAAGAAGGAAAACAACCTTTATGTAGTAGAAACGCAGTATGGCAACTTCAGCCGCTCGTTTTCGCTGCCTGAAAATGTAGATGCGGCTAAGATACAGGCCGCTTACAACAATGGCATTCTCGAAATTTTCATACCGAAGGATGAGAAAAAAACATTAAAGACAACCATCAAGGTTAACTAAGGTTGAGGGGTTTTAGATTAGTCAGATGGTTAGGCGTCCCGGGTTTCCCGGGGCGCCTTTTTTTTATCGTGACTTTTGTCGCAACCTTTGTCGCGATAAACGATGAACAAACCGGGCAATTTTGTATTGATCCTCCTACTCGGTGCGCTAGCTACGATCAGCCCGTTTTCGATTGATATGTACCTTCCGGGATTTCCCGGAATTGCCAAGGCACTCGATACCTCGATCGACAAGGTACAGTTAAGTCTTACCAGCTACTTTATCGGGGTTGCCGTTGGTCAGCTGTTATATGGTCCGCTGCTTGATCGTTTTGGACGGAGAAGTCCCCTTTATATCGGCCTGTTCATTTACGTCTGCTCTTCGGTGCTGTGTGCATTTGCCGGATCCGTAGAGTCCCTGATCGCGTTCAGGTTACTGCAGGCATTGGGTGGCTGTGTGGGAATGGTGGCATCGCAAGCGTTGGTTCGCGATGTATTTCCGGCTAACAAAACGGCACAGGTCTTTTCGCTCATCACGCTCGTGATCGCTGTTTCTCCGATGATCGCGCCAACCATTGGCGGTTACGTTACTGCGCACGCCGGCTGGCAGTGGGTATTCATTATCCTCGGATCCATTACCGCACTGATCGGATTGGCCAGCTACTATTACCTTCCTCCCGGAAAGGGACCGAACCCGGCGATTTCGCTTTTGCCTCATGCGGTTGTCAGGAACTTCTTTCTTGTCGGTAGTCATCCTCAGTTTCTGGTCTATTCATTGGCAGGCGGTTTGGCGATGGCTGCTCCGTTTGCCTATATCGCAGGATCGCCCGATGTTTTCATGAATATTTACGGATTGACGGAGCAGCAGTACGGGTGGGTGTTCGCCCTCCTTGCCGCGGGATTGATCGGGTCATCACAGTTCACGCATATCCTGCTGCGATACTGGAAGAGCGAGCAGATCATCCGGTATGCGCTGCTGTCTCAGGGTGTGATAGGGATTCTGCTAGTAGCCGGTACGTTGTACGGTGGATGGGGCCTATATGGCCTGATCGTTCTCCTCTTTCTCTTTCTTTGTGGGCATGGTCTCATCGGTCCTAATGCCACGTCACTTACCCTGGCACCATTTGAACATCACGCCGGCAGCGCAGCCGCTTTGCTGGGCGCCTGGCGAATGGGAGCCGGAGCCATCATGTCGGCCATGGTAAGTTTCCTTCACGACGACACGGCGATGCCTATGGTAGGCGTTATGGCCGGCTGTGCGTGGATAAGCCTCTTGATTCTGTTGCTGGGTCGTGCCCTCACGGCGCGTTATATCACATAACCGATAGTCGGTACCAAAGCGCATGCAGGAGTCACGCACAGTTGTGGATGTAATACACCCTCCGAAAGAATCGATTTTTTAGAAAAGAAGGAGTAAATTACTGTGGTTAATACGTCGTTGCATAAATAATCGAAAGTAAGAATACCTAAAACAGCCCAATAGTTTGCCGCGGACAGTCCAAAGGAAGGCATGGATATTTTTGCTACGACGTACTAGGTTGCCACACGGCGTAAAATAAGGTGGGTATGAAGCGATCTATTCTCATTGTTCTGGTAATCGTGGCTGCTGGAATCGGCGGCATCGTGGGTTCATTAGTTACCATGAAATTCTTCGGCCTTGCCGGAGAACCATATACATCCATTGAAGACCGTCAACAATCGGTGCTCGCCAACTATTCGAGGGATACTTCTTATAACGTGCCCCAGGGACTTAACTTCCTGGACGCCGCGAGAAAGGTAACTTCAGGAGTCGTGCACATCCGTACATCATACGGTCCTGGTGATTTCAGCACGAATCCCCTTGAGATGTACCTGGAATCTCCCGCGCGTTCGTCTGGATCCGGCGTGATTATTTCCGATGATGGCTATATAGTCACCAATAATCACGTGGTCGAAGACGCCAGCAACATCGAAGTAGTGATGAACAACAATCAAAGATTTTTTGCCAAGGTTATTGGCACAGACCCGACGACGGACCTGGCATTGCTGAAGATACGCGCAACGGCTCTTCCTTTCATTCGTTACGGAGATTCAGACAAGATCACTCCGGGTGAATGGGTACTGGCCGTGGGTAATCCATTCGATCTCAACTCAACCGTTACTGCCGGCATCGTGAGCGCGAAGGCACGCAATATCAGAATCCTGGAGACTAAGAACAATCTGGAGGTGGAGGCATTCATTCAAACCGATGCTGCCGTTAACCCCGGCAACAGCGGCGGCGCCCTGGTGAATCTTCGGGGAGAATTAATCGGTATCAATTCGGCGATCGCTACGTCGTCGGGTAGTTTTCAAGGTTACTCCTTCGCGATACCCGTTAGCCTTGTAAAAAAAGTGATGGATGATTTACTGGAGTTTGGAATTGTACAGCGGGGATTGCTAGGGATTCAGATTGTCGATGTTAATGCGGCCATTGCCGAGAACTTCGACCTGGAGGTGAATCAAGGGGTGTTCGTAGATCACGTGAACAAGGAAAGTGCAGCCGAGAAGGCAGGTCTTGAGAGTGGCGACGTGATCGTCGGGATAGAAGGATACGACGTGAGATCGGTGTCGGAGCTGCAGGAGCGTGTGGCGCGACATCGACCCGGCAAAGAAATTCTGGTGGTCTATTTACGGGATCATCACCGCTATGAGGTGACGGCCCGGCTAAGAAATTTTCAAGGACTGGAAACGGTGCAGAAGAAAGAAGTGAAACATGATCTCGGCGGCGTACAGATTGAAGATGTTCCATACAAGGAGCTTGCGCGGCTACAGCTCGAGGGAGGTGTCCGCATAAAGGATGTTGCTTCCACGAAATGGATCCAGACCGGCATTAAGAAAGGGTTTGTGATTGCCTTTATCGACAAAGTTCCCGTCGACAATGTTGAAGACCTCAACCGGATCCTCGATTTCAAGAAGGGGGGCATACTGATCGAGGGGTATTATCCCGGCGGACAAAAAGGAACTTATGGCGTTGAATGGTGACTTAGCCGTCCGTCAAATAAATCCATCGCTGAGCTTTGTAACAGAGTACGCGAGCTCCGCCGCCCCGGATCATAAGACGTTCATTCCGCTGCCACATCCGCCACATTTTGTTAGCTTTGCGCCAACTCTGAAACGGATATTGGCATGAAGGATTTTGGAATACGCGATGCACTGGCCAGTCTCGGCCTACGGAAGGCAAATCCCGGCGTATCTACCGGTGAGAAGTGGATCAGATCCGAAGGCGCGCGAATTGAATCGTACTCACCAGCGGATGGCAAGCTGATCGGGTCTGTGCAAGGTGGCGATCCCGCTGCGCTTGATAAACTTGTGTTAAAGGCGAAGCTGGGATATGCCGAATGGAGAACTTGGCCGGCACCCCGTCGTGGCGAAATAGTAAGGCAGGTTGGCGAGGCATTGCGACAGAAGAAATCGGCTTTGGGGAAGTTGGTGTCATATGAAATGGGCAAGTCTTACCAGGAGGGGTTGGGTGAGGTACAGGAGATGATAGACATCTGTGATTTCGCGGTGGGGCTCTCGCGTCAGCTTCATGGTATTACGATGCATTCTGAACGCCCGGAACATCGGATGTATGAGCAGTGGCATCCACTGGGTATTGTCGGTATTATTACGGCTTTTAACTTTCCCGTCGCTGTATGGTCGTGGAACGCCATGCTTGCGTGGGTCTGCGGCGATGTTTGCATCTGGAAGCCTTCCGAAAAGACGCCGCTTTGTAGTGTGGCTTGCCAGCAAATCATCGAAGAGGTGTTCGCGCGAAACGAAGTGCCTGAGGGAGTTTCGTGCCTGATTAACGGCGATGTGCGCATAGGCCAGGCGCTGGCAGCTCACGAAGATGTGGCGCTCGTGTCGGCAACGGGCAGTACACGCATGGGGAAGGCAGTGGCGCAGTCGGTGGCCCAGCGTTTGGGAAAGGTGTTGCTGGAGTTGGGTGGAAACAACGCCATAATCATCAGCGGGCATGCCAATCTGGATATGGCTATACGAGGCGCATTGTTTGGAGCTGTGGGAACCGCAGGTCAGCGTTGCACGACTACACGCCGCCTGATCGTCCACGACAGCGTGTTTGATTCGGTAAAAGACCGTCTCAAGCGTGCGTATAGCAATCTCGTTATTGGTAATCCCCTCGATACAAGCAATCACGTGGGGCCTCTGATCGACAGGCAAGCCGTAAAGTCATATCTTGGTGCGCTACGGAGGATAAAGGACGCCGGAGGGACGTTCGTCGTAGGCGGTGGTGTGTTGAAAGGCAAAGGATATGAGTCGGGTTGTTATGTGAAACCCTGCATCGCGGAGGTGGAGAACGAATACGACATCGTCCAAACGGAGACCTTTGCGCCCATTCTGTACCTTATCCGTTATGGCGCTCTTGAGGAGGCAATCGCCAAGCAAAATGGTGTGCGTCAGGGCTTGTCTTCATCCATTATGACCAATAATATGCAGGAAATGGAGCAGTTCCTGTCGCATAAGGGTTCGGACTGCGGAATTGCCAATGTCAACATTGGAACATCAGGAGCGGAGATCGGCGGTGCATTTGGAGGAGAGAAGGAAACCGGTGGCGGGCGGGAAAGCGGATCGGACGCCTGGAAGAACTACATGCGCCGTCAGACTAACACGATTAATTTCGGCAGCTCATTGCCATTGGCGCAGGGCATCAAATTTGACATTTAGAGAAAGTTTGCAAATCAATATCAAAGACTTATTTTAGTGCGTCATTCACGACGGTAACTATGGCGGCAAGAAAGTATCGGACAGTCATGCTCATTGACGACAATGAGATTGATAATCTAATCAATCAAAAAATGATTGAGGCGTCGGCCATCACCGAAAATATTTATACACATACGGGGGCAAAAAGCGCGATTGAATTCCTCAAGAACATGGAAAAGCTTGAAATGGCCGACCAGGTTCTTCCCGATTTGATCTTCCTCGACATTGACATGCCATTGATGGATGGCTTCCAGTTTTTGGATGAATTTGAAAAGCTGTCGAATGTTGCCAAGAGAAAGTGCAAGATTGTGATGCTCACCTCTTCGATCAATCCGCAGGACTTTAACCGTTCCAAGAAGTATGAGGCGGTAAAGCTCTACCTCAACAAGCCACTGTCGCACGACAGTATTCTGAAGCTCGACCTCTAAGGAGGCGAAGAAGCAAAGTATTTTGTGAACGGCATTCCATTGTACAGGGATTACCTGGCTTCTCACTTTACTATGAGCATAGGATAAAAAATCTTAGCGAAACTTTGCGTCCTTGCGTCTCGGCGGCAAAAATACTTTGCGCTCTCCTGATCAGAAATCCGTGAGCAATTCAACAAACTTTTCGTCAAGCTTGATGAGTTTGGTAGGGGCAAAGTAGGGTACGGTTAACCCATTGAGCCGCGGTATGACCGCCTGAATCTTCTTCGCCTTTTCTTTCTTGGCTTCACTCGTGGCAATCTTCAGGATCTTCAGGAACAACTGAATGTTTTCGCAGCTGTCTTTACCGGACAACCGGATTTGCCGTTGAATGCTGTTCGACAGCTGATTGAACAGTTCAAAGTCGCGAAGCAACGTGTATTGCAAGGCCAGCAGAGACTTGATCTCCAGCTGAGCGAAAGGATACTTTTTCAGGCTCACGTCGTTTAGCAAGCCGTTGATGAGTTTGGCTGCCTCTTCAAACTTACCCACATAATAGCTGGATAGAGCGCGATAGACGACATAAATGATATGCTTGGGAAGATCCTGCATGTCGATCTCGTAGTCCAGGAATATCGCCTCATTCTCGATGTACAGCTCCACTTCATTTCCCGAGCGCAGGTGGCGTTCGATCTTCGAAACAAGAAACTGGGGCGGGAAAGTGTACGTCGAGTAATTCACCAACAGGTTCGCGCAGGCATCGTTTACCTCTTCGTAGTACTTTTCTGCCTGACGGAACACTTTGTAGTGGTTATAGTATTCCAGTTTCAGGAACTCAAATACCAGGTTCATGTGGTAATAGATCGAGTCCAGGTGATAGGTTTCGAACATCTTTTGGACTTTCTCAAAGATGTCTTCGATCGATTCACCGTCCTGTTGCATGTTATCATCTACTTCCACAAACAAACGATGGAAAATGTACATGCAGCTTTGATATACATACAGGCGATGCGACTCGTACAGCTTGGCAACATTCTGCATCTCCTTCATGAGCAGGCCGAGTCCGAGCTTCTCACCGTCGCCGGCATTCAGCATGAAGTCTCCGTATTTCTTGAAGTAATCTGCGAGCAGATCCTCTGCCTTGTCCACCGCCAACATGTAGGCGACGTGCCGGTTGTAGAGCTGCGAGTACTGAAAGTAATCAGGCGAATTGATGTGTAGTTTTTTCAGCGACTTGTAGATGACCGTCAATTCGTTAGCCAAGTCGTAGTCAAGCAATTCCTTTTCCAGCTTCTTGAGCGTGGCTATCGAAATAGCGCGCTTCTTGGTGAACAGAACCTCCGTAATATTGGCCACCTTGCGCAGTACGTCGGTGCGCGGGCTCTCCAGCTGACCCATCAGATATTCCTCGATCTTGAGGTTCAGACGGGAGCGGAGGGTGTAATAAGCATTCGCATTGACGTCAAGCTCTGTCATGATCTTGTTGTCTGACAGCTGTCGCTCGCGAAGGGATTTTAGTAAGTAGGCGGACTTCTCGGCGTTGCTTTCGATGAGGGAGTCATAAATAGCTTTGAAGTCCTTCTCCGAAAGTTGCTTGATGATATTCTTAAGCTTTGCCATGCGTTGAGCCTATAACAATGTGAAAATTTACAAAATTTATTACATCATACAACAGCCTTAACTGCTGTAAACAAAATTCTTAGGTCCGTGTTTGTAGTTTTATAGCTTACAATGAACGATCCCATTAGTTGAGTAAAAAGTTCATCATACTCGCCCTTGGACTAACGTGGTCTATTCAGCTATTCGGTCAGGCGGAACGTCAGGCCATTGAAAATATCTGGAAAGGTAAATGGGAGAAAGCGTTTTACCAACTGGACCGGGCCGCTAACAAAGATACGATTCAGGTAACCACTGCCTACGCCTGGGCAATATACTTCGGCGCTGAAGCCAATCCGGACTATTCTCTGGATTCGGCCAGCCGATATATCCGGGCATCCGTCGTGCTATTTGGTCAGGCATCTGACAAACAACGCGAGCGTCTTCGTCGATTTCCACTGGACAGCTTAACCTTGATTGCAGAGCGCAACCGCGTCGACAGCGCAGCTTTTGTCGTGGCGCGGGGCCAGGGATCGGCCGTTGCCTATCAGCGCTTTATCGATATTCACCCCGGGGCCGTGGCACAACCAGACGCAATTGCCGCGCGCGACGAGCGCGCCTATCAGGATGCGGTGGAAGCAAATACCTATGAGGCCTTTTATGATTACCTGGGCCGCTACCCGCGGTCGACCAGGGTTGACGATGCCAGGGCGAACTACGAAAGGCTACTTTATCATTTTTACACGCGCGATCGTGACCTGACGGGATTCGAACGTTTTCTGCGTGAACATCCGGGTACATCCTTCGAAGGAGACGCACAGCGAAATATCTTCGAGATCCTAACGGCAGATGGCAGCCGGGAGGCCTTTACACGCTATCTCAGCCAGCAGCCCCATTATCGTAAGAGGGCGGCTGATATCTTGTTTCACCTGGACACAGGCGAGGCCAGCCACAAGTTTCCTGAATCCGCCTGGAGCGACTCCTTGCGCGCAATGGCCGGTGATGATCCTCTCTACGTGGCACCTTACCTGGAAGGCGGAAGGTTTGGTTTCATGGACCCCGCAGGACACCAGGTGTTCGATGCCAGCAGCGCTGCCGTGGATGACGATTATCTCTGCGGCAACATCACCGATAACTTCATACGCCTGGATTCATCCGTCGTGGCCTTGAATGGCGCGGTGATCTATTCAGGCGCCATTGATGAGATCGAAGATATCGGCCTCGGTATGCTACTCATCAGAAGCAAGACGTGTCAGCGTGTCGTGCATAAGAGTGGATGGCTAGTGACCCCCGGGTGTGTGGATCAGGCAAAGATGATCGCGGACAGGTTCCTCGCCGTTCAGAGACAGGAAAAATGGCAGTTGCTCTCCCTGTCCGGACGAGCTATGATGACGCGGTTGTGGGACGGCATTACATCCGTGAATCAGATCGTTGTAATGGAATCGGCCGGAGAGAAATACGCGGCTACGCCAGGGAGAATAGCGGCTTTCGCGGCGTCTCCCCGCAGCCGCGATCCGTTTGTGCGCATCGATCGGATTAGTCGTTGGTCTGCAGGCATAACGTGGTTGCGTATCGGCAACGATGAGATGCTCCTCGATGTAAAATCGGATACTCTGGCGAGCTCTGCCGGTGGAACGTTGGCCGCTGCGCGCTTTGGTATCGTGATCAGGGATGATACGAGTAGCCATACCGTTAACTGGAAGGGGGAATCATCAGCAACGTTTCGTGCGATCCAGGTTTCCAACATGCGTGCTATTGTTCTGGCGCAGTCAGGCTGGCGGATGTTTGATCCGGTGCACAATGTGTATAACAGTCCATCATTTGACTCGCTGTGGTGGACGGGATCGTTTGCTATGGGTACTGTTCGCGACAGTACCCATCTCTTTTTTCCCGATGGCTTGCATCAGAAACTGAAAGGAAAACTGCACGCGGCATCGATTCAGGGACCTGACAGCACCACTTTTCTGCTCGTCGACGGAGGCCCTGCGAAACCCCGGCGCCTCTATGCGCGCAATGGCGCGCTGTTATTCCAAGTGCCGTATGAGAAGATTCAGCCAATTGGTATGGGATACTTTCGTGTGACCAAAGCGGGTAAAGTTGGCCTCGCGGCATCCGACGGAAAATTAGTCGTACCTGTAGTGATGGACGCCATCGGTGCCATTGGTAATAACGCCGTGTCACTGCTTAGGGATGGGCGTTTCGGCCTGTTCAATTGTGTAACGCGCAAGGTGGTGCAACCGCAGTATCCGACGAATCTTTTGCCTTATGGCAAGCAGTATATCGTGGCACAAAAAAACGGCCTGAGCGGGTTGTTTACCTGGGACAACAAGCCGGTTTCTAAGTTCGAGCACGAAGAAGTCAGATACTGGAATGACACGGCGGCCTTCGTCAGGAGGGACACCAGGTGGTCGCTGATTAACCTGCGCAACAATACCGTCGTGGTACAGCAGATAAGGGGCTTCAGGTTTATTCGCGACGTTGCCGGCGATCAGCTCGCCATTGTTCATGTGGGCGATGCGTTTGGTGTATTGCACAGTCGTAAAGGCACCGTTATCCCGCCGACATTCACAGACATTGTCAACCTGGGCTCTTCAGAATGGCCTTTGTACTTCACCGAAAAGCACATCGAAGAGGCGTCTATGTACGTCGTTATCTACTATGACCGCGAGGGCAAGTTCTTGCGCAAGGAAGTGTATAATTCGGAGGATTACGAACGCATTTATTGCCCAAATAATTAATGGGCCGTTCAAGCAGAAATCCTTTTAAAACCTGCTGTATTCCTTAACTTTCCCATTCACTCATGTCCTATGCTTATGAAGCGTGTTATCGTCATGATGTTACTGATGGCGTCCGGCAATTGTTGGGCTCAGTCAACGATCGAACGTCCAAATCTCGTGGTGGGTATTGTGGTCGACCAGATGCGTCAGGAGTACCTGTACAGATTTTACGATAAGTTTGGAAACGGCGGATTCAGACGACTGATGAACGAAGGCTTTATGCTCAGAAATGCACATTACAACTATGTGCCTACTGTAACGGGACCCGGTCATGCCTCAGTATACACCGGCTCGACACCGGCGATCCATGGCATTATCGGGAATGAATTTTACGATAAGAAGCAGAAGAAGTTTGTCAATTGTGTGGAAGATTCCATGCAAAAAACCATAGGCAGTACGTCGGCTGAAGGAGATGTTTCACCGGTGAGATTGTTGTCGTCGACAGTTACTGACGAGCTTAAATTGTTTACACAAAAACGTTCGAAAGTAATCGGCATTTCATTTAAGGATCGGGGTGCTGTGTTACCTGCGGGTCATATGGCCGATGCCGCTTATTGGTATGATGGAAAGTCGGGTCAGTTCATTTCGAGTACCTACTATTTTGCAGCGCTACCCGAATGGGTTGCCAAATTCAATGCACAGAAACTACCAGAAAAATACCTGGCGCAGGATTGGAACACGCTCTTGCCGATCGATAAATACACCGAAAGCGGACCCGACGATACGCCTTATGAACGCAAGTTTTCGGGCCAGCCGAAGTCGACCTTTCCTTACCAGCTCAGTCAGCTGCGCGTCAAAGGGAGTTTTGAATTTTTGGGAAATACTCCATTCGCCGACGATTTCCTCACCGAATTTGCCAAGGCAGCGATTGTGAGCGAGAAACTCGGAAAACATAGCGACACAGATTTTCTTTGCATCTCGTATTCCACACCTGACGCAGTAGGACATCGCACCGGCCCCAATTCGGTAGAGATTGAAGACATGTACCTTCGCCTGGACAAGAACCTGGAAGACTTGCTGGAGCGTCTGGATAAAGAAGTAGGGCCCAATAAATACACCGTGTTTCTAACCGCAGATCATGCGGTAGCCGATGTGCCGCAATACATGAAAGACAGCAAGATGCCGGCCGGCTATTTCAGCGAAGGACAGTTGAAAACGCGCCTCGATGCTTACCTGAATGCCGCTTTCCCCGGTAAGAATTATATCGAAAACATAAGCAACGGTCAGATATTTTTGAACCACGAATTGTTTGAACAGGATCCGCGTACGGGCACTATTGAACTGCTTATCGTAACCGAAATGATCGGTAAACTTTTGATGACCATCGATGGCGTTGCCGGGTATTACACGGCCGACATGATCCGCGACGCGAGTTATACGGATGGAGGCATTAAGGGATTTGTCGCTCGCGGCTACAACTTCAAACGCTCCGGCGACATCGTGATATCGCTTGAACCAGGATGGTTCGATGCCGTCTCCGTGCAGGGAACCACGCATGGTTCGCCGTACAGTTACGATACGAACGTCCCGGCGCTCTTCTTCGGCTTTGGAATCAAGAAGGGATCATCGGTGCGCTATCATCCTATAACCGATATCGCTCCCACGATTTCGGCATTGCTGAGAATCAAATATCCAAGCGGCTGCACAGGCCAACCGATCGAAGAAGTACTTAATCCATAGTCCTTTGTCGTTAGTTGTTGTTAGTATGGATAGTACTTTAGCTCTGACAATTACGGTTGGTGCACGCCCAAATACTAAACTACTATTCACAACTCATGACTTGGGACTAAAGACTAAGGACTAATTTCGTTATTTTCAGGCTTTACTTATACCTAACAACATGAGCGAAGAGACGTTTAAACCGGTGCTCGGCCTGCGCGATGCTACGATGATCGTAGCCGGATCGATGATCGGCTCAGGGATTTTCATTGTCAGTGCCGACATCATCCGAAATGTTGGAGGAGCCGGTTGGTTAATTGTGGTTTGGTTGATCACGGGCTTTATGACGATTTCGGCAGCCGTGAGTTACGGCGAACTGAGTGGCATGTTTCCAAAGGCGGGTGGCCAGTACGTTTATCTTCGCGAAGC
>DATHKA010000226.1:0-25583 GCA_035489615.1 Chryseolinea sp.
CGTTGTAGGCAATGCGAGGTGACGTTATTATCCGAACATGACCTCGACTTAGCGTGGCGCGTAGAACCTCCACGATGTTTTGAAATCCCGTGATAGCGGCGCGTTGATAAGGATGGCCCGTACCATTTCCACGGGCATGGCGTTCTCGCGCATAACGGCATCGTGGTATTGCTTTAAGGTCATTTTCCCGCTATCCACCAATTCTCTTTTCAACGCATAGAATTGCAAGGCGCCCGTCATGTAGGCCAACTGGTAGAGCGGCCCATAGTAAGAGGTGAAAGAGCGCCGGACTTCTGCCTCGGCGTTTGCACGCTCATGACCAACGCGATCCACCAGAAAATCTATACACTGTTGCGGCGTCCATTTACCCAGGTGGTAGTTCAGGGAAAAAATGATCCGGGCACAGCGGTGCATCCGCCAGAACAGCATGCCGATGCGATCTTCCGGACCTCTGGGGAATTTCATGTCCCAGAGGACCATCTCCCAATACAATGCCCAGCCTTCCATCCAGAAGGGCGAATAATAATGCCGGTAGTTTTTGTAGCGCTCCATCATGAAGCCCTGTAAGTGATGACCTGCGATCAGTTCATGGTGAATGGTGGCCCGGGAGAAATGAGGATTGTTTCCCCGCATACTCATCAGCTTGTCGGGGTGCGTCATCGCGTCGGTTGGATAAGAGATTTGCAATACTTCTCCGCCCAGGAAGAACGGGCTGACCAACTGATCTTTGGGCGACATCATTTCCATGCGCCAGCTTTCTTCGGCAACGGGTGGAATGGTGATCAGATCGTGTTTCTTGAGGAAGTCGACGGACTGGTCATACAATTCGAGCATTGCTTCGGGTTGATGCCCGGGCGCTACAAAAGATTGTTTTACTTTCTCCTGCGCCTTCTTCCACTCGTTGCCAAATCCCATTTCCTGCGAGGCTTTAAGCAACTCGCGATCGCACCAGGCGAACTCTTTATTGGCTATATCGATCAGTTCCTCGGGGGAATAAGGTATCATTTCCAGTTCCAGCAGTCGGGTAAGCTCCTTCACTCCAATCGGATAGCCGATGATGCCGCTACCGTCATCCTTGGGAAGTGCCAGCTTATTCACCTTGGTCTGCATCGCGTCGGCGTACTGCATCAACGCGGTATCGAGTTTGTGATAGGGCTTCGTAATCCACCAACTGAAATCCGGATCGTATCCATCATAAAATTCGAATACGCTTTTTAAGGCGGCGCGGTGTCCCTGAATAATTCCGGTGACCCGTCTGACATCAGCACGGGTGAGGTCTTCCGTGCGTGCGATGTTTTTTGTTCGTTCCCTCACGTCATTCAGGATGGCATTCAACGAACCGGCTACTGCTGTGCTTTCGAGATGCTTGCCCCGCCTGCGGTCTTTCTCCAGGGTATAAATGGGTTCGGCGTAGTTGATGAGCTTATCGACGTTTGCATACTCCAGGCCCTCCTCATTCAAAAGAAACAACAAATTATCAAGGGTGCGCTGGAACAGCAAGTAATCTGCTTTACCACCCACCGACATGCTTTCGAAAGGCATGGCCTTCAGGCGTGTACCATAGTCGTTGTAAAACGCCGTCAATCGCTGACGGCGCTCGGGCGAATTGGCAACAGTATAGAACCTCAGCAGGCTGCCTTCGTCCGCATGGAACTGAATGATGAGGGGTGCGACCTCGGTCATCTGGTCTGAAATCGCAGGCGCGGATTGTGCCAATGCGCTAAAAGAAAAACAGAGGCAAATGAGCAGCGAGCCGGCGTATTTCATAACTATTTCTTTTCGTAACCTGAGGCCCAATTAATGGCATTGGCAAAAATTTGGCGATAAGCAGTGTTGTTGAAGAGCCATGGTCCATGACCCATAAACATATAAACGTTCCGCGCCGGCATACTTTCGTTGGTCCACACCACTGGATGGTCACCCATCACGACCGTGCTTTCAGGGCGATAGGTTTTTTCGTCGACAGAGGCAATGACGTGTACTTTTGCACGAGGACTCTTGTCATAGGTGTACCATTCCTCCTTTTCTATGGTGAAAGTGCTTGCGACATTGCGCATGACGGGGTGTTTGGTGTCCTCCACATTTACCTGCGCATCGGCAAAGGTCGCGATGTAATTCTTGAATTGGATGCCTCCCATGAATGACGAGAACCACTCCCACATAGGATAGCCATCAAAGGTTCCTAACAGGGTCGCGTGATGAAATCCGATCCAGCCATGTGATTTGTCGTTCATGTAGACAATGAATGCTTCCACGGCTTTGTCTCCCCAGGCGTAGGGGGGATAATCGAGCTGAATGAAGAGTTGGTAGTTGCCGAGAAAAGTACGATCAATCAGTTTTGTGTCGTGGATGTAGTCAATCGTGAAGTGTTCCTTCAGGGCGAGACTGTCCAGCAAGAGCTTTGCGGCAGCCGAGTACTGAACGTGGTGCCCACCGGTTTCCGACAGTACCAACACCCGGAATCTTTCATCAGGCTTTGACTGAGAAAGTGACGTTAGCGGAATTTGCATACAAAGCAGAAGGGCGGCAAGTTTGAAAGCACACATAAACGATGTGCGATGGGGTGATTCATTTTTTTGCACTACGACACAAGTTTTGAGTTAATAAATTACGAAGATTTCGCAGCAGGCAGCGTCACGAAGAAACTGGTTCCTTCTCCGGCGGTACTGTTTGCAATGATATTTCCTTGGTGCGTCTCCACGATCTTCTTGCACAAAGCCAGCCCTATACCCGTACCTGCATATTGCTCCTTTCGATGCAATCGTTGAAACATATTGAATATCTTTTTTTCGTATTGCTGCTCGAAGCCGATACCGTTGTCGGTCACGCAAATCTCATAGTAATCAGCCAGTGCAAGCACTTCGTTAAGCCTCACTTCATCGGCCGACAGCCGGCGCGAGGTTATTTTGATGATCGGGTTACGGGTGGAAAACTTCAGTCCGTTGCTAACGAGATTGCTGAATAGTTGTCCCAGCTGCACGGCAACTCCCATCACGGTCGGAAGGTTGTCATAGATAACCTGCGCGTGCTTCTCTTCGATCAAGAGTTCGAAATCCGAAATCACGCTGCTCATGACTTCATTCAGATCTACTGGTTCGAACAGGCTGTTATCACTGGAAATTTTGCTGTAGGTGAGCACCGATCGAATCAATTCGCTCATCCGGTGCGCCGAGGCATGGATTTTTGAAAAGTACTTTTCAGCAAATGCGCGGTCGTGAATATTCTGTTGAACCAGCTCGGTGAACGTACGGATTTTTCGGAGAGGTTCTTGCAGATCGTGCGAGGCGATGTATGCGAATTGTTCGAGCTCCTTGTTTTGTGCTTCCAGTTCGAGCGTGTAAGCGAGCATTTTCTCTTCAGCAGTGCGACGCTCAGAGAGGTCGCGCGTTACCTTCGTGAAGCCGGTCACGTTGTTTTTGTCATCGTGCAGGGCCGTGATTACAATACTTCCCCAAAAGCGACTACCATCTTTTCGCAGACGCCAGCCTTCGTGCATGGATCGGCCTGTTTCAAGCGCTTCCTGCAATAGCCTTTCGGGAACCTTATTCTTTTGATCTTCTTCTGCCGCAAATATCCGAAAGTGCCTTCCCAACACATCGCTCTCGTCGAATTGTTTCAGTTGTTCCGCGCCTTTGTTCCAGTTAATGACGATTCCGTCCCGATCAAGCAAGATGATGGCATAATCCTGCACTTCTTCCACGACGCGATGATATCGTTCTTCGCTATTGCGCAGTTCGACATTGCGTTGTTGCAGTACGCGGGAACGCTGCTTCACCAGTTCTTCCAGTCGCTCTGTGGCGATTTTCTGATCAGTGATGTCGAGCATAGTGCCATACATACGCGCAGGTTGGTGGTGTTCATCGAAAATCAATTTTCCGTTAAACCTCACCCAGTGCAGAGAATTGTCAGTCCACACGACTCGCGCCTCGTACATGAGCGAGCCACCCACAACGGCATCCTTATGCGCGCGTGCGCGAACGGCCAGGTCATTCGGATGAATCCGTTTTATCAGTTCTTCATGCGAGGCGGTGTAGCCGGATTCAAACCCGAAGATGACACCCACGCGAGAGGATACCTGAAACTTGTCGGCTTTGATATCCCAGTCGAACGTTCCTATTGAGGCAGCCTCAATGGCCAACTTGTGGCGTATCTCGCTTTCTTCGATGCGCCTTCTCGATAAAACCTCGTCCGTAATTTCTTCCGACAATATCATGATCCCCGTGATGGTGCCATCCGATTCGCGTACTGCTTCGCATACCGTTTTGAAAATCAGTTCCTCTTCGCGCCCGTGGCGTAGAATGTTTACGTGTTCCTCAGGCAGGATGGCCTTCTCACCTGTTGCGTAGACGCGCGTCAGCAAGGCCTCGTAACCCAGACTCTCGGTTTCGGGAAACGCCTGAAATACCGGGAGATTGATGACTTCGCCGGGCTGACGGTCCCACATTTCCAGCATCTGGTCATTGGCGAAGGCCACGACAAATCGGTGTCCGTGAAGTATGCACAATGCCAGGGGCGCATGCATGAACAATTCGCCCACCAATTGATTTCTCAGGTACTGGAGATTCTCATGCTTGCGCAAGAGCGCTGTGGTTTCGGTAATGTTGATGTAAATCCCTTCGATACCGGCGTTGCTTGCAATGGGTGCGTAAGAAGTCGTGAAGTACATCTCCTGCGGATAGCCTTTCCGTACCAGCACAAGCCGGTGATTCTCGAGCAACACACCTTCGCCTGTTGCCCAGACATTCTTTACAATAGGCCCAACGGAGTCCCACTGGTCGCTCCAGAACTCTTTTCCCAACGCACCCAGCGCGGTCGGATGCCTGGAACCGATCATAGCGGCAAAGGCGGCATTGTAGATCTGGATCATCTCTACACCTCCTACGATAAGGACGGGTGCCTTGGTGTTGAGTGCCAGTCGTACCGCCGATTTGAACGCGTCGCTCCAGTGATCCATAGAACCCAACGAGGTCTTCGACCAATCGTGGCGCTCGATCAGCTGCGACATTTCTTGCAAGGCATGCAATTCCGAGTTATCGATTCGTGTCTTTTCCAATGCCAAGAGGCTAGTACGTCGTAGCAAAAATATCTTTTGCGCGGAAATCTGTCCCCGGCAAACTATTTCTAAGAATGACCACCAACGGCCGCACCCGGCAGCCCTTATGTAAAGGTAGGAATTGATTTGAGATTGCTGAAGTACCGATCAATACGCTGATCGGTTTTTAAGACCACCCGTCCTCGTACGGACGGCGCCTTCGCCGGTAGCCGTCAAACTACGACGCCTTCTCCAGGGCCTTCCTGCAGAAGTCTACGCATTTGGCCACTTCCTTAACGGCATCAGATGTGTCGGGCACCGGGTATTCCATTTCGATTGTCGCGGGAAACTTGTACTTATTCTTCTTCACGAATTGAAGAACCGATGCCACCGGCGTATTGCCTTCGCCCCATGGCATGTTATCGCCACCGTTGGCCTTCGACTTACGGTCTTTGATGTGCATGCTGTAGATACGGTCATGCTTGGCCTCAAGCAATGGAATCGGATCGAAGCCGGCCGCTACATAGTGGCCAATGTCGCAGTTAAGACCGTTGTATTTTGCTTGTGCCAGGGCCTCATCCCAAGCCGTAAATGTTTGTTGCAAGTGGCCGTGGTAACCCACGCCAACCTTGTGCTTATCGGCAAACTTGCCCAGGCGTTTGCTTTGCTCGGGATTAGTAGGCAATTCAACTGTGACATGGGTAGCACCTAACGCGTTGGCTGAACGCAGCGCGTATTCGATCTCGGCATCGGTATTCTTTTCTCCCAACGCACTGGGCTTCCAGGCGTAGATGGAAATTCCGGCATCGTTATACAGCTTCCGAAGTTTGCTAAAAGCATCCATTGAGATCTTCTCTCGCCATGCCGCCGTTTCCTGGTCTTTCCGTTGTTGCTCGGCTTCTTGTTCGGGCGTCCGTTGAGGACGTGGAGCACCAGGCGTAAACTTCATAGGCTCAGTTGACGCATGCGGGGCACCGGCAAATGCTTCGCCGGTGTTGCCCATGAGCTCAATTGCACTGATGTTGCAATCGATACAGTATTTAAGCAGCTGCTCAGCATTACAAGGCAGGCTCCTGAACGAATAGGAGATGACACCAATCTGAACACCCGCAAACTTTGAGTCGGGTTTGCCGAGACTTTTAATAATGGCTGGTGCACCGCGCAAGGCCGTGGCGGATAATGCGACTGTCGACAATGCGGCGGATCCTTTCAACAAAAATTCCCGGCGATTCAAAGGCGTGGAACGATTCATAAGTTTATGCGTGGTTTATAGGGAAGATAGGAGAACAAACCTTTGCTGCGCCAACTTTTTATATGCACGGCTCGATTGATTTATCTGTTGATCTGTTGATTGGAGTTGTCGCCGTTCCGCTTAAGATCACTCGATCCTGATTTTTTCAGTGTAGGTCGCCTGAGACGTGCTGATGTGCAGGAAGTACAATCCTGGCTGCACGCCACGAACATCAAACACGGTTTCGTCCGGCCCTTCGCTCCGGCACGCTGGATGCCATGTCCGAACAGTACTACCCATTACCGTTGTCAGGGTCACGCCGGCAACTTCGTCATTCTTCAGATCATATTTCACATGGACAGTAGCCGTGGCCGGGTTGGGGAAAACTTCGACCGAAGCGTTGCGCACACCTTCTGAGACAGCGGTAGTCACCACGGGGTCACCGCTTACACGGATCCCGTCAAATTGAAAACTGACGCCTGTTAGTGATTGCGACTCGGCGACAATCTCTAACCGATCTACCTCGTGCCAGGAGAACTTGCCTTCCGGAGGAAACCACCCGTTGTCGTATGAACCCTTTTCCTGCAGCATCGACAGCGGAATGCGAACGTAATGCCAGGCATTGTCCCATGGCGCCACAGCCTGATCGATCGTGAGCCCCAGACGCCAGGGATGATCGGGCGTGCCAGTCTTGGAATCAACGAATCTCACATCAAATGAACTTGCCGGTGTATCTCCCCTGACCCAGAACTCAAGGACATAATTATTATCTGGCAAAAGCGACATGTCCAGATTGGGGCGAAAATCCAGGCCTACGGCAAAGTACTGATCAACGTTTGCCAGGTGGATGGCATACTTACCATCGTGCGCATCATCATGGTAGTAGTCAAGGGTGCCAGCAGTAGTATTGCTCGCGTCTACGATCCCTGCCCCGATGTAATCGTCGTAAATATCGAAGGCGGTGGTCTGAAGGCGGTGAACCGGATTGGCCTGAGGAGGAACGTTCAGCGACAGTGCTTCGAGCAAAGGAACGTTGATATCGTAATCAAACAATTCGTCGGTATTCTTTTCAAAGAGTCCGAAGGTGCCACGGTAATCCCAGGTCGTCCATGGGATGTTCTTCTCTTGCAGGTAATCCCGGACAAGTTTGTACCAGGCCACCCGTTGTTGATCATTGCTGTTAGGTAGGTATACCCCAAACTCACCGCAGTAAACGGGCACGCCCCGGCTGGCGCTAAACGCCGCGGCGATGTCGATGAGTTGCTTGACACGCGCTACCGTTCCTTCCTGCGGGTAGTTGTTATAGGCACTTTCCAACCAGGTGCTACGGAGTGATGCGGGTAACACAGGCATAGCCGATGCACCATGAGGAAACGGGATTCCCGCCAGAGGCTCCAGGGAGGGATCCGTCCAACTTGCTCCCTGGTGGGTGAATAGAAAGGGATCGTAAAAATGAAATGTATAAATGAGTTTTTGATCGGTGTAACTCGGTAGTGTAGCCAGATCGTTGTAACTGTTGTAGTTCACGCCACCTACAATGATGTAGTGTTCCCTGTCAACGGCACGGATTGCCTCTATCGCTCCCTGCTGAATTTGCCCCCACATCGCCGCAGTAATGCCATGGGGTTCGTTCAGTATTTCGTAATAGATGCGTGCTGAGCGATTTTTGAAGTGAGCGGCCATCTGGCCCCATACCTTGTTGAGTACCACACCGATGTTGGGATCGGTCGCATCGTTAGGGTCGAACGTGTGATTGTCGAGGATCAGATGCAGGCCGAGCTCCTCCGTCCAGTCTGTCACCTGATCCATAAATACGAAGAACAGCGGATCGATTACAAAATCCGGAGCGCCAGAGGTCATTGCGTGCAGACTAATCGGCAGGCGAATCACATCGCAGCCAAGTTCCTTGATCTGTTCCAGATCGGTCCGTGTAAATTTGGAAAACTGCACCTGCCGAACGGAAGTAGTTTGAAACCACTGGGTAAGGTTGACGCCCTGCTGAAAGGGGAGTTGCGAAAACCCGGCGACTGTCGCGAAACACATCGAGACAAACAGGAGCATGGCCCTTCGACGGCTGTTCCACCGCTTGCTGCTGTCAGATCCCCCAGGCATGTCCATCATACGCTAATGCAAGAATTTATGCCGGCCGCACCTTGACGCCCGCTGTGCTCTCAACCGCCACTGGATGGGAAGAAATATAGTGATATTTTTGACCCGATATCGAAACATCTGCGCGACGTTCGCCGGTCGCTTACCAGGCGGGACGATTAGTATATGACCAGCTTCATTATCATCTTAATTTTTCTTGTTGGCTTCGCCGTTTTTTATACGCGGCAGAAGCGCGTGGCCAATATGCCCGCGGAATTTCCTGGAAAATGGCGGGCCGTTCTCCATCAAAAGGTGCCGTTCTATCAACAGCTTGATCAGTCCGAAAAGGAGCGATTCGAGAAGGGGATCATTCGGTTCCTGACGCGGGTGCGAATTACGGGGGTAATGGTTGAAGTGGACATAACGGACAAGCTACTGGTTGCCAGCAGCGCCGTGATCCCCGTATTTGGATTTCCCGACTGGCACTATTCCTTCCTCAGCGAAGTCCTGCTTTATCCCGGCTCGTTCGATCAGCAATACGAAATCAACAGCAAGGAGGAAGTCATTTTGGGAATGGTGGGCAGCGGCACGATGGAGGGCAAGATGATCTTGTCCAAGCCTGCGCTTCATCGCGGTTTCGAGAACACTAGCGACAAACAGAATATCGGCATTCATGAGTTCATTCACTTGCTGGACAAGGAAGACGGTGTCATCGATGGCATTCCCGCGACGCTCAAAGACAAAGCCTACGCAGTACCCTGGCTTAACCTGATTCATAAGCAGACGGCCCTGATTATGAAAGGAAAGAGCGACATAAACGCCTATGGTGCTACCAATGAAAAGGAATTTTTGGCAGTTGCTGGCGAGTACTTCTTTGAACGCCCGACCCTCCTTCAAAAGAATCATCCTGATTTGTACCAGTTGCTATCGGTGGCTTTTCGGCAGGATACTGCCCACCTGCTGACGGGAGCGGTCCCGGAAAAGGCGGAGCTCGAAAGAAACGACCCTTGTCCCTGTGGCAGCGGCCAGAAATTTAAGAAGTGTTGCATGGACAAGTCTTCATAAATTCTTAACGGTTTTTGTAAGCAGATACAGAAACTTTCGATACATTTGCCTCATTATGATTCACCAATTCCCAATTCAATCGGCAGTCAACCTCTACATGGTGCTAAAGCGCCATGGTGTGGTCCGGGATTGTTTTATTTAGACTCATTGTTAAATGATATAATAAAAGCCCGGGCCTGAAATGTCCGGGCTTTTTGTTTTAAATGACTCAACAATGCAGAACGTTATACTGAACCTGCGAAATGAAATGATCCGATCAATCTCCGCCATTGATGCGTGGTTCGATGTGGATGGAAGTTTACTCAGTCAAAATATTAATGCGACTGAGACTGTCGCTGAATTCTTGTACAATCTGGCAACCACCAGCCGTAATCTCCTGGATGCCATCACCAATAAATCACCGCGCAACCTCGGTGGCCCGATGGACCTGCAATTCCCTCAAGATACTCTCAGTGATGTTTCGTGGAAGGAAGGCTTTGATCGCCTGAAACTTGACAACGCCCGCGCAGAGCTTCGCGAGCAGCTTGACCGTTGCCTCATCTATCTGGAGTTATTATTGCAACGACAGTCGGGTGTGAAGAGGGACCTTGCTGATGGGGATGTTGAGAACTTCGGCGGTTACCAGGGCATTTACTTGTTGCTCATTCACCTCAAACGGTATATTGGCGATCTGAATCAGCTGGCGGAACGCCATAGAAGTCGCACGAAGCAACGCTAGCAGGTAGCGGGCAGAATTATGACTTGCGCCCCTTGATCTTGTTGTCGATGAAGGTCCGTAGCGAATCCGGCGACACCACAGCGATCTCGTCAACAAGTCCGAGTACGAACCGTGCCGGTCCTTCGAATGATGACACCGGGCCAGTGAACACATAGCCGCCATCGATTTGCGTGATGTAGGGAATAGCGAGTGGAAACTCCTCCCGCAATAATAAATATGCGCGCAACGTGAGTTCCAGTGTGATGTGCGTGTTCGAATCACCCGACATACCAAAGATATCTGCCTGATTCTTCTTGTGTTGGGATTCGAATTGATAGCCCGACGGGCCGGTCGCAAGTGCGCCGATCCGGTCCAGCTTAAACTGCTTGCATACCAGATCGCCCGTGTCTAACGCTACAACGGATTGGTAATTGTCGCCAAAATGAATGGGCTCTACCAGTCTGTCGCGTATCTCATTGCTGTTGGCGGAGTGATAATTCTGCAGCACAATTTGCTGCTTGTTCCTGATCGCCTCCGCGATTTCCTCCACGAATTTTCCGATGCGCTGTTTGAGAAACAGCCGGGGCATGCTGTCAATTTCAGAGTTGAGCGAAAGCTTCTTCAGCAGGAGGTTCTTTAGCGGATTGTCATTCGTTCCTGCGGAGATCAGCTTTTTCATCAGTCGCGTTTCTTCCACGGTGAATACCGCTTGCGTTGGATCATCGTCTGACGTAATAATGAAATACCGGTTGTCAAAGTCCTTTTCAATAAGGAAATCGACTGCCTCCAGCAGATTGAGGTAGCGGTAGATCGTCCGTGGACTGGTGTCAAATCGCTCAGCCAACTGTTGAATGGTCCAATGCCCCGACTTGAGCACGGCGATGATCTGAAACAGGCGCAACAACTTGGCCTGCGGGATAATAGATGAACCGGCCCGTCCCTTACTTACTTGTTTTTTCATAATCCAACCATTTTTAAGTCCTGTACAGGTCCTTCCCCCAATCCTGGTCACCAAATCTCCAAATGACACTATCTGTCACAGCCGCAATATACCTTCGAATCAAATAACTGTAGCGCCAAACTTCGCCTTTGCGCCCGGCACTAAATCAACCAATCATCAGATCAACAAATGATTCAATAATATGCTGCGTACCCTGGAATCCAATACCCAACTCAACCCGTCTGTGGCAACGTCGTTGTTCGAAACCAACCAACAGATCAATCAATCAACAGATCAACAAATAAAATGTCCGCACTGCGGCAACAAATTTTCACCGGAAGAGTCACTCGAGCATGAACTAAGAACGCGGCTGGAGCGTGAATTTGAGAAGAAGAATTACGAACAGTTAAAGGTCGTGACCGAACGCGTGCGGTCTGAGGAGGGACAAAAGTTTCAGCAACAGATGAAGCGTCTCGAGGAGGACAGGTTAGCGAAGGCGAAGCGATTAAAGTCGCTGGAGGAAAAGATGGTCACGGTGGAAGAGCGCGAACGGCATTTGAAGGACCGCGAAGAAAGCATTGAGTTGGAAATGAAGAAGCGTTTGCTTGAGCGTGAAACGACGATCCGGCAGCATGTTGAGAAGGCGACCTACGAGAAGGCGGGCCTGGAATTCCGTGAACGCGAGCTGAAGCAGGCCCGTGAGCGCGAACTTTGGGAGGTACAAGCCAGGAGGAAGGTAATGGAGGAAACAGAACGCGTGCGCGACGAAGAGCGGCTCCGAAGCGCGGAGTTGCAGAAGAAGCTCGATGATCAGTCCCGGCTCATTAACGAGATGAAGAAACGCACGGAACAAGGGAGCATGCAAATGCAGGGTGAGGTACAGGAGCTGGCCATAGAAGAATTCCTCCGTCACTCTTTCTCGCGAGATCGCGTCGAAGAGGTCTCGAAAGGAAAACGTGGTGGAGATTGTGTGCATATAGTAGTGGATCAATTTGGCGTGGCCTGTGGCCGGATCTTGTATGAAAGCAAACGCACGAAACACTTTGGCGGAGACTGGATTGCCAAGGTGAAAGACGATATGCGCCTGCAGCAGGCAGCGATCGCCGTGATTGTAACGGAGGCCCTACCCGAAGGCATAACGCGGTTCGGTGAAATGGAAGGCGTATGGATATGTTCGTTTGCCGACTTCCGGTCACTGGCCGTCCTGTTGCGCAGTAGCATGATTCGCATCGGCGAAGTGGTTTCAGCCCAGGAGAATCGGGAAGGCAAAATGCAGATGGTCTATAACTATGTGACGAGTACTGAATTCAAGCAGAAGCTGGAGGCTGCCTTCGAAAGCTATCGCGATATGCAGGACGATCTGATTAAGGAGAAGGTGCTGTTTGCCAGCCAGTGGGCCAAGCGTGAGAAGCGGCTGATGCGGGCGATGGAGAACCTGGCTGCGCTGTACGGCGATGTGCGTGGCATCGCGGGCGGCGCTGTGCAGGAAATTAACGGACTTGAGTTTCCGGAACCGCCAATGCTGGAAGAATAGCCGGTTGTATAGAGGGCATGCGTAATTCGGATATCTTTTGCTATCTAGTAGGGAGTACTTGTAGTAAGTCGTTAGTGTTCCTTACCGCTGATTGTACAACTCGAACACTCTTAATACTATTATACTATCGACCCACACAGTACTTAATACTCAGGACTCAATACAAATTTTAAGATCTATGTCTAACCGCCGTACATTCATCAAACAATCGATGCTCACCTCCGCCGGAATGATGGCGATGCCCAACGTCTTCAGTTTTCAATGTTCTCCCAACGAGAAAGTAGTGATGGGGGTGATGGGAACAAACAGCCGGGGCCACTTTTTGGCCACGATGCTTTCGAAACTTCCCAATGTTGAGGTGGCCTATATCTGTGATGTAGACAGTCAGGTCATTGCCAAGACCACAGCAGAGATCGAGAAGATTACGGGCAAGAAGCCTCAGGGGATCAAAGATATACGACAGTTGCTCGAGCGCAAAGACGTTGATGCAGTTGCCATCGCCGCGCCAGATCATTGGCATGCGCCCGCGGCGTTGCTGGCCGCGAAAGCAGGAAAGCATGTCTATGTAGAGAAGCCCTGTTCGCACAACCCGGCAGAAGGGGAGATGCTGGTGGCCGCGGCAACCAAGTACAACAAGCTTATTCAAATGGGAAGCCAGCGGCGTTCGTTCCCGCGCGTGATGGAAGCGATCGCGGAGCTGCGAGCCGGCGCGATCGGTCGCGTGTATTTCGCCAAAGGTTGGTACGCCAACGCAAGGAAACCTATTGGCAAGGGGAAGGTGATCGCGCCCCCGGCCAACCTTGACTTCGAATTGTGGCAGGGACCTGCCCCTCGCAAAGAATATCGCGACAATCTGATTCACTACAACTGGCATTGGTTCTGGAACTGGGGAACCGGTGAAGCGCTGAATAATGGCACCCACGAGATCGATGTCATGCGCTGGGGATTGGGTGTTGACTATCCGACGAAAGTTGTTTCAGCCGGCGGACGGTTCGCATACCAGGATGATTGGGAAACGCCGGATACTCAAACTATTACCGCCGAGTTTTCTAACAATACAGCCCTTACCTGGGAAGGGCGCAGCTGCAATGACTTCCCGGTGGAAGGTGTGGGTCGCGGGGTGATCTTCTATGGAGAGAAAGGAACTATGGTTATCCCCGGTGGCGACGACTATAAGATCTACGATGCAGGCAATAAGCTGGTGAAAGACGTGAAGACCACGTTAGAGCAAGTTGACGCAACCAATACGATGGGCGCCGGAGAGAAGCTGGACAGTTTACATTTGTCAAACTTCCTGCAGTCAATTCGCGGCAAGGAAAAGCTGGCGGCGCCGGTCTCAGAAGGTCACAAATCGACCCTGCTGCCGCAGTTGGGCAACATCTCCTACCGCGTGGGCCGCGCCATAAAGTGCGATCCATCGAACGGTCACATCAAAGATGACAAGGAAGCGAGCGCGTTATGGAGTCGCAGCTATGAAAAAGGCTGGGAGATGAAACTGTAAACAGCGCGCTGGCGCAAGTCTTCTTCTTCGCATTTGGAAATCCCACACGCCCAGCAGGAGACTTGTGCCCTCATTTTCTATCGCACCACCCCCGCCAGTCTTCAGACTGGCTAGCTTTACGGATGCACTTCCTCCCCATTCAACCTCCTTACACAATTTATCATCGACCGATACTGATGATACGTCGCCTTCCAAATATGCCCTTTCAAAGCCGTCTTCTTTTCCGGCTGCTTATCAATACCCCCTTCAAACCAGTCCCCATATTGATGGTCGATGAGATTCTTATCGCAATACTGCCAAAGCTTCAGAAACTTCTCATAGTAATGATGCTCATCATCAGGAAAATGATCCGACATCAGTAACAACGTATTAAGACCCTCCGCCTGTGCCCACCAGTTCTTGGTGTCGTGCGTGATGGTAATACCAGGTTTGTCTTTAAAGTAATAGCCTTCATCGTAGAAGCCGCCATCCTTATCGTCCCATCCTACGGCCAGCGCATGATCGACCATGTGCTTCGCCTTTCGCATCGTGAGCGTGTCATGTTCGATCCCCAGTACATGCGATGCCTCGAGCATAAGGAACGCTGTTTCCACGTCGTGCCCGAATGAAACGTGATCTAGTCCATGGTGCTTATGTACGATCGAATCAGGTTGATCTACAAACGTGATGGGTTTCCAGTCCGGTGTAAGAAAGAGAACGAGATATCCCTTTGGATGCGTAATAGTGTCCCGGATGAGCACAAGCATTTCTTCGAGCCGCTCGCGCACGAGTGGGTCGGGCCAAACCTGGTATAGTTCGGCAAAGGCTTCCAGCAGGTGTATGGAGCTGTTCTGATCCTTGTATCCCGTTTCTGCCGTAGAGGCAACAGAGGCGTCGCGCACGACGACACTGCCATCGCGCTTTAGGTGTTGATAATAACCCTTATAAACACTGTCATGACTGTGCTGCTCCAGCCACATGAACGCCTTTTTAGCGAGGCTCAGTGCGGCCGTATCTTTAGATGCCTTGTAATACGCCGCGAGTCCATAGATGCCAAACGCATTTCCGTATGCGGTCTTCTCGCCCTGACCACTAGCCTTCGGGTTGCCTTTCTTATCGACGAGCCAGTGAAACCCACCGTATTGTTTGTCCCACATCGCGTCGCGCAGAAATTCAAAGCCATGATGCGCCGCCTCGAGGTGGTATTTGCGCTCAGGATAGATTTCCGAGGCCTTCGAATTAGTCCAAATATGCCGCGCCTGCGAAACGATCATTTTGTCCTGCTCCCCGGTCGGTTTGAAGTCATAGGTGAATGTGCTGAGAAATCCGCCGTCCACTGTATCGACGGACTGGGGATACCATTTGTCAAGGATTTCGGCGCGCGAATGATTTTCCATAACATCGGCGAGGTCGTGTTTTTCTTTGGCGACGTCGGTGGTCTTGTCATGGCAGGCAAAGGCCGTGCAGAGAAGACCAATAATTGAAAGGGAAGTTCTTGTCATACTCAGGCGTTAACTCGGGGTTGAACTGTTGGGTTTGCCGCAAATACGGTTGATCAATTATAATGTATATATCTTGAACCTGCAGCGACAATTACACGGCGACGGAATTTCAGCGGAACTTGACAAAGCGCAATTATTGAGGACTTGAACTGGCAAGTTTTAAGGCCTTGGAAGTCAGGGAGAAATTCTGAATGCCTCTGGTCTCACCCCAAAAAATCGTGCCCGCAATCGTTTTCCTCATTGCTTTTTACTAATATAGATGTATAATTGACACTTTAAAGCTTGTCACGGCGACAGCTACCTAACCGTTTTAACCTGTGAGGTGCTTAACTTAGTGATGGATAAGTTAAAAGCATATTCAGACTGTGCACTCCTTGATCAGCTAAGAGCTCAGGACGTGCCAGCATTTGAGGAGATCTACCGTCGTTACTGGCGCGTTCTATACGCCGTTGCGTATCGGCGAATCCAGTCGCGCGAAATCTCCGAGGAGATTGTTCAGGATATTTTCACGAGTCTTTGGGTAAATCGGTGCACGGTGATCATACATAGCCTGCCGGCCTATCTGTCAACCGCTGTCAAATACAAGGTAATCAATCATCTTTCGCGCGAGATGTCGCATCACGTCTACACGCATGAACAACAAAAACGCGGCATTCCACTTCAAAATAACTGTACTGAAGAATCCGTGTTGTTAGACGATTTCAACGGAGCTCTTGAACGCGAAATTGAGAAGCTCCCCGCCAAGCGCCGCCAGATAGTGAAACTACATAAGAACGAAGATCTGTCTCTCAAGCAGGTCGCCACCCGCATGGGTATTTCCGAGAAGACGGCCGAAAATCAATACGGCAAAGCACTCAAGGTCCTCAAGCTGAACCTCAGGCACTTCACCTTCTTTTCCTTTGGAACCTACGGAATAGCGGACGGCATGGCCGACTTTCTATCCTTCCTTCCATAACTCCAGCTTCGAAAGCGCCCAATTCAATCCGGCGCAAACACAGAAAGTTTTTTTAAATATTCTTCACAAACCGGTGGGGGTAAACCGGGCAGATATCGGACTATACATTTGTGCCGAAATCGATCGATACCACGTTTGAACATGGAAAATCAACCCCTCTTTAAAATCCTTTCAAAATATCTTAACGGCGAATGCACGCGCGAAGAGCGGGCCGTTGTCGAGGAGTGGTTTGCATCACTCGATACAAAAATTGACGATTCCCGTCTCGCAGATCTGCTGGCGGAACAGGCGTTGCAGGAAAAGATGCTAGCCGAAATCAAACGACGTATTGATTTCACTAAACTTCCCGAAGCCAGGCCGACTCGCGCACGATTTTGGGCACCCATGCGCATTGCGGCAACTTTGCTATTGCTGGCGATCGTTGGCTACACATTTGTTTTCATTAACCGGAAGAATGCCAGTCGCGATACCATTTACGATGGTGAGGCATCCAGCGAAGTCATAACGATCAACAACCGATCTGAAAGCGTGCAGGAACACCGCTTGCCTGACGGTTCAATGATCAGGTTGCAGCCCCGGGGAACGATCGAGTATGCCCGCCAGTTTGCCGACAACCTGCGTGAGGTGCGCCTGATAGGTGAGGCTTTCTTTGATGTAACCAAAGACAAGACAAGGCCCTTCGTTATCAACGCCCACAATGTGATGGTCAAAGTATTGGGAACAAGCTTTAACGTCAGGGCTTACGAGGACGATCCTGAGGTGAAGGTGGCTGTGAAAACCGGTAGGGTGTCCGTTACAAGGCCATTGAATGATGTCGTCGGTGGCGGTTTGAATGAAGTAATCCTGACGCCCAATCAGGAAGTAGTCTACGATATGGTTAAAGAGAATTTCTTGAAACAGATCGTGGCTACGCCGCAGGTTATACTCGCAAAGCCTACGCTGTTCCACATGCATTATGACGCCATGCCAGTTGACAAGATCTTTGAGGAACTGGAGGATAACTATGGCATTGACATCGTATTCGATCCCAGATTGCTGTCGTCATGTACGTTGACAACCACGCTGGAAGAAGAAGGTTTTCACGAACGCATAGAAATTATTTGCCGCGCTATCGGAGCTACCTATGAAGTACAGGACGCCAGGGTCCTCATTCAGAGCGCCGGATGTGAGGAGTCAAACAACTAAACACATACAGCCTATGTAAGAACACACTACTCAACCCAACCCAAAAAAATGTGGGCCAACGATGCTGGAACCATCATCGGCCCGTCGTAGCCACCCGATAAAATCGAGGTGGAACCTAGTTTTTGCCCTATTAGAACAAACAAAAACATCTAAAATTATGAAGAATAAGTCTAAACCTATTCGAAATGCATTGCTATTCTTTATGAAAGTCACCCTGATTAACTTATTGATTACCAGCGTGTCCGTAATGATGGCCTATGCGATAGACACGAATGGGCAGGAAGTGCTGGACCGCAAGGTCACGCTGCACGCCGAAAACGCGGAAATCAAGGCAGTTCTCTCAGAGATCGAGCGCAAGGCTGACGTCAAGTTCACCTATCGCCCGAGGCTCATACAAAACCGGGAGCGTGTCTCCCTGAACGTCGAAGACGAAGTCCTTTCCAGTGTGCTTAACCAGCTCCTGGGATCCGGCCTTCGCTATGACGTGATCGGAAAACAGATTGTGCTGAAATCGGCTGAGCCTGCCGCCATGGCATCTATGGGCACCAGCGCTGTGAACCCGCTCGCTATTACGGTTAGCGGAACCGTCAAGGATGAACAGGGGATCGCCGTTCCAGGCGTAAACGTCCTGGTCAAGAGCACCACCAACGGGACTACGACCGATGTAGACGGTCACTTTTCGCTGGAAGTGCCCGACGAATCTTCCATATTGATTTTCAGCTTTATCGGCTACACCTCGCAGGAGGTTACCGTTGGTGGGCAGACCAACCTCAACATTACGCTCGCGCAGGATGTTCAATCCCTGCAGGAAATCGTGGTGGTAGGCTATGGTGAACAAAAGAAAACCACCATTACAGGTGCCGTTACGTCAGTGAAGAGCGACGTGATTTCTCAGGCGCCGGTAACCAACTTGTCGAACGCTCTTGTAGGGCGATTGCCGGGAGCCGTATTTATCAACCGGTCAGGACAGCCTGGCTCAGATGGCTCGGAGATAAGGGTTCGCGGTACGAACACTTCGGGAAACCCCAATGCCCTTATTGTTATCGATGGTATTGCTAACCGAAGCGGGGGCCTTGAGCGCCTCAATCCTGCCGACATTGAAAGCATCACGATCCTGAAGGATGGCTCGGCGGCAATCTATGGCGCGCAGGCAGCAAACGGCGTTATTCTGGTAACTACCAAACGCGGTCAGGCTGGGAAACCCCAGATCAATTTCAATTATAACATCGGGTTCAACAAGCCGACGCGTTTGCCGGAAGTCACGGACGCGCCTACGTATGCCACCATGCTCAATGAAATCGATGAATACCGCGGAAATCCCGCCCGCTATTCAGCGGCCGATATTGAAAAGTATCGCAGCGGGTCCGACGTGTGGACGCATCCCGACACCGACTGGTATGGCGCTGTTATTAAAGACAATGCCATGCAGGACGTTGCCACGTTATCGGTCTCGGGCGGAACAAACGACGGGGTGAAGTATTATCTGTCGCTGGGAAGCCTCTCTGAAAATGGCGTTTACAAGAACAGTGGTACCAAGTATAAGCAGTACAATTTCCGATCGAATATCGATGCCAAGATCACCGACTGGCTGAACATTTCAGTCGACCTGGCTGGCCGGCAAGAAGACCGGACTTATCCTACCCGGGATGCCAGTACGATCTTCCGGATGTTGATCCGCGGCAAGCCGAACTTGCCCGCCTACTGGCCCAATGGCCTGCCAGGACCCGACATCGAGAACGGTGATAACCCTGTAGTGATCAGTACACCGGCCACGGGGTACGTGGATGATGTTAACAACGTCTTCAACAGTAACCTCAGGGCTCGCATTGATATTCCCTGGGTGAAGGGGCTGAACGTGATGTTCAACGCGGCCTTCGATGAGTCGTTCCGTCCGATTAAACGGTTCAGGACTCCCTGGTATCTGTATACCTGGGACTATACCTCGTATGATGACAATGGTGAGCCTGAGCTCCTTCGTTCACAACGCGGTCTCAGCGCGCCCGAACTTCAGCAGGAGTTGGAACGAACCTCTGCCCAAACGACCAACGCCTATATCAACTACTCTCATACCTTCGGAACAGACCATACTTTGGCCCTGATGGCAGGTACTGAAAAGCAGGTGTTGAAGGGCAACGTCTTCATGGGTTTCAGGAACGGGTACATATCCACAGCTGTTGACGAGCTTTTCGCTGGAAATCAGAATGCCAGTACGAATGCCTGGAACGGTAACCTGTTGGACGGAAAGTTATACAACAGAACCCGTCTTAATTACTTCGGCCGTATCAACTACGCTTTCCGCGAGAAGTATCTGGTGGAGATGGTTTGGCGTTATGACGCTTCCTACATTTTCCCTGAAGACTCTCGCTGGGGATTCTTCCCGGGCGTGTCAGCTGGTTGGGTTGTTTCGGAAGAAAACTTTATGCAGTCCGTTAGCTTCATCGATCGCTTGAAACTTCGTGGTTCCTGGGGTCAGTTGGGTAACGATCGCATGAGTGCACGCAACGTCTATGACGATGAATTCCAGTTTGCCAACAACTTTGGTTTCGGAGGTAACTATATTTTTGATTACACCACCCTGACCACCAGCATTACGCCAACTGCTTTTCCTATCGCGAACCCGAATATCACCTGGGAGGTTGCTAATAATTCTAACATCGGCTTAGAAGGTACTTTGTTGCAAGGCAAGGTCTCGTTTGAAGTAGATTACTTTAGTAACAAACGGTCACAAATGCTCATTACCCGGAACGCGTCCATTCCAAAGACTGCCGGATTTACACCTCCGAAGGAAAACATCGGCGAGCTTAAAAACCATGGCATTGACTTCCTGCTGAACTTCAACAATTCCGTAGGGACCTTTAACTATGGCATCAGCGTGAACGGCGGCTATTCTAAGAATGAAATGATCTTCTACGACGAGCCCGCGACCACGTTCCCATGGCAGACCCAAACGGGACGTCCTAACGACACCCGACTCATGTACAAGGCAATCGGCGTTTTTGAGACTCAGGCAGATGTCGATGCCTATCCGCATTGGTCCGGCGCTCGGCCTGGCGATATCAGATTTGAAGATGTGAGCGGCGATGGTGAGATCGATGCTGATGACAAAATCCGCATGGAGAACAACACGATTCCACGGTTTCAGGGAGGACTTACCCTTACGGCAGGCTGGAAGGGATTTGATTTGAACATCCTGTTTCAGGCCGCTACCGGCGCACGGTCGTACATCCGTACGCAATCCGGTGACTTCGGAAATTACCTGCAGGATTTTGCTGATGGACGATGGACGACAGAAAATCCCAGCTCCGAGAAGCCGCGCACGTTTAACCGCGAAGACGAATACTGGATCTCGCAGGACAACTCCTACTGGTTCCGAAATACCGACTACGTCCGTCTGAAGAATATTCAGCTGGGTTACACGTTGCCTTCGGCCATAATCAGCAAGATAGGCATGCGCACAGCACGTGTATACGTGAACTCTATCAACCTCATTACCTGGGATTCTTTCAAGGTGTTTGACCCGGAAACAGATAATCAGGATGGTACCGTGTATCCTCAGAAGATGACGTTCAACGCGGGTGTTAATATTGGATTCTAAATAAGATCATGCCATGAAAAAACTATTGAAGTATTATCTCGGTATTGCATTGGTCTTGTACTCTACGTCGTGTAGCCAGGACTTTCTGAACGTTGATCCAGAGGATCGGTTCAGCGAGGACGTGGTTTGGAAGGATCCGGCTCTTGTTGAGGCGTTTGTAAATGAAATGTATCGTGGTCTCAACCACGGCATGCGTGAACTCATGCTGGGATCGTTGGCCGATGAATCTCAATTTATCCATAACTATGGTTCCTCCCAGGTGGTCCAATCGAACCTAACGCCGGCAGACGTAGGCTCGTTCTCACGGGGCGACTTTGACGAGTTCAACTGGACACAGCTATACATTCGCATTCGCCAGGTAAACTTGTTTAAAGAACGCATCGACGAGGTGCCGTTTAATGAACAGGATGAGCTGTGGCGCGCGCGCATGAAGGGCGAGGTAGCATTCTTGAATGCCTACTTCTATCATAATCTCGTAAGGTTGTATGGTGGCGTGCCCCTGGTAAGACAGGCGTACGAGCTCACCAGCGATTTTCAGGTTGCCAGAAGCCCGTTGGCCGAGTGCGTGGCCTTTATCGTAGCTGAGTGTGACGAAGCAGCCGCATTGCTCCCGCTATCTTATGGATCCGGTGGCGGAGATATCGGCCGGGCTACGCGCGGAGCTGCGCTTTCCCTCAAGGCACGCATCCTGTTGTACGCCGCCAGCGACCTCTACAACGAGACAGGTTATGCAGGTGGTTTTAGCAACCCGGAACTGATTGCGGCTCCAGGCGACAGGACTGCCAAATGGCAGGCCGCGAAAGATGCTGCCAAGGCAGTAATGGATCTGGGTCTGTATTCACTCCAGAACACCGGCAACCCGGTTAAGGACTACACGGACTTGTTCCTGTTGAAGGACAGCAAGGAAGCTATCTTCAGCCGCTACTTTGTCAAGAGCCGCGGATGGGAAGACGGCGCTCTCCCCGGTCTTGCGAACGGTCCCAATGGATACCACAACTGGGGCGGCAACACGCCGATCCAGGAATTGGTTGACGATTACGAACTGACGGATGGCACCAAATTCAGCTGGAGCAATCCTGTACATGCCGCTGCACCTTATGCAAACCGTGATCCTCGTATGACTGCCAGTATCCTGCACGATCAATCTTTGTGGAGACCGCGCCCGGCCGACGTGAAGGAGATGGATCCCGTTGGCAAAGTGCTCATTCGCACGGTAGAGACAGCTCCCGGGGTATTTCTTCCAGGGCTCGATACCCGTGACGGTCCGGTCGAAGACTGGAATGGTGGTTACTCAGGTTACTACTTACGCAAGTTTGTCGATCCTACAGTGGTTCACGAATACGCTGCTGCCGGTGGAAACCAGGAAGCGCCATGGCATTTCTTCCGCTATGGTGAGATCCTGCTGAACTATGCCGAGGCTTGCATCGAACTCGGACAGGACGCTGAAGCGCAGACGGTACTCAACCAGCTTCGGGCACGCGCGGGCATGCCTGCATTCACAGAAACGGGAGCGGCATTGATGGATCGCTACCGGAACGAACGCCGCGTCGAGTTGGTGTTTGAGCAGCACCGTTATTTCGATATCCGCCGTTGGATGATTGCCCCTGCTGCTATGAATCGACCAGGCAACGGGATTGTGATCAATCAAGCACTCTCCGGAACAGTCACGTACACGCGCAATAAAGTGCAAGACCGTGCCTGGGCCGATAAGATGTATTGGTTGCCTATCGACCAGCAAGAAATGAATCGAAACACGACGCTGATACAGAATCCGTTGTATTAAATCACTAATAAACGAAAGCCGTCCCGCCCAGGCAGGACGGCTTTTTTATTGTTTGAAATGACCTAACCATAGATGAATTGACTACATCCTTGTTTACCGCGATGACCAGAACGGCAACATGCATTACTATGGTGGTCCTTTCCATCGGCTGTTCACGTGCACCCGATACCCTGTTCCGACTGGTTCCTGCTGAATCATCCGGAATTGATTTCGTCAATCTTGTCGAGGAAAAAGATTCGATCAATATCCTCACCGTTCAATACATGTATCACGGCGCCGCCGTTGCCCTAGGGGACTTTAACAATGATAGTCTCACGGATGTATTCTTTAGCGGCAACATGGTCCCCAATCGCCTGTACCTCAACCGTGGTAATCTGAAGTTTGAAGACGTTACCGCGGCGGCAGGCGTTGGTGCCGGCGATAAGTGGAATTCCGGAGTCGCCCTTGCCGATGTCAACGCCGATGGCCTGCTCGATATATACGTGTGCGCCACGATCAGTGATGACTCTGCGGCGAGAGCCAACTCGCTATTCATAAACAAGGGCCCCGATGCCGCCGGCGTTCCTGTATTCAAAGAGGAGGCACACGCCTTTGGCGTCGACGACAAAGGTTATAGTCAGAACGCCGCATTCTTTGACTATGACAAAGACGGCGACCTCGACCTCTACGTGCTTACGAACCTCGAAAGCGATAAGATACCCAGTAGCTACCGTCCCCGGATCATGGACGGCTCGGCGCTGAACAATGACAAACTTTACCGAAACAATGGCAATAATACTTTTTCAGATGTAACGCTGGAAGCAGGCATTCTCATTGAGGGTTATGGCTTGGGAATCGGCGTTGCCGACCTCAATAACGACGGGTGGCCGGACCTATACATTGGTAACGACTATGTATCGAACGACATCCTGTACATCAACAATCGCGACGGTACCTTCCGCAACGAGATCAAAGATCGGCTTAAGCATCAATCGCTTTTCTCCATGGGCGTTGATATTGCTGATATCGACAACGACATTCATCCGGATATCATTACGCTGGATATGCTTCCCGAAAATAATCTTCGCCGCAAAACCGTATCCGGTGCCGGAGCTACTTACTACACCTACATCAACAACAATGAATACGGATACGAGTACCAATACATGCGAAATATGCTGCAGGTCAACAATGGCGACGGTACTTTTCGCGAAGTCGGACAGATGGCTGGGGTGCACCAAACGGAATGGAGCTGGTCACCGTTATTTGTAGATGTCGACAACGATGGAGACCGCGACCTGCTTATCACGAATGGGTTTCCAAAAGATGTTACTGACAAAGACTATGTGAACTTTAAACGTGAGGTAGGGGCCTTTAACAATCACCGGTCCCTCATCGATTCTATTCCTGTGCTGAAGGTTTCCAATTATGGCTTCAAAAATAACGGGGGACTGTCGTTTTCGAATGTCACGACCGAATGGGGCTTGAATCGACCGTCATTCTCGCATGGCGCGGCATTCGGCGACCTCGACAATGATGGTGATCTGGACTACGTGGTGAACAACATCAACGACCCGGCGTTTCTGTATGAAAATACTTTGTATAAGAGCAACGACGAGCATGGGGATAATAAACGGGAGAAAAATAACTTCTTGCGAATACGGCTCCACGGATCAGCACCCAATGCCAGCGGACAAGGAGCGCGGGTAATCATATCCTGTAAGGCTGTGAAACAATATCATGAATTTAGCACCTATCGGGGATACCTTTCGACCGTGGAGGACATCATTCATTTCGGCGTGGGAAGAAACGCATCTGTTGATAGCCTTACCGTTGTATGGCCAGATTTTGCGGTGCAGACTATCACCGCCGTGGCCACTAACCAGGTGATCAATCTTTATCGGAAGGATGCTGTGATCACGGCGGTCGATCCCCTCCGGCAGAAGGAGCAAGCGGGCCTCTTCGAGGACGTCACCCATCGCCTCGGGATCGCCTACCGCCACAAGGAGTTTGACAAAGTCGACTATTATCGCCAACGAACACTGCCGCATAAGTTTTCGCAGGCCGGTCCTGCGCTTGCTGCCGGAGATGTTAACGGTGATGGGAGAGAGGACTTTATTGTAGGAGGGTCGGCGCAATTTGATGCCACCTTATTTGCGCAGCGTCCCAATGGAGAATTCGTTTCAACCGTATTACCTAAGGGCACGGAGCGAAACCCTGAAGATGAAGGTCTGTTGCTTTTTGATGCCGATGCCGACGGTGACCTGGACCTCTATGCAGTGGGGGGAAGCTATGAGGGGGAAGCCGGAGACAAGCGTTATCAGGACCGGCTCTACTTCAACGACGGACAAGGCCATTTTTCGCTGGCCACCGATGCATTGCCCAATACCCTCGCCAGCGGATCTTGCGTGCGTGCCGCCGACTTCGACGATGATGGTGACCTGGATATTTTCGTAGGAGGACGCGTCGTTGCTGGTTCCTATCCCCTGGCACCCGACAGCTATTTATTGAGAAACG